>VFFB01000100.1 GCA_018882585.1 Candidatus Kapaibacterium sp.
GGTCAATGTTGTCTGCGACGTTCCGCTCGTTATCGAGTACTACTCGCGCTAACATGACCCACGACTTCAGTCGTGGGCAGATACCACGGCTTCAGTCGTGGGCGATCCCAGCAAATCACAAACGGCTTCGGTGTTCACCGAAGCCGTTTGCATTTTGGGTTGGCCCAACGCAAATGCCTTGCCCCCTCCATCCGAGAATGAAAGAATGACCATGCGCATGACGATGAATCACCGTACACAGCTTTCGGCCGCGGTGTTGTGGATGATGTTGGTTGCCGTGGCATCGACGGCTGCACAGGAGACGGAGCGTCGAGGTGCAGGTGCAGTCTCGGAGGGCCTGGTATACCTCGTCGCATTCCCGCAGGTGTATGCAGCGCCAACGGAAAAGCCGATGTCAAGTCCGATGCGCATCCACATCATGTCGAGATACACGGCGAAGGTGAGGATCACGAATGCGACAACGGATGCTGCGATCACGGCTATGGATGAGACGGTGACGATCGAGCCGGGCCGGCGGTATAGCAAGAGCATATCGCTGTCCTACATGAACGGCGTTACTTCGACAACAGAAGTCGAGTCAGAGGAGATCCGCGGCCTCGGCATTCGCATAGAATCCACGGCGCCGATCTCGGTCTATACCGAGCAGGCGTGGATGGGCAATGGCGAGATGACGCGACACGTGCCCGTTGAGGCGTGGGGAACGAGCTACATCTCGATGAATATGTATCAGGATCGCTACGGTACGGTGGCGGCAGGGTATAAGAACCGGCCATCGCAGATACTGATCGTTGCTGCGCACGACTCGACGGATGTTACCTACGTGCCAACAATTGCAACCGAAGGAGGCAAGAGCTATCCGTCGCTGCGGGCCGGCGAAACAAGGACGGTACGACTCAATGCTGGACAGACCTTCATCATCAAAGACAGGATCGTGGCCGACAGTGTCCGCCGAACGTCCACAGATCTGAGTGGCACAACGATCACGGCGTCAAAGCCTGTTGCCGTTATCTCGGGTACGACGAAGGCTGCGATCGCTCGTATGCCTGATGTGCTGCCCCCAACGGGAATGTTTGCTGCAGAGTCGCACTTTGTGCGGAACAACGTGCATGATGTACTGATGCCGACATCGATGGCCGGAACATCATTCATTACGGTACCGACGATGTACACCCCGACACGACGTCCGCAAGGTGCATTACCGCAGTACGGAATTGATGATGATCGAGGTGATGTGATACGGTTCGTAGCCGTTGACAACAATACCACGATCACAGCCATGCGCGCCGACGGTCAGGGTATGCGCACGGTAGCAACACTGCAACGCGGACAATCGCATCTCGAAATGGTTGTTGACCAGGCAACGTACTGGGAGGCAAGCAAGCCGGTTCTAGTTGGACAGTACGGCAAGTCGTTTGCATACGTCGTTCCACCGGCGCTCATAGGCTCGAAGGGAAGCTCGGAGCACGTACTAGGCCATCCTACTGTCGAAGCTGGAATGCCCATGCTGCAGATGGTTCCATCCATGGATCGCGCTATCTCTTATGGTGCGTTCTCTGCCGTGGAAGGATTGGATAACTTCCTTACGGTAGTGTTCAAGACCGGAGAGGAGTCGAACATCCGACTTGACGGACAATCAACGCTCCTTCGGTTCACGCCCAAGCCGATCTCCGGCACACCGTATTCGTACGTTCGCACACCCGTCACGTCTGGGGAGCACTGGCTACAGTCGGTGCATGATTCAGTTCGCTGGCATGCCTGGACATATGGTTCACTTGACGGACTGCAGCAGGGGCGTGCCTATGGTACGACACTCGGCTATGACTTCGCAACAAGCTGTGGCGATAGCGTCGTGGTAACCGACGTATTCGATTGCGATGCGAGCGCCTCGGTGGAGTTGCGTCATGCCGCGACGCCATGCACGGCCTTGCTCGCCATCGCCGCGGACACGCTCGAGAACGCGGAGCTCAGCGTCGATACGACCTTCAGGGCGAATGTCTCGCTAACCTCGGCGTATCGTGTCACGTTCGTGGATAAGGCCAAACTCGGGCGTGGTGTGATACGTGTACAAGCGGCATCGGGCTCGTGGGTAACGCGGACGTATGTGTACGATCCGAAGGTACGTGCGCCCCGCGTCCAAGCGGATCGCGTGACGGCGACGACGCCTCCGGTACATATCGACTCTTTGGCATGCCGCACGATCACCGTTCGCAATCCAACCAGCGCTACTGCCAACCTGCAGAGCATTCGTCTGTCGTCGGGCGATCCAGGCATCATCATCGCGCCATCTCAGCTGCAACTAAGCGCCGGCGCGCAGGCCGAAGTGATCATTTGTCGTCCCTCGCGTAGGGCTGCGGGCACGGTCATCGACACGTTGATCGCTACTGTTGGATGTCTTGATCAGTCTCTTGGCGTCATGCGGTCGTTCTTCGCCCGCCCCACCATCATCTGTCAGGATCAGGATTGGGTCGATGTTTCACCTGCGTCATTTGGCATCGAGCGGCAGCTGGGCATCCAGAACCCGAGTGATGTGCCGTTGACCATTCGCGGAATAGCGGGCGATACGCTCGACCTGGCCGTAGGCCACTTTGGGAATACACGTGGGCTTGACACGCTGCCGATTATTGTTCCGGCAAAGTCGATCTACAACTGGTACGTGACGTATTCACCCAAGGGGCAGGTAGGTGCGACGCATACGGCCACGGTGCGGTTTGTTTCGGATGCCGGAGGAACCGACAGTGTGGCGGTGTTGCGTGGCTCGTCGTCCCTAACGTCGGTTGATGAAGACGAGGCTATGGCATGGAGCATCTCGCCGAATCCAACCACGGGCATCTTGCATCTGCGTTCGCCCGAGGAGGTCACCGCGATCGAACTTGTCGATCCCCAGGGCGGCGTCATGCCCGTGCCAGCTGGCAGCAGCCTGGATCTCTCCGCCTTTGCTACAGGTGTGTACACGCTGCGAGTGTATGATCACCGTGGTGTGCATGTCCGGCGGGTGATTCTTCTGCGCTGAGCAATTGGAGGCATGTCCTATCTTTGCCAGTCCACCCATAACCTGTCCAAGAGGATATGCAGAGCACGAACAAGAACCTCCATACGGCCTTTGGCATCCTGGCATTGGTCGCCTCGTTCATTACCTACCTGTTGACGGTACAGCCGACGGTGCCGTTCTGGGACTGCGGTGAGTTCACGGCAGCAGCCGTCAATCAGCAGGTTCCGCACCCGCCGGGAGCGCCGCTCTTCCTGATGCTTGGCAAGGTCTTTCACCTGTTGCCATTCGGTGACGAAGGTTGGCGCGTCAATCTGGTCTCTGTCGTGGCGTCTGCCTTCACGGTATGGCTGCTGTACCTCATTACGGTCCACGTCATCCGTAACTTCTTCAAAGGCGACATGTCCGACATGGGCAACGCCCTGATGGTCTACGGCTCGGCCTTTGTTGGTGCCATGGCGTTTGCGTTTACAGACACGCACTGGTTTAACGCCGTCGAATCCGAAGTGTATGCCGCATCGTCGCTCTTCGTGGCGCTGATCACGTGGCTCATGATGGTGTGGAACGAACGTGCCGACGAGGAGGGAAGCGAGAAGTATCTGCTGCTGATCGCATATATGATCGGTCTGTCCATCGGTGTGCACCTGCTGTCTATCCTCACGGTATTCTCGATCACGCTGCTTGTGTATCTGCGCAAGTACGAGCTTAGCATCAAGGGGCTTTTGGTAACAGGCGCCATTGGCGTAGGTCTGTTCGCCGTGATCTACTCTGGTATCATCCTGAAGTTCCCGGCTCTGCTGGCAGGTAATCTGCCGTTCAAGACCGAGGCCGAAGAGTGGGTTGCCGGCGACAGCATGATCTTTACGCTGGCTGCCATCGGCATCATTGCTGCAGCCGTGTACGGCATGTTCTATGGACGTCGCACCAATCATGGTGTGCTTGCCATGGCCTGCTCGACGTTTGTGCTGCTGATGTTGGGATATACCACGTACGCACACATCCTTGTCCGTTCCAACGCCAACCCTCCGATGAACGAGAACAAGCCGGAAGATCTTTCGAAGCTTGTCTCATACCTGGGTCGCGAGCAGTACGGCAAGGCCCCCAACTGGCCCCGTCGATATCAAGCCGAAGAGCGCTTCATTCGGAACTATCGGAAGTATGGAGCTTGGACATCGCCGCCGTACATGACGGTCACGAAGAAGGACGGCACACAATTCCGTAAGCCTGATTATGGGGCATGGAAGCTGCCCACAGGCGCCGAACTTGAATACATGTGGGACTATCAGATCCGACACATGTATATCCGCTACTTCCTGTGGAATTTCTCGGGACGTACCAGCGATGTCCAGGATGCACCGTCGTACTCGCCGCTGCACGTGAAGCAGAAAGAGGTTGACCAGTGGAATCACAAGACCGGTTACGGCGACAAGTTCCCGGTGAATTTCTACATGCTGCCATTGCTGATGGGATTGGTCGGCATGTTCTTCCACTTCATGCGTGACTGGAAGATGGCGTCGGTCTACCTGATCCTGTTCCTGATGACAGGCGTTCTTGCGGCGATCCAGCAGAACCAACAGAACCCGCAGCCGCGCGAGCGTGACTACTTCTACGTTAGCTCGTTCATGGTCTTCGCCATGTGGATCGGCCTCGGTGCCTTTGCCATCGTCGAGCGGTTGCGCAACAGCGTACCGGCACTTGCCGGAGCGCTTGCCGCTCTGGTTGCCGTCGTCCCGGTCAACATGGCCGCTCAGGGATGGGGCATTCACAGCCGCGCCGGCAACTACCTTGCCTTCGATTATGCCTACAACATCCTGCAATCAGCCGAACCGAACGCCATCATTTTTACGAATGGCGACAACGACACATTTCCTGTATGGTACCTGCAAGACGTGGCCGGCGTGCGCCGTGACGTGCGTCTGGTGAATCTCTCGCTTGGACAGACCAACTGGTACATCGAGCAGCTCAAGAATCGTGAACCGTATGGTGCCAAGAGCGTGCCGCTCACGTTCAGCGATGAGTCGCTTACGGTGCCCGAGGATGATCCTCGTGCGCTGACCTATGAGTTTGGTGCCGAGCGGATCGAGACCATTGACGTCGACCCCAAGATACTTTCAAAGTTTACCAACGATCCTGCCATCATTGCTTCGGGCAAGATGACGTGGACCTTCCGTGGCAACCTGATGCGTCAGGCCGAGGGCGGCGAGGGCCCGACATATCTGATCGGCGTACAGCATAAGCTTGTGCTGGATATCCTGAAGCAGACGAAGTTCACACGTCCGGTCTACTTCTCAACGTCGGTCGGCGATCCGTCATGGGCCAGCGAATTCATCGGCCTTGACAACTACCTGCGTCTCGAAGGCATGTGCTTCCGCGTATGCCCTGCCCCCCAGCGATCCATTGTTGGCGAGGGTATGAACGAAGAGGTGATGGACCGTACGCTGTTGCAGGTTGACAATACAAATAACTATTCCAAGGACTTCGCCTACGGCTTGAAGTTCCGCAACCTGAGCAATCCGGCAGTGTACTACGACGACGTCCATCGTGGCTACCTGATGAACTACCGCAACGTCTTCCTGAAGTATGCCAACTACCTGCTGTTCGACAAGAAGGATTCGGCAAAGGCAGCGAAGGTGATGCAGAAGATGAACGAGTACATCTCGCCCACGCAATTCCCGATGGGGCTTGGATTGCAGTATCGCGTTGCCAACTTCTTCCAGGAGGCGGGCGACCAGAAGAACGCCGATGCTGCGGCGCAGTTGCTGCTGGAAAGCGCTGATGTGCTGATCCGCAATCCCGCGCTTGAGCCCTTCGAGCCGCAGCTTGATCAGAATATGCGTCCCGAGCGCATTGCGGCCGAAGCGTACACCATCATGGGCAAGTGGGATCAGGCGGCACAGGCGTATCGCCGCTTCTCACAGGGTTCGAGCAATCCGTACATCAACTTCATGATCGATGAACTGCAGATCCGCAAGAAACTTCGCGAGAAGGACCTTCGCGGGGCACTGCAGGTTGCACGTTCACTAGAAGCGAAGTATCCTATGACGGATCCGTCACCCGACATGCAGAATGCAGCATCTGATCTGCGATCCCGTATTGCCGACCTTGAACAGAAACTCGGCATTGCGCCGCAGACCGTTGTGATGAGCATGCCGCAGTGAGCGGTGACATACCATTGCTGACACTTACGATCGTGATCGCCACCTCGGCGGTCACGATCGCTGCGTTTAGGAACATCTCACTGCTTGAGCGGTTCATCTTACACGTTGGTGCCATCGAGGAGCGTGGCCAGTGGTATCGGCTCTTCACGTCGGCCCTGCTGCATGGCGACTGGATGCACCTGCTGGTGAACATGTTCTCGTTGTATATGTTCGGGTCACTTCTCGAGCACGTCATCGCCCCCTGGCGTTTCGGCATGGTCTATGTTACAGGCGTGATGATCGCCTCGTTCGTCGCCGTTATCCTGCACCGTCATGACTGGGGCTATCGCGCCCTCGGCGCCTCGGGTGGCGTTGCAGCCGTTGTCGGTGCTGCCACGGCGGCCTTCCCAGATATGACCATGATGGTGTTTCCCGTTCCCATCCCGCTGCCCGCGTGGATCGTTGGCACCGGTTTCATCGTGTACAGCGTGATCGGTGCAAGAGGTCAGTGGGACAACGTAGGCCATGATGCGCATCTGGCCGGCACGCTCACCGGTATTGGCATGCTTGCTGCCTTCTATCCGGCAGCGGCACTCGAGAATATCATTCCCATCGGTATCATGCTGGCTGCCGGCGGCGCTGCCTGGATGTACGTGCGCCGTCGATGAAACACCCGCTGTTGCGTTTCATGTTTGAGCGGTCCGCAATGTCGCGCGAGCTGTGGCAGCGCAACCTGATCGTCCTGTGGTTCGCGCAGTTCGTGGCCATGATCGGCATGAGTGCCGTGCTGCCGTTTCTGCCGCTCTACGTCCGCGAGTTAGGCGTGCCCCAGCAGGATGCAGCGTTCTGGTCCGGGTTGATCAATGCGGCACCCTTCATCACATCGAGCATCATGACGCCGGTGTGGGGGGCAATGAGCGACCGGTTCGGACAAAAGACGATGGTGATACGGGCTGTGATTGGCCTTGGCCTGACCGTTGCGCTGATGGGCTTTGCTCCGAACGTTTGGGTGCTGCTCTTCCTGCGTTTGCTGCAAGGCGCTGTCAGCGGATTCATCGCTGCGAATAATGCCTTTGTCTCTACGCAAACGCCCACGGAACATGCTGGAATGGCGTTGTCGACGTTGCAGACCAGCGTTGCCGCAGGAACGGTGGTGGGACCGCTGATCGGCGGGGCCATCAGCGATGCTGCCGGTGCCAACGTTGTGTTCTTCGTTGTGGGTGGCCTGTGCGCCATCAGTTCGTACATCCTGTGGTCGAATCTCGTCGAGGAACGCGTCGCCGTGAATGGTCATCCACCGCGCGTGCTTCGGAACATGCGAATCGTTGTGCGTGAGCCGATGCTGCGGTATCTGCTGCTAACGTTGTTCATCGTGCAGACGGCGCTTATGCTGCCGTCGCCGATCTATCCGTACTACCTGGCCGAGCTAGGCGCGCCATCCTACGTGCTGTCATCCATCACGGGTACGATCGTCAGCCTTGTGGGCATTATGAGCGTGATCAGCGGCCCCTGGTGGGGGGCACGCAGTGATCGGCTTGGATTCCGTCCCACGATGATGGCTGCGGCCGGCGTTGTCTCGATGGGCATGCTTGCACAGGCCTTCGTTCCAACCTATCACTGGCTGTTTCCCATCCGCGCCATCATGGGTATTGCCACCGGTGCCCTGCAACCGTTGGTCTTTGGCGAGCTCACGCGCCGTGCGCCGGCAGGACGTAAAGGTGGCATCATGGGCATGGCCTCGAGCGCAACGCTTGCGGGTAACCTGACGGGGCCGCTGATGTGTGCAGCCCTTGCCCCTTGGATGCCACACTGGATGTTGTTTGTGGTGTCGGCCATCACCATGGCGTCGATCGTGATGATAGCACGTCGAGCTTGACATCACTGTTTACAAGGCCGTTGCGTGGCCGTATCTTGGAGTCATGAAGTACGTTGTCATGCTCCTTTGGGCGACTGTTGCGGTTGCACAGACGCAGATACCGATAGGCCAGCGCGAGGGCGCCGATCACCGACGTCAGCGTGAAGCCTACATTGATCAACTGCATTACGTTCCGCCGGGCCTCGACTGGCGTCTGGTGCAGGATGCCGTGCGTGCCGAACGCTCGGCAGAACGAGCTCGGCGCAAGACGTCTGGTGACGTGCCACAGGCACGTCGGTGGACCGAAGTAGGCAGCGTGAATCAGGCAGGACGTACCTGGGCCATAGAGGTTGATACCGTGAACGGCCGTTGCTGGGTTGGGGGCGATGGCGGCACGGTGTGGGAGGGTGACATCGGCGGAAGCTTTTGGACCTGTCTCAACGATGAGCAACGCATCCAGACGCCGCGGTTGATCAAGAATATCAAGCTCGACGCCTCGCGTGAACGCCTGGTCGTGGTCAGCTCTTCACCTCGCGTCTGGTACCGCGAGCGCGAGGGCATCTGGCGCGAATCGGAAGGTCTGACCGAGATGCAGCGCTGGGGATGGTTCGAACATGCCGTGACGCGCATGGTAGGAGATCGTATGGAGATCATCGCCATGGGGGTGGAATGGGATTATGGCAGCGACTGGCGTGCTAAAGGTGTCCTGTACCGCAGTGTCGATAGCGGACAGTCCTTCCAGCGCGTTCGCTTCTTCGATGGACGTCGAGCCCTATGGGGCGACGGACGACACGACGTGTTGTTCATGGCCAACGATACCACGTATGATATGTCCGACGATGGTACGCTCCGTGTGATCGGATCGAAATGGCCCTGGGCATCCGACGGCGGCTTCATCGTGGCCGGCGTGCAAGGCGACTGGATAGCAGCTCACACGCGTGATGGCAAGACGGTGATGTACTCGAGCAGTGATGCCGTGACGTGGACACGGAAGGGCGAGGTTGGATTTGGTCCCTTTTCCGGACAATCCATCGGCTGCACCGTCAACGAGCCCCGGTCGTGGTTCTTCGGCGGCGTAAATGTTGTACGCAGCACAGATCAAGGGGCAACGTGGAACCTTGTGAACGAATGGTGGGAGTATTACGGGAAACCGGTTGAGAAACTCCACGCCGACATCCCGGGCTTCCGATCATTTGTCACGAAGGACGGCAGGGAAGTAAACTTTGTTAGTACAGACGGTGGCTTGTATCGTTCCTTCGATGGACTGAAGACGGTCGAGAACATCTCGCTCTACTCGCTGAACGTCAGCCAGTATTACTCCGTCTACACCAATCGCGACAACGTGCAGGTGATCAGCGCGGGGTCGCAGGATCAGGGCTTTCAGCGCAGTACCGCCG
>VFFB01000101.1 GCA_018882585.1 Candidatus Kapaibacterium sp.
ATGCATCACCGTTTAACGGGCGAGACATGCGTTACAACGGGCGAGACATGCGTCTCGCCCCTACAGGCGTCTCAACGGGCGAGACTGCCTCTCGCCCCTACTTCCAACGTCCGACGTTGGCGGCGGTTTCCGAACCGAGGCGGTTGATCTTGAAGTAGGAGTCCTTTTTCACGACTCCTGCAGCGGCTTGAGATAGCGTGATATTTGGTATCAGCGTGCCGGCTGCGCTGATGCGAATGATTCCGGTTACGTGATACCAAGCCGCCGTGTTTGTTGTGGCTGTAGAGAGCTCGGCAGACGCAGCAGCGTTGGTAGATGTAAAGTAGTTTCCTACCGACCCGTTAGGAGCACTGACGTCTGCAGGTTTGGCCCCGAACGACCTCCAGCTGAAGGAAGATCGGGTGGATGTACCGCCGAATGTGAGACTTACAAAACCTGATGTTGCGGATAGTGACGTCAGGTGGATGAGCATTTCAAACTCATACATACCCGTCGGCAAATCAATAGCGCCATTTGTTGGTCCACCCCCGCCATCAAAGATTGCCTGTGCAGCTGTCGAGCTCGTCAGCGTGTTGTCGGCATCCAAAATCACGAAGTACTTTGACGGCAGCACGCCTCGTGCCAAGGTGTCGATGGTGGTGTAGAACACTGTTCCGTCGTATTCGACGGCGCTCTTTTCGGCATTTGTCAGGTTTGTTCCGCTGGTGAATTTCAGCGGAGCAAGCGTGGCCGTGCCGGCGCCGATGTGAAATCTGGCACTTGGAAGCGTGCCGGCAGAAAGGAGAAAGCCCGAGTTGCCGCGGGTCACCTGCAATCCGATGTTAAGCGATCCACCAGATGCCGAAGCGTCGATGCCGATGTTTGTGGATGTTGTTCCTGTATGCGCATTCTCAACAAACAACCCACGAACAGTGTCTGCATTCTGGTTTAAAGCCGAGCTAAAGAGTGTGATCGCACCAGTATAACCCGTGGTTGTGTATGTGTGCGATGAGCTTAGCGTCAGCGCAGTCGTTGCACCAAGTGTGTTCCACGTCCACGTTTGCGGATGGTAATGCCGCACGTCGGGCGAGCTGCTTACGGCGCCCGTCAGCGACGATAGTGAAGCAGCGCCGCCGTTCGACCATGACAGAACGCCGGAACCGTCCGACGTCAGCGTCTGATTGGCACTTCCCTGTGCAGGGGGCAGCGTGAGCGTGTACGACGTTGCCATGGTCGATGATGCACCGATGCTGATGCCTGCCGCCTGATTGGCCGGATCGACGAGTCGGATAATGAACTCGGACGAGCTGCCCTGTGCGCACAGATTCACTGCCGACAGTGTTGCACAGGTTATCAGCACAACCAAGTGAATCAGCTGCAGTTTCATTCCCATTTCCCACGACGTTTGACGTTATCCGCACCGAGGCACGAGATCTTCATGTAATTGTTGCGATATACGTTGTCGCTGTTACTGGACGTGTTGATGTATATCTGCGGCGTCAGGTCGGCGGTGGTGGACGTAACGCGGAGAATGCCGCGGATAAACACTTGGGTATACTGCGAACCTCCTGTGGGAATGATCTCTGTATTGGTTGCCGCCACATTCAGCGTCACAACGTTGGAATTCCCTACCGTAGACTGCCCACCTTGCCAGCCGGTTGCCATCCAGCTGTACTCAACAGTACTGCCAGCACCCTCAAGGAAGCCGAAGCCGAACTTCCAGTCCGTCGTAATGAGAAACAGGATCTCAAACTCGTACGTGCCCTTGGGGAGTGTAATGGTGGGATTGACCGACGTTACGTTCGGAGGTGTGCCCGAGCGAAAGAGATTATACCATGTGGTACTGGAATGAGCCACATTCGTGGCCGAATCATTTGCGCACCGGAACATGGTTGATGGCATCGTACCCATCATGTCGTTGGCAACACTGGATACGAAGACCGTATCCCAGTAGGTCATTTCTCCGGCCTTGTAGTCATTGGTAGCCGTGTAGCTGTCGAGCGAGACGTTGGCTCGTCCATTGTGCAATTTCAGCGGCGCACCGGCGTTGGCTGTGCTGGTTCCGGCGCCGATCTGCACGATGGCTGTCGGGGCCGTTGTTCCAAAACCTGATAAGCCGTTTACAACTGTTAGGGCTGGATTGTCTTCGCTAGTATTACCCGGTCCCAAAACCTCGCTGCCATAGATCCACAGTCCATAGTTCGTGGAGTTGGTCCCTGTACGCGTGTTTGATACGGCAAGTGTTGTTGTCGTTTGAGATGCCGTTGCATTGGCACCTGTCAGAGACAATCGTAAGCCTGTCAATGCGGGCGTCACAGGTGCTGGAGCGAACAGTGACAGCACAGCGTTGTTCGACGATGACCCGCTCCATGACCATGTGAGTGCGTTGTTTCCGTTGTCGATGGTGTTGGATGCGGTGCTTGACGTGATGCCCGAGAATGAAGCACCTGCCGAGCCCCAGCTCAGACCGTTGGTGCCGTTCGACGTCAGTATTTGCCCACCTGTTGGAGCCGTGGCCGGCAGGTTGAGCGTATAGGTTGGCACCGACGCAGGTGGTTGCAGCGTGATACCGGCCGTGGGCACACCAGGGTGTACCAGCTGCAGTCGATGCAGCGTCTTGGTGCCCTGCGCATAAGACTCCGACAGAGCACATAGCAACATGGCAGCAAGTAGCCACGTGGATGCCACAGCCAACGCGCGATGGGTGACGCGGTGATACCTCATCATTGCCAGTTTCCAATCTTGGTTACCGTCGACGATCCCAGCGGTGAAATCATGAAGAAGGAATTCTTCTTGACAATTGCAGCCGCTGCGGTTTCTAAGGATATCTGCGGTATGAGTGTGCCTCCGGCGGATAGTCGTATCACGCCCGTGATCCAAACGCATCCAGCTGTCCCGGTGTTAGCTGTTACGACACCAAGGTCTGCGGCCGTAGCCATGATGCCAGAGCCTGCAGCAGGGGCTGTGATGGCAACTCCAGTTACGACCTTACGTCCAACTGTTGCCCATCGTTGCGAGGCAATGGTGGCCGTGCCACCGAATGCAAATCCAAACGTGCCTGTTCCGCTAAGCGACGTCAGATACAGCAGGCACTCGAACTCATAGGTCCCGGCCGGCAGCACGATGCGACCATTTGTAGAGCCACCGCCACCGTCGAACAGTGGTTGTACTGCCGTCTGACTCGTCAATGTGTTATCACCCGTAAGCACAACGAATGACTTTGACGGAATCACGCCACGGTCGTCATTGTCGACCGTACTATAGAACACCGTACCGTCGTACTCCCACGCGCCTGCCTGCGGCGTTGTCAGCAGCGTGCCGCTGGTGAGCTTCAGTGAGCCGAATGGAGGGTACACATCTGAACGTCCGATGTTCAGGATCGCCGATGGCCGAAGTGTGGTAAAATTATCTGACGTGCCGGATTCTCTGGCAAGCACGCTTTGGCCTGCACTCACAATGAGCGCATAGTTATTCGTTCCCCCACGCGCATCGATTACCACGCCGAACGTCTTTCCTCCGTCGAGCATGGAGGTGCCCTCATTCAGGGCAACCGATACCGAGTTCGAAAGACTGTTATTGTTGCCCGACGACGTGATTCTCAGCAATGTTTGTGCATTCGACGCAGCCGCTGTGGAACTGCTTGAAAGCGTGAGGGCCGTTGTTCCACCGTTGACTTGATCCCACTGCCAGACGGTATGGTATGCACCATTGCTGATCGAACTTGTTGCTGTTGCACCTGTAAGCGATGAGATCGCTGTTTGCGAGCCCGACAACCACGAGAGCTGTCCGCTGCCGTCGTTCGACAGCACCTGACCGGCAGAGCCGATGGTGCCGGGCAGCTGCAGGGAGTAGGACGTAATTCCCGAAGGCGGAATAAGGGTAACGGAATTCGTGGGCGAACTTGAATTCACAAAGCGGAGCGAATGATAGGAGCTGACGCTCTGCGCACGAACGTTCACGCATGTGAATAGCATCACGACAAGTACGGCACATCCGCTGGTCAACTGCGTCACCGTTGTTGCTGATCGCTCGCGAAAGAGCGACGGCATGGCATGATTCAACATGATTGCACCGTTAGTTGATACTTCGTGCGATCTCGAACCACGACGCAGCGCTGTCCCAGATCAGCACGATGGTCGAACCATCGGTAAGCGTCGCAGCACCGGTCAGCACAAGGTTGCCGGCATCGGCAAGTTCGATGCCGTTGGCAGCCGTGCCACCACCGCTGACACGGATCACAAGGATCTGGCCGTCGGTAAGACCGTTGCTGAGCGTGATGGTTCTGTTTGCCGGTGTACCGTCACTGGTTATCCGCAGGAAGCTCTTCGCGTCAACCGTGATGGCTGTGTTATCCGCAGCAACCGTGGCCGGTGCTCCCGGAGTGGGGGCTATGGCTCCACTAACGGTTGCGGATCCACCCACGGATATGGACCCATCGGTAGACACGCTTGTGAGTACGGTTGCTGAAGAGTTCTGTATCTCGAGCAGATTAGCTGTCTGACTGGCAGCCCCTCGCACGATCAGTCCCTTGGTGGCAGCGGCACCGGTCGTTACATGCAACTGCGCTCCGGGTGACGTTGCTCCGATGCCAACAAGACCATCGCTCGCAATGCGCATTCGCTCCGTGTTGTTCGTACCAAGTGTTACGATGCCCGACGAAGATGTCGTAACCGAAAGGTTGCCCGTACCTGCTCGGATGGTCGTTACACTGGTGCCGGTGCTGCTGCCAAGGTTGACCGTTTTGTTGGCAGCACCGTTACCGATCGAGATCGTCTGGTTGCCTGTGCCTCCGATGGTCACCGCGCCCGTACTCGTACCGGTGTTGATGTTGGTAGGCTGGTTTACGTTTTCGTTAAGATTCAGTCCTACTGATCCACCTTGAATTCGGGTAACACTTGATCCAAGCGAGCTGCCAATTGATATGGTCTTCGTTGCAGTACCCGAAGACGGGCTCGCAATGGTGATCGTGTTGCTGTTTGCCGTGCTGTTGGCAATGTTTATCGAACCGGATGATGCGTTGTTGATCCCAACACTGTTGCCTACGATACCGACGGAGGTTCCATTTACATTGCTATTGCCGATTACGATCGTCTTGACCCCTGCGACGTTGGATCCGATGTTGATTGATTGAGGCGATGAAAGTGTTCCGCCAGAACCCGAGCCAATATTGACGGGGTTTCCGTTGTCGTGATTCAGCGCAACGCCATCAGCATGGTTCCCCGATCGAATGATTGTCCAGCTGTTTCCCGTTGTAGAGCCAATATTCAGCTGCAACTGACTGAGGTTTGTTGCCGTTGCGATGTTGACGGTACGTAGCGTACCGGTCGAACCTGTTCCACTGCCAATGTTGATGTTACCATCCAGTGTCTGTCCAATGTTGATACCCCCACTGCCACTTGAAACTGTCGTTGAACCCGTCCCGTTGGTACTGCCAAGAGCAACCGTTTTTGAACCAGCACCGTTACCTATGGAGATCGTCTGGGTGCTAGCGCCCGTGCCAATGTTTACGGCTCCGGTGCTTGTGCCTGTAGCAATGTTCACATTGAAGTTCGAAGCGTCGTTCAGATTCACGGCGGCCCCACTGATGGTTGCGCCGCCCGTGCCTGTGACAAGCCCGGAAGAGCTTACAGAAACAAGGTCTGTGCCGCCGCTGTTTTGCAGTTCCAGCAGGTCGCCTGTCTGGCTCGCTGCACCGCGTACAGTCACCCCTACTCGTGATGATGAAGCCGGCACCACGTTCAGTTGAGCCGTTGGGCCACTGGACGCGCCCACATATACCAGGCCGTCACTCGTTACACGCATCCGCTCCGTGTTGTTCGTGCGTATCTCCAAACGTTCCGCTGCTGTGGTACCAAGAAAGTCTGTGCCCTCGGTGATGTCGTTTCCAGAGGTTAGCCATCCGCCGCCACCTCCGGCCGTTGCCCAGCTCATCACGCCGTCTGTGGTACTACTTAGCACCTGACCCGATGATATCGGTGCGGCCGTTGGAAGCGTGTAGGTGATGTTGGCGGTCTGCGCACCAGCCCGGATGTTCGTTTGGAAGGTCCCGGCAGGATTTCGCATTTGCAGCTGTCCGGCCGTACCGGCAACACCAACAGTATCGATCAGAAGGTCTCCACCACGTACGTGCAGTCGCGCAGTAGGGATATGGCTGCCAATGCCCACATCGCCGTCATTATCGATGAACAGTCGAACAAAGCCTTGGCGGTTCACGGGACTTGTGTAGAAGGCCAGTGGACCACCCTGCCAGTTCCAGATCGTGGCCGAGTCGCCCACGTTACCCGTACCGCGCAGACCCATATACATACCACCGCCACTGTTGGAGTCAACTGCATTCTGGAGCTCCAGATAGACCGGTCCGCCGATGTTCTGGAAGGATGCCACCCACTGAGATGGGCGCATCGTGCCTTGGTTGATCACGCGCAGACCTTGTGATGTAACTCGTGCCTTTTCCGTGTTCGTGTGTCGTATAACGAGGTCCGTGTTATCGATGCTTCCAAGGAAGTTCGTTGATGCAGACAGGCCTTGATTACCCGTCGTTGACCAGCCAGTAGATGCCGTCAGTCCCGACGCCCAGCTCATGGTACCGTCGCTCGTACTGCTAAGCATTTGTCCTGTCGTCGGGGCCGTCGAGGGTAGCGTATAGGTGATGTTAGCGGTCTGCGCCTGTGCCTTCAACGCCGTATAGTTGGCTCCGCTGGTACTTGGTTCGAACAGCCGC
This sequence comes from Candidatus Kapaibacterium sp., assembly GCA_018882585.1. Lineage (GTDB taxonomy): Bacteria > Bacteroidota > Ignavibacteria > Kapaibacteriales > Kapaibacteriaceae > ZLKRG46. The sequence continues at coordinate 6,701 of VFFB01000101.1, forward strand.
AGCTCCGGTGCCGTGGCACTGTTTGCAGGATACGTAAGATGCAGGTGCCCTTTCAGGTGCGTCGCCGTGTTGGAATTGTCGCCGATCGTGGCCGTGTAGTTACCATTGCCAAGGGCATATGCACCAATGACGATCTCCTGCGTCGAGCTGCTCGTCAGTCCCCGGGTCTCATTACCAACGAACGTCGATCCCATTGCCTGCGTGATCAACGACGTCCCACTGGCACCATAATATGCGCCCGCAGCAGTACCTACTGCCGTATTGCTACCGGGCCCCCCGGAGTGGCCGACTAGAGCATCGGCGCCAATGGCTACGTTGTTATCAGAAGCATCCGTAGCGGTCAACGCACCTATTCCGATAGCTGTATTGGCCCAACCTGTTGCGTTGGCCTTCAATGCATCCTTACCCATGGCTGTGTTGTTCTGACCTGTCGTGCTGGCATTCAGAGCGTTGTAGCCGAGTCCGGTGTTACCTATACCCGTTGAGTTGACCGATAGCGTTCCTGTGCCGACTGCCGTGTTGGTGGTTGTGGCCGAGCCGGCGCCACGGCCGACGGTAACACTATTTACAGACATGTCCTTATTCGTACTCAGCACACCATCTGTTGACAGCTGCAGCTGGATCACATTGTTGGTTACCAGCGACAGATTCCTTGCATCCGTCGTGCCAAGGAAACTTCCTGTGGGTGCACTGCCAAGAGTGCCACCGTTCGTGATGCTTGCATTGCCGGACGTTGTCCACACGCTTGATGCTGTCAATCCCGTAACCCAGCTCATTGTGCCATCGGTATTGCTGCTTAAGTATTGTCCACTCACCGTTGGAGCAGTAGCGGGAAGGGTCAGCGCATATGCTGTGATATTCGACGGCGGCGCCAGCGAGATACCGTTGGTCGGCGCAGCGGGATTCACAAGCCGCAGCGTCTGGAATGTCTGCGTTCCCTGTGACCACACCGATGTGCAAGCCGCTGCGAACATGACTATCACGCAAAGGAACCGTGCATGTATGGCGTTGGTATTCATAAACCGTCTTAGTTGTTCGATCGTGATACTTCGAGCCAGTCGGCGCCGTTCCATATCAGCGTGATCACGGCTCCGTCAACGAGCTGTGCCAGACCACTCAGATTCGTGTTGGCGCCGAGGGGGTTGTCGGCGATCTCGATCCCGTTTGTACCAGCAGTGCCGGCCACCATGATGTAGAGCAGCTGCCCGGTTTGTGTACCGTTCGTTAACGTGATTGTGCGGTTGGCAGGCGTGCCATTGCTGCTTAGGGCTAGTGATGATCTGTTACCAACCGTAACTTCTTGGTTGTCGGCAGTGATGTCGATGGTTGCCGGCGGACGCACCGCAAACCCACCATCAACGTCGAGCATTACGTTAGGGCCGTTGGTTCCAACCCCCACATTGCCATTGCTGGCAACACGCACGCGTTCGGTGTTGTTTGTTCCCAGCGTGACCACGCCCGACGAAGATGTCGTAAGCGAAAGGTTGCCCGTACCGGCACGGATGGTCGTCGAGCTCGAGCCCGTGCTGCTACCAAGCGTAACCGTCTTGTTGGCCGCACCATCACCGATGGCAATGGTTTGTGCACCGCTGCCACCAATCGTTACCGTACCTGTGCTTGTGCCGGTGTTGATGTTCGTAGGCTGATTGTTGCTGGCATTGACGGCCACACCGGCCGAGCCGGAATTGATCGTCGTTGAGCTAGCCCCATTCGTGCTGCCCAGGGTAACCAACTTCGGACCCGCTCCGTTGCCGATGTTGATGGTCTGATTCGTAGCCCCATTACCGTTGGCGATGTTCACCGTTCCAACACTCGTTCCGGTGTTGATACTGGTGAACTGGTTGTAATCATTGTTGATCAGTACGCCGCCCGTACCCGATCGTATTGATGTTGTACTTGCACCTACTACTGAGCCAATGGTAACGGTTTTATCTCCGGTGGCAGCTACGCCGATGTTGATCGGCTGGGTGCCAGTAACCGAACCAGAACCAATGTGGATGCCACCCGTGCCGGCATTGATTGTGGTTGAACCCGTCGTGTTGGTACTGCCGATCTCAACCGTCTTGGCAGCTGCACCAGTAGCGATGTTTACCGCACCCGTGCTTGTGCCGGTGTTGATGTTCGTGGCAAAGTTCTGATCGGCATTGATCGACACCGCTCCGCTGCCCATTGAGATCGCACCGTCCGAGGCAACGATCATGCGGATGGCATTGTTCGTGACGATGTTAAGAGGCAGTCCCGTTGAGGAGCCAAGGAAGCTGCCCGTTGGCGCACCGCCAAGAGAGCCGCTGGCCGAATATCCCGTATTGCCGGCAAGGGCCCACCCGGTAGACGATGTAAGACCACCGCCCCCAGTAACCCAACTCATCACGCCGTCCGTGGTACTGCTCAGCACCTGACCAGAGGCCGTTGGCGCAGCCGTAGGAAGTGTATAGGTGACGTCGGCGCTTTGTGCGCCGACTTTAAATGCTGTGTAGTTCGACCCTGAACCACTGGGCTCTTTAAATCGAAGTTCTCGAGCCACGTTGTCGTTGTTGTCAATGAGGATGTTGCCGTTCATCACATGCAACATCTGCGTAGGCACAGTGCCGATGCCAACAAGACCGGTACTTGCAATGCGCATTCGCTCTGTATAGCCGTCGGCATTGTCGGCCGCTGTATAGAACAG
>VFFB01000190.1 GCA_018882585.1 Candidatus Kapaibacterium sp.
GTCGTCACGTTGGCGTCGGCAATCTTCGCTGTTGTCACGTTCGCATCAAGGATCTTGGCCGTCGTTACTGCGTTGTCGGCAATCTTCGCCGTCGTCACGTTTGCATCAGCAATGTCGGCTGTCTTGACTTCGCCGTCCTTGATGTTCTCTGTTTGAACAGCATTGTCCGCCAGCTTATCGTTCGTCACGGCATCTGCTGCCAGCTTACCATTCGTCACGTTCAGGTCGGCAATCTTGGCCGTCGTTACGTTCGCGTCCAGGATCTTGGCCGTCGTTACTGCGTTGTCGGCGATCTTCGCCGTCGTAACTGCAGCGTCGGCTATGTTTCCAGTTTCCACGAGACCATTCGACAAAAGGCCGGTCGCATCAGACTTTACTACGCCACCGGTTGTTAGCGTACTCACCTTTACAGAGCCCGTGATGTCGGTCGTGACAGCGTCAATGTTGAGAGTGGTTGCCGGATCGATTGTAACGCTCGAGGTATTGCTAGAAATGCCAACCTCGTTTTGAGCATTCACACCGGCCTGACCGAAGCCTTCGTCTATGTTGAAGTAGTTACTGGGCGATCCCAGAGTTAGGTATCCAGCACCGCCTGTGATATTAATGTTGTCCGGCATAGACTGGATACGGAACTGTGACGGTGTCAACTCAAGCGTTGATGTTCCGCCCGTTCCAGTTGTAATGGCCTTGAACGATGAACCTGAGACCAGAAGCGTCGCTGCGTCGCCGGTAGTCGCATCATCTGCGGCCACCTGCATTTCACCATCAGCCCCTGTCTTCAATCGCGTTGTTTCTACCCACTTTGTGCCATTCCAACGCAAAGTGTTGTCCGCTGCTGTTCCAGCATCCACAGTTGCTATTTGTGTTTGTGAAGCAGCCGTTATCCTGCCATCGACATCAATGGTCAATGACGGTACGAACGTTGTTGTACCATTTGCACTTCCATAACTGCCCGCGGTAACACCCGAGGAGATCAATTCATCTGCACCAACTGCGTTAGTTGCAATCTCACTCACACCCACTGCGTTTGCAGCGATCTCTCCGGCTACGACCAATCCGTTTGACAGAAGGCCGGTACCCGGAGCTGACTTGACAACTCCACCGCTGGTCAGCGTGCTGACCGTCATGTTACCAATGACGTCTGTGCTTGGTGCGTCTAGGATGATCTTGGTATCAGCATCCAGCATGATGCTCGACGTCTCGCTGGTAATTCCCAGCTCTTTCCGAGCGTTTACCGTAATCTGCGAGAAGCCCTCGTCAACTGAGAGGTAGTTACGCGCCGTACCAAGCGTGAGATACCCAGCGGCACCGGTGACGGCGATTGCATCAGGCATTGACTTCAACTTGAACTCTGTTGGGCTCAGCTCAAGAGTTGATGTACCGCCCGTTCCCGTTGACTTTGCCTCGATCAACGAACCTGAGACCAGCAACGTACCTGTGTTGCCGGCATCCGTCGATGAAACCTGCATTTCGCCAGAGGGTTTTGACGTAAGATTCATGTTTTGAACCCACTTCGACCCGTTCCAGCGAAGAGTCACATCTGATTGCGTACCCTTGTCGACTGTTGCGATCTCTGTCTCACCGGCTGCGGCTAGGCGGCCATCTTGATCTACAGTGAATGTTGCAATGTTGGTGGTTGTACCGCTCACACCACCGTAGCTGGCTGCGGTAACGCCCGTCGAAGCGAGTTCATCGCCTGCAACTGCGCCTGTGGGGATCTTGGCAGAGGTCACAGCGTCGTCTGCGATGTCGGCCGTCTTGACTTCGCCGTCCTTGATGTTCTCTGTTTGAACGGCATTGTCGGCCAGCTTGTCGTTCGTCACGGCATCTGCTGCCAGCTTGCCGTTCGTCACGTTCAGGTCGGCAATCTTCGCCGTCGTCACGTTCGCGTCTGCAATGTCGGCTGTCTTTACTTCGCCGTCCTTGATGTTCTCTGTTTGGACAGCGTTGTCGCCCAGCTTGTCGTTCGTCACGGCGTCTGCTGCCAGCTTACCGTTCGTCACGTTCAGGTCGGCAATCTTCGCCGTCGTCACGTTCGCGTCCAGGATCTTCACTGTCGTAACAGCGTCATCTGCGATGTCGGCCGTCTTGACTTCGCCGTCCTTGATGTTCTCTGTTTGAACAGCATTGTCGGCCAGCTTGTCG
>VFFB01000013.1 GCA_018882585.1 Candidatus Kapaibacterium sp.
TTCTTCGACGATCTCGCGCACCGTCTTACCGGCGTCGAACTCAGGCTCCTGCGGCAGATAGCCAAAGGTGACGTCCTTGTTCTTCGTGATCTGTCCAAGGTAGTCTTCGTCGAGTCCAGCGATGATGCGAAGCAGCGTGGACTTCCCTGCCCCATTCAAACCCAGCACGCCGATCTTGGCGCCGTAGAAGAATGACAGGTAGATGTCTCGCAGTACTTGTCGGTTAGGCTTGTGCACCTTACCGACACCGACCATGGAGAAGATGATCTTGTTGGGTTCCGTTACCGGCATTATGACCTTCAGGGGGATGGTGTGAATGGCGAAAATACGGGAAATGGCGGCGCCGTACCTTTGCGGACAGCGTTTGCAGGAGGGTATGACGATGACGACGTGGAAGAACGTGTGGACCGACCGGGAATTGTTGGTCCGTGGTGCCGTGAGTCTGCTCGGTCTGATCGCGGCTGTTTATGCCTATGGACCGTTTTTGGCCCGCGTCGAACTCCGGCGTGGTGTGGCCTTTGTAGACCCCGTCCACATTCTGTTTGCCCCTATTGACCTGACCTGGATCACGTTTACCATGGTGTATGGGGCAGGGCTGGCCGCTGCCGCGTTACTGCTTCGTCGACCTGCATCGCTCATGTGGGCCATGCAGGCCTATACCCTGCATGTGGTGTTCCGCATGATGATGATGTGGGCACTGCCGCTGGATCCTCCGGCAACGATGATCCCGCTGACGGATCCTGTTGCGTCAGCCTTTACGGGAGCCGGCGCTCCGCTTACGCGAGATCTGTTCTACAGCGGCCACGTCGGCACTCTTGTTGTGCTCAGCATGGTGCTGCCGCAGCAGTGGGCCAGACGGGTCTTGGCCGCGATGAGCGTTGCACTTGGTGTTGTGCTGATCGCACAGCATGTCCATTACACGGTCGACGTACTCGTGGCCCCCTTCGTTGCGGCAGCTGCAGCACGTCTTACGCGAACCTCAGCGTGATCGCAATCGGTCGGCGATGCCGGCCAGCACTTCCATGATCATCGTGGCCGCAAGTTTGGCCGTCCGATTGTCGACATCATAGGCTGGGTTGAGCTCTACCACGTCCATGGCTGTGAGCGTGGCGTTACGTCCAATCTGTCGCAGACAGTATCCAAGTTCGTGCGGAGCAAATCCATCGGCTGCCGGGGCGCTTACGCCGGGGGCATAGGCCGAGGCAAAGGCATCCATGTCAAGCGACACGTACGACGTCCCGGTCGATGTCAGCACGGCCATGGCCCGATCCCACGCGGCCGCGATGCCGCGGCGGCGCACATCGTCGAGCATCAGAACGGTCGCACCGTGGCCCGACAGGAAGTCAAGGTGTGCTTTCGCAACGGCATGATGCTGAAGCCCGAACTCTACGAAGGCAGCCGGTGCCAGCGCTGATGTTGTTGCCGTGAGCATCTGATAGAAGGGCGAACCTGAGTGCGCTCGAGAGCCGTCGATCAACGGTCGCACATCGGCGTGAGCGTCGATGTTCGCCACACCGTAAAGCTCGCCGCGCCTGTCGAGTGCTCGAATCGTCGGCCAGGCCGTGTCGTGTCCACCACCAAGCATGATGGGCAGTCGACCATTCGCCAGGTGACGATAGACAACGTCTTCCTGCTCGTCGTGGATCTGCTCGAGGGTCTTTCCTTCGGTGTGCACGTCGCCGGCATCAACGATGGCAAGGCGTCCGTCGCGCACCACATCTATCACGGCCGACGTTGCCAGCTTGAAGAGTTGTTCGCGGATCGCCGCAGGAGCGGCGGCCGCGCCAGGACGTCCGCCGTTGCGTTCGACGCCGATATGTTGTGGCACACCGACGATGACAACGGTCAGCGCGTCTGCCGGCACCGCTTGCAGCGGCACCAGCAGATCGCCAACGCGAGGGTCATGTTCGGGATCCCGAGAGTACATCAGCGCGCAACAACGAAGGGTACCGACGTGATACCCGTCGGTGTTTCGCATACCAGCGTGTACGTTCCGGCACCCATGCCCTCGGGCATGGTGTACCGAAGCGCCGTCGATGCAGGTACGCCGTCGAAGACGACGGCCCTTGTTCGGCCCAGGATGTCGACCACCGAAAGCCGGATCGACGATGGCACATCGGTGAGTTCGATCACGGCCTCGCCCATGTCAGTAATGGGATTAGGCACCACCGAAATAGCTGCCACTTCTTCGGGCATCATATCGTTCACCGATGACGACGTTGTCGCTTCGCCTACCAGTCGGATCGTCTTGGTTGGTGTCCGCATGTCATTGCTCTCGATCCGCAGCGTGCCCGTACGACGTCCGGCATCGGCCGACGAGAATTCGACCTCCATCTCGAGCGTATCACCGACTTGGAGCGTAAGACCGCCCGATGTATCGCGCGAGAACTTCGTGATCGTGAAGTAACTCTTGAGTGACGATGCCATGATCTTCGTGATCTTCAGAGCCTTGGCATTCGCAGCTGTAACACGCACGGTACGCGTTGCCTTGCCTGCGGGCGCTACCTTGCCAAAGTCCAACGTGTCGGCCGACGTAGCGATCGTTGGCTTGGGCGCCACGCTGAACTGATGCCACACGCGGTTTCCGAAGTCAGGGTCGAAGTTTATCAGCGGAAGGTTGCCGGAGCGCAGCGCCAGGCTACCCGATCCAAGCTGACTGCGTAGGAACCAGAAGTCAAGACCGTAGCCAAGACGGTTCTCGAAGATGAACTCGTAGCAGCCGTCATCCAGCTTGTAGGTAAGCTCATACAGTTTATTGCTTTCAAGGTTCGAACCCGAAGCAACCGTCGTTCCGTCGATCTTCTTGAGCGACCAGCTGTACTGCTCATTCGCAAAGTTGTTCGTCTTGAGCGCAATGGTCAGATCATTGTAGTACGCGGGTGCCGGTTCGTACGTTGTGGTCAGAGCGTCATTCGCGGCATATTCATCGGCACCACCATTCGGAGCTGTCACCGTGACGCGGAACGTCGTCTTTTCTTCGCTACCGCCCCATGCGGGTATCGGCAATGCGATGGTGTCTTTCGCAAGGAAGGGCAATGACCCTTTCCAGTCGAAGGTAGAGGGAGCAGCCCCATCAACACCGTATTCGATCTTCAACCCGGTCAGGGTCTTCTCGCCACGGTTCTGGATCACGATGACGGGATTGCCGCAGATCGGATTCTGTCGGCTGTACAGCTCCCATGTATTCGGACTGATGATCTGGTCGACGGCGGCGTCGAGCTTATGGTTGACGTTGCCATAGCCGATCAACTGTGCCGAAACGACCCAGTCGCCCCAGTTCTCGGCAGTCGTGTCGGGCTTGATGCCGTAGTCGATCGTGTTGACCTTGCCGGGCGTGATCCACTGCGTGATCTCGTGATCGTACTGATCGACCGGGGCACCCGGACACCATGCGGTACGGTCGATCAGCCAGGTTCCACCTTGCGGATAGACCGGATTATCGCCACATTCCTTCCACAACAGCCACTCGCTGCGTTTCACGCCATTCACGGAAATGTTGTGGAAGCGCTGACAGAACTCTGCGCACTGCGTGGGGTTGTCAAAGCCGTGTCCGCTCGACCACGTCTTCACCCGGAAGTTTGTGGCGTCGGCAACAATTGGCACATCGACCGGCGCAAGAGCCTTATCCTGAAGGATACTATTGAATGACGCACCATAGACGCCCCAGAGTTGGTCGATCTGCTTGACGTCACGGATGGGCGTGCCTTTGATGAAGACGAAGGTCAGGTCAATGAGCTCCTGCTGGTTGCCGGCGCTGATCGTAACGTTATCACGAAGGATTGGCGCGTAGTCGGTGACATCGTAGATCCACTTGAAGCCATTGGGACCGAGGTCCAGCCCGATGCCGTATGGTGTGATGTAGCGACCGATCTCCCATGTCACGATAGGGCTGTAGTAGGTGCGGCTCTTCTTCCGTAACGTCTCGACCGCAGGTACGCTGATCGAATCCTGGATCACACCGAATTCATCGGTGATAACGTACGTGCCGGCAAGTTGGACCAGAATGGTGTCCGTTGGCACGCTGGGATGATCTGCAGCATCAGGACGATAAATGCGGGACTCGACAGGACGATCATACAGGATCACACTCGTCATCTTAGCTTCGATCTCGAATTCAATGTCACGGCGCGTCGATGTCGTCGTCACGTCGCCGGTCTCGAATCCCATGACCGGACGTGATCCATTGCTGGCCGTCATATAGCCGAGTTCGGCATCGTGCAGTCGGGTGCGGGTAGGACGACCCACCATTTGTCCATGGTATCCCGACGACGACATGTCGCGTGCCACGGCGGGGTCATTGTCATTCTCGGCCGTAAAGTAGGCGATCAGATTGTCGTAAAGCGGATGCGAAGGAGTGATCGAACGATGCATGTAGGACTTGATGTCGTTCGAATCAAGCGCCTTGTTCCACACCTGGAACTCGTCGAGCAGGCCCTCGTACGAAGCAGAGCCGCCCGAGCCGATCAGGAACTTGCGAATGCCTTTCATCGAGCGTGTCTTGCCATTCCCTTCGTGGAAGAGTTTACCATTGCAGTACACTCGCATGATGCCAGAAGCCGACTTCGTAAAGGCCCAATGGTTCCACTGTCCTTCAAATGACTCAACAGGCGCGGCCTTTTCGATCCGGTCGACCGCACCGTCTGCCGGATTGTATCCGCAATCCCAGTATACCGTGCCATTATCCCACGGAAGGTGAATGTTCACCACGCGACGGCCTGCCGAGTCGTATGCTTCCATCGTGTTATGTGCAAGGGGCATCTTCTTTGCATCGCCCCATGACCAGAAGGCAATGGTGATCTCGTTCGAGAGCTCGGTACCGATCGTCGAGTCAACAACGATCACATCACCATTCGTAAACGAGTAAGCGTACCGCGAGGCATCCGTCGTCAGACCATTACCGGCTGACGCTTCAATGGCAACCGGCTGCAGCGCCGATGTACCAAGGCATGCGATATCGACCACGATATCCGACGTACCATCCCACGTAAAGGGAGTGGTAAGGGGCAGCGGTTGCAGACTGTCGCCGAACGTCACTGACCGCCGGATCACGGTCGTGAAGCCGGCGTTGTCAAGCATACGCGGCAGCACGGCGTTGGCCTCCAGCTTCATCGCCACGGTGAACATGGTAGCTGTTACGCCGGCGCGACCGCGAAGGCGAATGCCTTTGATGGCACCAGCCGACAGCCCTGCGGCAGAGAGTTCCGAGGCCTTCCAGATGTAGCGGGCACGGCTACCCTGAGGATCCAGGATTGCCGTGTTGTTCTGGCCGCCGCTACCCACCGTCACCCAATCGCCGGTTGCTCCGGCAGCACGGGTAGCTGTGAACGTGCGGAATCGACGTCGTAGCGGGACGGGCGTCGTGCGATATGGCAGCGAGTCGGGCGTGGATCGACGAACGACGTAGTTCACCTGCGACAGTTGCGTCGAGTCATACTCGCCCGTCGAATCGGTCACGAAGGTATACGTAAGATAGTCCCACTCGCCACAGTCGAAGCGGTCCTGCGTTGTGCGCGGGTCGCACTTCAGTGTGTACTCCATCAGCACCTTCTCGTAGCGCTGCTTGGGCGGAAACTGCCACGTGCCGGAGCGCTTCGTGATATCATCGAAGGTCAGCGTCTTGACGCGAATGGTGTCACCGGCAATGGCGGCAACCGTACAAGCGATTGCGACAGCCAGGGTGATCGAGAGACGGAAGCCGAGGTGCATGCGTTATCTCCAAGTGAAGGGCTGAAAATACGCATGCAAGCCGATTCAGTGTCGCGCTACACCACCGTCAACATTGATGGTCTGCCCCGTAATGATGCCCGATGCCGGCAGGGCCAGAAAGGCGACCACGTTGGCAATATCTTCGGGCTCGTCGGCACGGTGAACTGCCTGCGCCGGCAGGATACTCTCAAGGATGGACTGTGAAACGGCATCACCTGCCGGACGTTGCGTGGCCGTAAGGCCAACAGAGATGGTGTTGATCGTGATGCCGTGCTTGCCGACTTCCGAGGCCAGCGATCGCGTGAGGCCGATCACGCCCATCTTTGCCGTTACATAATGCGTCAGGTAAGGCGTTCCGAGCCATACCGTGTCCGACGAGAACGAGATGATGCGTCCGAATCCGGCCTTCTTCATGTGCGGCAGCACGGCACGGATCGTAAAGTAGAGCGAGTCAAGTGTGAGCCGCATCGTGCACGTCCACTCGTCATACGTTAGCAGGTCGAACGGCAGTTCGCTGTAATGACCAACGTTATGTACCAGAATGTCGATTCGACCAAAGCGGCTCATTGTGGCTGCGACCATTGCTGCAACGGAATCCGGATTGGTCACATCGACCTGCACGACCAGGACCTCGGCCCCGATGGCGCGCACGGCATCGGCCGTTGCCGACGCATCGGCAACATCGGCAATGACGATGCTGGCACCCTCTTCGGCAAGACGCTCGCAGAACGCCCTGCCGTTGCCGATGGCTGCACCAGTGACGATGGCGACGCGGCCGTGAAGGCCGCGTTCAAACTCATGAAGCTGCATGCATCAACCTTCGATGATACCCAGCTCGCGTCCCACCTGCTGAAACACATTCAGAACGCCATCAAGGTGTTCGGCTTCGTGCGTGGACATGTAGCTGGTACGAAGCATGGACAACGTTGGCGGTACACCCGGCGGGATGAAGGCGTTGACAAACACGCCGGCATCGTACAGCTTGCGCCAGAACACAAGTGTCTTCTCGACGTCGCCCAGCACGACCGGCACGATGCCTGTGCGGGAGTCGATCACATGGAATCCCAGGGCGCTCAGACCGTCGCGCATCCTGTCGGCGTTGGCTATGAGTTTGTCGATGCGCCACGGCTCCTTCTCGACGATGTCGAGGGCTGTCAGCGCCGCCGCCACCGAGGCCGGCGTAGGCGAGGCACTGAAGATCAGGGCCGGCGAATGGTGCTTCAGATAGTTGATCACGCGCTCTGGTCCTGCCACGAAGCCACCGAGCGAAGCGAAGGTCTTCGAAAACGTGCCCATCGTCAGGTCGGCCTTGTGTGTCAGCCCGAAGTGGCTTGCCGTGCCCCTTCCACCAACACCGACGACTCCCGTACCGTGGGCATCGTCGACAAGGATGCGGGCGCCATACTTCTCGGCGACGGTGACCATGTCGGGGAGATTGACGAGCTCGCCGGACACGCTGAAGACGCCGTCGGTAACGATGAATTTGCCTGCGTCTTCGGGTAGTTTGGACATGACCCTGTCCAAGTCTTCCATGTCGTTATGCTTGTACCGTACGAACTCGGCAAATCCGCCCTTTGCCAGCATGCATCCGTTGATGATGCAGGCGTGGTTCTCTTTGTCGGAGATGACGTAGTCGCCCTTGCCTACAAGACCGCTGATGACGCCAAGAGCCGTCTGATAGCCTGTCGAGAACAGGAGCACGTCCTCGTAGCCAAGATAGGCGGCCAAGCGTTTCTCGAGTTCGACGTGCAAGTTGATCGTACCTGTCAGATAGCGCGATCCCGAGCACCCCGTACCATAACGCGAGATGGCATCAACGGCAGCCTGCTTCACACGAGGATCTGCCGTCAGACCAAGATAGTTGTTCGACCCTGCCATGATGACCTTTCGGCCCTCGAGCATGACAACGGGTCCTTCGTTTTCTTCAACGGGCCGGAAGTACGGATACAGGCCCGCGGCCTTGATCTCGTCTGCACGGGTGAATTCGTAGCACTTCTGAAACAGATCCATGGAGTGGTTCCTTATGATGTTCAACGCATGTTTTCGAACTGAACGGGAAAGCCGAGCGATGCGCTTCGCAAGGCACCCATTACGGCTTGGAGGTCGTCCTTGCTCTTTCCGGTGACCCGGACTTTTTCGTCCTGGATCTGAGCCGTGACCTTGAACTTGCCATCTTTGATAAGTGTGGTGATCTTCTTGGCATCTTCCTTGGAGAGTCCGCTACGCAGATTGATGATCTGACGCACCCGGCGACCGCTCATCAGCTCGACCTTCTGTTCGTCGAGCGCTTCGACCGAGATGCCGCGCTTGATCATCTTTTGGACGATAATGTCGCGAATGGCAGTCACGAAGTGCTCACCATCGGCACGGATGGTGATCGTGCGCTTGGGACGATCAAACTCGATCTCCTGGTTCGATCCCCGGAGGTCATAGCGATGCTCAGCTTCCTTGACAGCTTGATTTACGGCATTATCCGCCTCTTGCAGATCAACTTCGCTGACAATGTCAAATGAGTATGTCGATGCCATAGTGCTCCTTGCTGCGAAGATAACGCCCAGCTCGTCATTCTTTGGTTGGGCGCACGATGTACGGTCTGATGTACCGATTTAATTGCGTAGTTCGCATTCTAATCGGTCTTTCATCTCGTCAGCGCTCAATGTCTCTTCGTTTTAGTCTTCCTGACACAAGATCATTGCCTCGGGATTTCTCCGCGGCACTGGTCGTCTTTCTCGTTGCCCTTCCGCTTTGTCTTGGTATCGCTCTTGCCTCGGGAGCACCACTCTTTGCGGGCATCGTAGCAGGTGTTATTGGAGGCCTTGGTCTTGCCTGGTTTTCAGGGTCTGAGCTTAGCGTCAGCGGTCCTGCCGCCGGACTTGCCGTGGTTGTCCTGTCTTCTATCAACCAGCTTGGCTCGTTCGAGGTGTTTCTGTCAGCAGTGGTTCTTGCCGGAGTCCTGCAGATGGGCATCAGTCTTCTCCGTGCGGGTACACTTGGCAACTACATTCCAACGAGCGTTATCAAGGGAATGCTTGCTGCCATCGGCATCACGATCATCCTGAAACAGATACCGCATGCTGTCGGCTTTGACCGAGGATTTACAGACGAGGAGCAGGCCTTTGCCGGAAGGCAGTGGATGGACATCTTCATCGACCCTGTCAATGCATTCTCGGTGCTGCACCCCGGTGCCATTACCGTAAGTGTGGTTTCGTTGATCATCATTCTTGCATGGGATAGTGAGCCCGTGAAACGCATGCGCTGGACCGGCTACACCCCGGCAGCGCTCATTGCCGTTATCATCGCTGCTCTGCTGAATGAGGTATTCCAACTGGCGATGCCGGCCTTCAGGTTGTCGGCAGAACGTGGCCACCTTGTGGAACTACCCGTAGCCGCAGATATCGCCAGTTTCTTCGGCTATGTTACAACGCCCGATTTTTCGGCCATGTGGTCGCCCGCCGTTTGGTCTGTTGCGCTCACGATCGCCGCGATCGCTTCGATCGAGACGTTGTTGTCAATCGAAGCTGTCGACAAAATGGATCCGATGAAACGCATTTCGGATGCAAACAGAGAACTCTTCGCACAAGGTATCGGCAACGCCCTGAGCGGTTTGTTTGGCGGGCTTCCAGTGACATCCGTTATCGTGCGGAGCTCTGCTAATGTCTTTGCCGGTGGGCGTACAAGGTGGTCGGCTATCCTGCATAGTATGTTGTTACTACTGGCCGTTCTGTTCATTCCAACGCTGCTCAATCGCATACCATTGGCTGTACTTGCATCAGTGCTTCTTGCCGTAGGTTACAAGTTGTCCTCTGTGAAACTCATTCGGGCAATGTTGCGAGAAGGCATTTCGCAGTTCGTTCCGTTTATCGTTACCACGGTCATGGTGGTTGCAACCGACATCCTGCTGGGTGTTGCCATCGGCATCCTGGCAAGCATATTCTTCGTTATGCGAGCCAATGATCATGCCGCATTCACGGTAGTCAACGATGGCAAGAACCATCTGATCAGATTCAACAAGGATGTGTCATTCATCAACAAGTCCCGTCTGAAGGACATTCTGCGATCGATACCTGATGATGCCTTCCTGATAGTTGATGGTGCCAAGGCCCTGTGTATCGATCATGATGTGTACGAAATGATCGCCGAATTCGAGCAGGCAGCCTCGTTCAGAAACATCCACATCGAATACCACAATTACCACGGCAAAGAGCGTCCATGGCGCAAACGGAGATCACATGGAATCGTATCAACGACTGCTACTTAACAACAAGGCTTGGGTAAATGACAAGCTGAATCTTCGCGAAGATTTCTTCTCGAGGATGACACTCAGTCAGGAGCCAGAGTTCTTGTGGATTGGCTGCAGTGATTCGCGTGTTCCGGCTGAGGAAGTGACCGGTGTCGAACCCGGTGAGATCTTCGTCCACCGGAACATTGCCAATCTGGTGATCCATACCGACTTCAACATACTGTCGGTACTGCAGTACGCCGTTGAAGTGCTCAAGGTCAAACACATCATCGTGTGTGGACATTATGGCTGCGGAGGCGTCCGTACCGCCATGTCTCGAAGGCACCTCGGCTTGATCAACAAGTGGCTGCGGCACATCAAAGACGTGTATCGATTGCATGCAGGCGAACTTGAAAGCATTCACGACGAAAACGTCCGCTTCGATCGCCTGGTCGAATTGAATGTCATGGAGCAGGTACATCACCTCGCCGAGATCTCATTCGTGCAGCAAGCTTGGCGTAAGGGAGATAGACCGACAATCCATGGCTGGATCTACGACATCCACACAGGCTACCTGAAAGACCTCGTGAAGATCACGCCGGGTGAATTGCCCCACCACATCTACACCTACGAATTTCCCGACGACGAGTAACCTCAATCACTGCCATCCAAATGCTGTCAGCAAGATTCTTCCGATTCTTCGCCGAGCTTGAGCGCAACAACACCCGCGAGTGGTTTCATGACCATGCGACTGAGTTCAAGGAGCACGTTCAGGCGCCCTTCCTGGCACTGATAGAGCAACTGCTGTCACACATGCAGTCCCGCGATTCGCTCATCGCAATGTCTGCTAAGGACGCCTTGTTCCGGATCCATCGTGACGTGCGATTCGCGAAGAATAAGGCACCATACAAGACGGCAATGGGGGCAGCGATCGGGCGTGGCGGGCGCAAGGACATGGCAGAACCAGGGTTGTACATCGAGGCACATGCTCGCGGCGGACATATTGCCGGCGGCATCTATATGCCTTCGCGAGAGCAACTCGCCGATATCCGAAGCTGGATCGCCGATCATCACGACGAACTTGATCGCGCCGTCAACGATCCCGCCTTCGTGCAAGCCTTTGGTACGCTCCGCGGCGAGCGCAGCAAGGTCATGCCCGCAGAGTTCCGCGACGTTGTGGCGTCGGCCCCGCTGATCGTTCATAAACAGCTGTATTACTGGGGCGACATCACGAAGCAGGATCTTTTGGCCGCAGACGCTGCAGAGCGCATCATGGCCAAGCACGATGCCGCTGCTCACGTCAACGACGTGCTACGCCGCGCTCTGCACGGCCAATAGCCGACAGTCCACACCGTGGGCCCATCTGCCGTTGTCGTGATCAGAATGTGTAGGTGGCTGTCATCGTAGCTTGTCGGCGTAAGATTGTGCCGCCAAAGATCTCGTAATGCGCATTGTCAAGCGCGTTGAACACATTGGCACTCACGCGCAAAGAGGGCATTACGTAGTATCCCACGCTCATGTTCACCACCCAGTACGTCGGTACCGAACCTTCGAAGGCTCCGGCCAGCCAGGTGAAGGCGTCGACCCAACGGGCGTTGACGCTTACGTCGAGCGCGTTAGGCAGGACATAATCAAGCCCGATGTTTGCACGATGTCGCGATGTATTTGCCACGATCTTCTGTGCAGGTACATCGTTCGACGCAACCTTGTAGTCCAGGTAGGCATAATTGGCGTTCAGCGTCAGGTCGTTCGTGAGGGCATACGTCAACGCCAATTCTGCACCGTACTCATCAACGGCAGCGACGTTCGCCGGCGAAATGGCAAGTGCGGCCTTACCCTCGTACGCGACAAGTCGATCGAAGTCGGCCTTGCCGATCTGTGCAAGCAGGACGCTGTCTCCTACGGCATTCCACTCGCTGTTGCCACTGTTCGTTCGCCAGGGCGTGTAAACCTCGGGCGTGATGCCACCAAGCGGAGCCGAGATCAGGTCAGAGCGGCGGTTGTAGTACAGATCAGCACTTACGAACAGGTTCTTCGTCACCGAACCGCGATAGCCAAGTTCGATCGACAGCGCCTTCTCGGGCTCGAGCTCCGGATTGCCGACGTTCCAGCGAGAGGTCTGGCCAAGGTTCAGGTTTGATGCCGCCTGGTCGCCAAAGCGCGCCTTCAGCACCGAGTCGACCGCCAGGCCAACAGCCGTAAGGTCACGCGGGGCTCCGGCCGGCGAACGACGGAAGAGCTCCGTGTAGCTCGGACGCAGGAACGACCTGTTAAGCGTTAGACGCAGCGACTGACCGGCCGCCGGTTCGAACACCAGGGCAAGCTTTGGCGAGAACTGCAGCGGGAACAGTCGTGATTGGTCTACACGTGCCGCGCCCACAAGCGTTAGCTTGTCGGCAGCCTTCCACTCGAGCTGTCCGTAGGCTCCGCCGAAGATCGCCGTCACACGTGTGGGCGAGATCAGCGTCATGTCGGCCAAGAACTTCCCGGCCGAATCCGTCGGTGAACTCACGTCATGATACTCGTACTGCGCACCAACGATGTACCGCAGGGCACCGTCCATCAGCGTGTTATTGTACTGCGCATCAACTCCCAGTACGTCCGAGAGTTCAAGCGAGCGTGCATTCGCATTGTAGACCAGCTGCTGCATCGCTTCGGGCGTGTTCCGACGCTGCCACAGCGCTTGCACATTGATGTTCGACGAATTGTATGCGGCCCGTACAAAGGGCTTTTCGACACGCTGCACCAACAGGCGACCGGTTTGATTCACGTACATTTCGTTGCCGCTGATCGACATTCCACCTTCGACGGTCATGCGCTCGTCGTCGGTAATATCGTAGTCCAGACGAGCTGTTCCCACATACTCGAACGGATGCTTCGCTGCGTCGCTGAGCGCCTTTTTGTCGAGCGCGCCGGCACGACGCAGTGCGGTATCAAGTGATGGATACTCGGCCGTCGTGGTACGGGGCACCAGACCATAATTGTATTGCGTCGATGCGCCGATGTTGATCTTGTATGCGAGTTTATCATAGGCCCCGGCATGCCGGATCGATGCACGATACGTCTCCCACTCACCGCCCGTGATCGACACACGCGTGCCAAGCACTTCACGCGGAGCGTATGTGCGCATGTTGATCACGCCATTGTAGGCGTTCTGTCCGTACAGGGCCGATCCCGGCCCCCTTACAACTTCGATGCCTGCGATGTCACCCAAAACGGACGAGATTGAATTCCACTCGTTAAGGTTGATCAGGGGCGTCGACGGATCACGGCCGTCGATAAGTACCAGCGTGCGACGCGTGATGGAGTTGTTGAATCCACGGGTGTTGATGTTGAAGTCGTTGGCACCGCTCTGCACGACATCCACACCGGGCAAATGCTCCATGGTCTTGCCGATGGAACCATGAGCGTTGCCGCGCTCAATATCGAGCGGCGTGACCACACTCACGGCAGCCGGAGCATCCGTGAGTTTCTGTTTACGGCGGGCCGCGCCGTACACAACAACATCGCCAGTATTCTTCGAGGTTGATCGAAGGGCCACGGAAACGGATCCAAAGACATCGTCGGCAACGATGACCGTGCGTTGCTCCGTAAGCCAACCGGGACCGCTGAAACGCACGATCAGGTTACCGTACGGTAGACCCTTCATCGTGAACTCACCTTTCGAATCGGTGTAGGCCATCGTATTCGTGCCTTGCACAACGACGCGAATGCCGGCCAGCGGCGTGGCCGTGGCAGAATCCGTTACGATGCCTGCAAGGTTTCCGTTGCTAGCCGCGAGGGCGCAGGCCGATGCAAGCAGCCACGTCAGAATGTAGCGGGTAATGCGCATATGGTAACGTTTGTGTGATTATTGACCAACTGGTCGGCAAAACTACGCATGCAAGCAAGGATATCAACCTTAAAAACGACAACAGCCGCAGGAAATCGAGGATATCCTGCGGCTGTCGTTGCAAAACGTTCTTTGTCTACCGAAGCATCACAGGCCACATTCGGTTACCTGACGCCGACGTCACGACGACAAATGCAGCGCCGCGACGTTCCGTCGAAACACGGGTCACGTCGCCGGTGGGCACAATCTGCTCGGTACGTCCAAGGACGTCAACAATGCGGATGAGTGTTGCCGAGGGATCGCGGACAATGATCTGTGAGGTGCGGGCCTCATACCAAACGTGTGGCGATGAGATGTCGTCCTGCACACTCACCGGCGTCTCGGCGTTCAATGCGATCGACGTTGGTGTAGGACATCCGTCGATATCAAACTCCAGAACACCCGTCTGTTTGCCTTCGGTGGTGGCAATAGCAGCGATGAACAGTACCGTGATCGTACTCTTCTGCAAGGGCTTGAACTTGGCACCTACGGCAAGATCCGTCTGGAATGGCCCTGTGATCTTGACGCGCGACACGTTGAGCTGTGACACACCCGTCACGTCGGGAATCAGCGTCACCGTCCGTGCGATCGTCTCATTCGACTGTCCAAGTCCGAAATCGATCGATTCAGGCGCTCCAAGCTCATAGGGGGCAATGGTAGCGCGGATGGGTATAGACATTGTTCCTTCGCAGCCAGGAGACGTGTACGACGCGATGATTGTATCGACCAGCTCTCCTTCAGGGAAGACCCCACGAATCACGATGGAGATGTCTTGTATCATCTCCGCCTTGAGCGTCAGCGGAAGGTTCGATGTCACGGTCAGGCCCGTAGTGCGCTGCATTGCGAGTGATCGCAGCACGACGTCCTTCTTCGTGTTATTGCGGATGGAGACCGTTTGAATTCGCTCAGTAGTGGCTTCACAGGCACTCATCGCTGCAAGATCAATACCCGTCGCCGATGCAGGCCGCACAGAACTGCGCACGCCGCCAAGTGGCAGGATGTATGTTCGCTTGCAGTATTGGTCGTTGAACCTGATGGTATCGCGAACCTCGCCAATGAATGGCACAACAGTCTTCACGGTAACGGACGTTGTGGCGCCCGGTGGGATAACGACGGGCAACGTCATCGCCGGTATAACCCTTGTGGCTGTCACCGATACGATGCGCACGGTATCCGTCGAAGTATTCCGAAGCTCGACTGTATGCGATATCTCATTCTGACAGGCTTCCATCGACGGAACTGTTACGCGGTTAGGTTGGAGGGCCAGATCCAGACTTCGCACAATCAGTGGTGTCGATGCCGTATCCGAACATCCACGAGCATCGGTGACGATGCAGAACAACGTACCCGTTGTCATTGCGTTGATCTTCAATGTCGTATCGAAGGCGTTCAGACGGGTCTTTCCAAGGAGCCACGTCGTGCTGTACGGAGCTGCACCATCCTTGATCGAAGCCGTGATTTCGATCTCTTCACCGGCGCAAAGCTTGGAAAGCTCGGGAAGCGTCACAACAGGCGGCACGTTCACGGTCACGTTCATCGTATCGTATCCCACGCAGCCATTCAGGTCCGTAGCCTTTAGGACCAGACGCAGAGAGCTATCGGGTCTGATCTCTATGGTCGACGCATCGAGCGTGGGGTCGACCTCGCCGTTCACCGACCACTGGAGTGTGTACGTCGGCGCCCCGCGTGTGATCTGTGCAGCGATCGGCAAGTAGTCTCCACGACAGATCGTTGCATCAGACGGCAGGAAGACGCGCGGACGTTCGTACACGCCCACATTGATCGTGATGCGAGCTGTATCGCCGCATTCATGAACGGCCGTACATGTGTACGGCGTCGTCGTTGTTGGCGAGGCGACGGTGCGCTTCGTTGTTGTTGCCGAGAGGTTAGCGGTGGGCGACCATGTATATGTGATCGTTCCTGTGCCGCACGACGTGATCGAGGGATCCAAGACCACGGATTCCCCTTCGCAGATCATCACCGTTGGTGGATTCGAGAGCACCATCTGAGCGTTCACCGTTACCTTGACAGTATCGCGGCGAACCATTCCCATGGCATCCGTTACCGTGCATACATAGCTGGTTGTGCGCGCTGGCGTCACGGTAGGCTGTGCCGACGTCGGATTCGTCAGGTACGTCGTAGGCGACCACGAATAGGTGAACGGTCCTGTACCGCCTTGCGTTGTCACGCGCAGGGTCGACGTCGTGTTCGGGCACACTGTTGTGTCGTTTCCGGCGTTCACAGCCAGATCGCTGATCAGTGGGACGCAGGCAGCGGCAGCAGCAAGTTCACTCCGCATCAGCGTCTGCACCCGCGCGTGAAACTGCAAGTTGGTACCCTGAGCTGTCAGGTGACAGTAGCTCATGATCGTGCCTTTCACCGCCTTGGTGCCTGTAAAGCAACCGCCTTCGGCGGTGTAGCAGGAGTCGATCGGCGGAGCCCACGAACAGGAATGCGTATGCGGCGAACCGACGTTATGGCCAAGCTCATGCGAGGTAACATCCGTATCCCATACGTAGCCCGCCGCAGGATAGACGATGTTGTTGTTCAGGCCATCAACCGCATATCCCCAGTCGTAGTTGCACAATACCTCAAGGTAAGCGATGCCTCCGATACCGTTGACGCCCGAGAACATGTGCGCGATGGAGCGGTTCACACCTACAAGGTTCGTGCGGCCCCAGTCGCGGAATTGCGTCAGGAGGTTCGTGGAGTTTGTACCCGGCCACGGATCGTTCACCGTCCACAGATTCCACCGTTTGATGAACAGATTTCCGGCAACGTCACGCTCATAGATGTCGCTGCAGGCTGCGATCACATCCTCGGCATAATCCGTGGCCGTTACGGCATTGTTGCCGTGATCTTGAAAGTACGTGAAGTCACCTTCGATCGCCATCTCGATGCGGCGCAGCGTGCCGGCCTGGGTCTGTTCGCCGCCCTTGCCCTTGCGTTCGTCGATCGGCGTCTTCCGCGAATCGTCCGTACCGCAGTCCCACGGTTGCGGATGCTTCGCGAAGCGTTCGTCGAACACGATCATCGTGACCTTGCCAAAGGGCATAGCCGTGGGCGAGATCAGAAAGCGGCGATCCTGTACGGCTGTCCGGATATCGATGTATCCAACCGCGTAGTGCGGGTGGCAGGCAAGCATCACGTGTGAGCCGGCAACGCCCTTGATGGAGCCGCGCAGGAGGATGCTTTCGGGCTTGACGATCGGCACCTGTCCCTGTTCCGTCATGGCCGTCAGCACGGCATCGGGCGCAAAGACGCGAAAGCGTTCCACTTGGAGCGTTACCCTGCCAAGGTCAGGCACATCAAGTGGCACTTCGATGGTCGTACGGTCGGGGATGCGAAGGCCAAGAGAATAGGCCGACGCAGAGACCGTGAAATACGTGGCCGGATGCGACACGCTCAACGTGTCAGGCCTGACTGCAGACGCAAGGATGTCGTGGCGTTCAGCCGCGATCATGGCATGTGTGGCCAGAAACAGACAGAGAAGAACTTGTACCATACGAACCATGTCGAACTCCGATTACTTTCTGGTAAAAATACAGAGAATCGGGTGGCGGCGTGCCTCGAAAGCCGATCACGGATGCTAGTGCACTGGCTCGAACTGTCCGTCAGAACGTAGCCGCAACATCGAGTCGTCGAACTGCTCGGTCGACTGGAACGTATCCGTTTCGCAGTCGAATCGATGCTCGAGCTCGGCAATGCGCAGTGTTCCGTCGGCTTCCACCATGCAACCTCGAACGTATGTCGAGGCGCAATCGACTTTCAGGATGCCGATACATGTATTGCTGATAGGAGTGCCGTTCGCCGTGACAACAGCATATATGCTGTGATCGACACCGGCCGCCGCACCCTGCACAAAGTAGGTCGTAAGTGCCCGTGCATCGTCGAGCGCACACGTACGAATTCGCGAGACCTTGAGATCCGTTTCTGCCCCGATGGAGTCCGTCAGTTGCAGTGCGTTGAGCATGGTGTCTGCCTCTGCCCCTTTCAGCAACTTCATCCCCTTCCACGTGTCGGCCGGATCTTTCAGAATAGGTTCTGTGATTCGCAGACACTCATTACACGCCAGGTTGCAGGGGGCAAGGTTGATCGCCTGCGGCTGTGCCTGCATCAGGACTGTTGCCAGGATGATGGCGGCTGCGATAGTGCAGAAGCTGCGCATCATTTGGGCTGGCGGCGATCGAACGTGAGCTTGAACGTATTCAACAGGCCATACTTCTTGCCGGCCCGGCCACTAACGTGCCATGCCTCGGAACCGCAGCGCTGAAGGTGCTCTTCGTCATACATGCGGAAATGCACCTGTCGGTCGTACCACTTGCGCAGCTCGAGCATCGATACGTCCAGTTGACGCTGTGCCTCCAACTCCGACTGGAACTGCATGGTGATGACGATCTTGTAAAGTCCGTCTTCGGCCTTCGTATAGAACAGGGCACGCGCTTTCGGGGAGACCTTTGCCGTGACCATCGTATCGCCATCCACTACATCGTACGACATGTCCTTGGCGCCACCATACAACATGCTGTCCAAGATGGCGCGCGCCGATGTTCCGTAGGGTGCATACGGCGTTTGACAGCTTTGCAAGATCCACGGGAGCGGAAACCGTTGTGCCGACGCGGACATACCGGCAAACAGAATGACAAGGAAGATGATGACCGTTCGCATGAAGTTCAATTCGTGGGTGATGTTGCTGCTGGTTTTTTGGCTACGCACTGCACGACGGCGCTGATGCCATGGTGCAGACGGCCCTCGTGGATATCACGTGTGACCTCGCGACACAACTCAAGATCAAGGCCCTGCAGTTCCCTACGTAGCGCATCTGCGGTGACCATCATATCGGGTGTCGGCGGCCCCCCGGTTCGCAAAGGTATCTGATCGGGAGTATATGCCTCCAGAATGAAGACGCCTCCGGGTTTGAGGGCATCCACCACACGACGGTGAAGATCTTCTCTGATGTCCTGGGGTAGGTGACAGAAGATCGACACGATGGCGTCCCATGATGCATGGCCAAGATCGGCCTGGGCAAGGTCGGCTGCAACGGTCGTGATGCTCACTCCGCGCTGTGCCGCCAGTGCCTCTGCCTTTTGCAGACCAACGGTTGAGCGATCCATGGACACAACGTGCATGCCCTGCTCGGCCAGAAAGACGCCATTGCGACCCTCGCCGTCGGCAACACAAAGCACCCTGCCCGCCTGCGGCAGAGACGTCACATATTGTCGCAACAGGTCGTTCGGCTCGGTACCGTATACGTACTCGTCCGTCGCATACCGTTCGTCCCACGGGTCGATCATTGGTCGGTTCCTTTCCGACCGCAAATTACTCTATCCCCTGTAGTTCGCCCAGGGTGCTTATGATGAGGTGGCTTTCACGGAGCGCACGTAGTCCGTCAGCCCTCGCACGCTAACTGCCTTGGGATATGCATCCTCGATAACGTCAATGCCCGTTGCCGCATGGAAGGACTGCATCAGACGCAGAAAATCAAACGAGTCCAAACCCAGGACAAGGCGGTAGTCCGCCTCGGCATCGACATGACTGATGTCGGCCTCGGGTGCGATCATGCGTAGCGCCGACGCCAGCGCCGCTCGTACATCGGCTTCCGTCATAACGTCTCCGGGTGTTGCAGATAGGTGGCAACGTTACTCAGGAATGTACTTCCGGTAAGTCCGTCCGTGGCTCTGTGATCACCGGCCATGGTGATTGTGACGACGGGGCGGACCTCGACGCTGCCATTTACGGCCAGGGGCTGTCGGCGAACGCCGCCAACGCCGATCACGGCCACTTGCGGAGGATAGATCACACCATAGACATGGTCGACGCCTCCTTCGCCCAAACTCGTCAGCGTGATGGTCGCATTGCCGACGTCCGAGCTTCGCAGTCGAAGCTCTCTTGCCCGCGGAATGATGTCGTTGAGGTCGGCCATGATGCTATCAAGCGACTTGGTATCGGCGTCCTTGATCGTTGGTACAATGATGCCAACCTGACGGAGGGACACGACGACGCCAACATGTACATGTTCAAGGTGATGCAGCCCTTTATCCCAGGTTGCATTCAGATCCGGCACGTCACGCAGTGCCTTTGCTATCGCCTTGATGTACAATACGGTCGGCAGCAGTCGTAGCTCGATAGGCACGGCCGAGTTGTGGGCGTGGAGCCATGCCATGGCCGGCTGCATGTCGATCGTGGTCGACAGATAGTAGTGCGGGATCTCGCGATTCGACGTGGTGACGGCGGCTGCCACGGCGGCGCGAATGGAATCAGCCGTAGCAGCCGGGAATTTTTCGGCCGATGGCTTCGGACGTGCGTCGGCCGACGACTTGGCCACTGACAGCTTGCCGTTGGCGGACACGTCAATGTCGGGATCAATGAGTGCCAGCACCGTGCCTACGGGAACGCGCTGTCCGGGATCGACCCGGATATCAGTGATCGTTCCTGTATCGAACACTTCGATCTCGATATCGCCCTTCTGCGTTTCAACCTCGGCGATGATATCCCCCCGTTGCACGTGTTCACCGACGTGTTTCTTCCATTCGACCAGCACGGCATCTTCCATGTCGGCACCTAGGCTCGGCATCGTGAATTCGATCATGACATTACCTTTCGCACTGCTTCGATGATACCCTCGACCTGCGGCACAGCGGCGTCTTCGAGGTGCTTTGGATATGGTATGGGTACTTCGACGCCGGCAACTCGCAGGACGGGCGAGGCAAGGTCACGAAAGGCATGTTCCATGATCCGAGCCGAGACCTCTGCGCCAACGCCCAGGGTTCGCCATGCGTCCTCCACCACAACGGCACGATGCGTTCGCAACACCGACGCCAGAATGCTTTGTTCGTCGAGCGGACGCAACACCCGAAGGTCAAGCACCTCGGCATCGATTCCGGATTCGGCAAGGCGTTCGGCAGCTGCAAGACACTTCGGCACGCCGGTGCCGTAGGTGATCAGCGTTACGTCGGAACCATGGCGACGAACACAGGCGGTGCGAATGTCAACACTGCCGACGTTGCCGTCGAGAATACCTTCGGAGTTCAGCAAGGACGTATACTCAAGGATGACGACCGGGTCGTCGGAGCGCATCGCAGCCGGCAACATCCATCGTGCGTCTTCGAGAGTACCGACCGACAGGACAGTCAGCCCGGCAATGTGTGCGAACAGCGGTTCCCAACTATGGGAATGCTGGGCGGCCAGCTGACGTCCGATGCCGCATCCCATACGGATCACAATGGGGACGCCAACCTGTCCGCCCGACATGTGTCGTAACGTCGCTGCATTATTCACGATCTGATCCATGGCCAGCAGACTGAAGTTGATCGTCATGATCTCGACGATCGGCCTCATGCCGGCCATTGCCGCACCGATTCCGGCACCAACAAAACCCGACTCGGATAACGGTGTGTCCATGATCCTCTCGGGACCGAATTCGTCGAGCAGGCCTTTACTGACGGCAAAGGCACCGCCATACCGTCCAACGTCTTCTCCCATCAGGAAGGCTCTGTCATCGGCATAGAGCACCTCGCGCAGCGCCTGCCGCAGCGCCTTGCGATAGCTAATTGTTGGTTCTTGTTGCATTCCGTTACTCTGTTGCATAGATGTGTCGCTCTAGGTCTTCGACTGGTTCCAGATCGCCCTGTGATGCCATGGTAACGGCTTCTGTGATCTCGTTTGCAACGGTTGTTTCGATCTGTGCCACAGCATCTTCCGTAAGCAGACCACAGCCTGTTGCCCACGTCGTGAACACATCGATCGGATCCCGCCGCTTCCATTGCACCACTTCGTCCTTGCTACGATAGAGTTCGGCATCGAACATCGAGTGTGCCCTGAATCGGTACGTGTTGCACACCAACAGCATGGGTTTTCGCGCCGTCCGCACAACGGCCTCGGCATGACGCATTGCGTCGATCACGGCCAACAGGTCCATGCCGTCTACGTGCACCGATTCGATGCCGTAGGCTCGCCCCTTCTGGGCAATGTCCTTTTCGGCATGACTGTACTGCAATGCCGTACCCATTGCGTATTGGTTGTTTTCGCAGACGAACAGGACAGGCACAGACCACAATGCTGCAAGATTCAGCGACTCGGCAAAGGTCCCTTCGGCGGCAGCGCCGTCTCCGAAAAAGCAGCAGACAATGCGATGCTCATCGCGTTTACGAATTGCAAGTGCCATGCCGACAGCCATCGGCAAATGCGAAGCCACGATAGCCGTGCCCCCATAGAAGTTTGTCGCAACGTCGAACAGGTGCATCGAACCGCCTCGCCCCCTACAACACCCATCTGCCATGCCAAACATTTCGGCCATGATGACGGAGGGGGCAATGCCACGCGCCAGGGCATGACCATGCTCGCGATAGGAACTCAGGATGATGTCGTCGTGACGCAGTGCCTGCATCACGCCTGCGGCGATGGCTTCTTCGCCTGAGTAGAGGTGCAGGAAACCTCTGATGTTGCCACGGCTGTACTGCTCGGCCGAGGCATCCTCGAAGCGACGTATGCGCAGCATCTGGTGCAACAGACCTTTGGCCGTTGCCGCGTCCATGATAAAACGGTCAACCATGTTCGCCTATCCCTGCTCAATGGTGGACGTGTCACCTTCGGGCAGACCCAGGGCCCGGGCCTTCAGCAAGCGCCGCATGATCTTACCGCTACGCGTCTTTGGAATGGTGTCGACGACAATGATTTCCTTTGGAGCTATTGCCGCTCCAAGACGTCGGCGTGCGTCGCCAAGGATATCTTGGCGGACTGCGTCGCAGTCGTACACCCCTTGTGCCAGCACCACGTACGCGCGAACCATCTCGCCGGCCACGGGGTCCGGCAGACCGATAACGGCCGCCTCTGCGACAGACTTGTGTTCGACCAGCACCTGTTCAACTTCGTACGGGCCTACCATGTGTCCGGACGTCTTGATGATGTCGTCGCCACGGCCAACGTACCAGTAGTATCCATCGGTATCACGCCGTGCGATGTCACCAGTGATGTACCATTCTCCGCGGAACATGCGTTTATATCTGTCCTGCTCGCCGATGTACGTCACACACAGCGAAGGCACATCCCGGCGAAGCACCAGCTGTCCTTTCGTATCAGGTGTGTCCACGATGCGCAGATCCGTTGCCGTCACTTCGGCGATGGCTGCCGTTATACCTGTCACCGGCAGCCCCATCGAGCCTGGTTTGACGTTCATGGATGGCGTGTTGGCGATCATGATGCCACCCGTTTCGGTCTGCCACCAGTTGTCAAGAATGGGCATTCCCAGAACGTCCATGGCCCAACGCACAGCGTCGGCCGGAAGCGGTTCGCCCACACAGTGGATCGATCGAAGCGATCGCAGATCAAATATCTCGCGAGGATTGATCTTGAGTCGCATAAGACGCCGCACGGCGGTTGGTGCTGTATACCACACGGTTACGCGATGCTCTTCGAGAAGGCCATACCATCTCGAAGCATCGAACTCCGCTTCGTCGACCACCATGGTGATGCCACAGACAAGCGGTGCGATGATGCCATAGGATGTTCCGGTGACCCATCCGGGATCGGCCGTACACCAGAACACGTCTCCATCGCGAAGCTCCAGCACACTGCGTGCCGTGGCCAGGTGGGCCAGCACGGCCTGGTGCACATGGACAGCGCCTTTGGGCATGCCCGTCGTGCCGCTTGTGAAATGCAGCGAAGCCGGCGTCATCACAGGTGTACGCGGGATCACGTGGTCTGTGTCGGCCGTCTTCATCAGTAATGGCAGCGACAATACATTGGGCGCCATGTGCGACGGAGCATCGGTCAGCAGCACCGTCTGGAGTGACGGCAGCGCAGACATCATATGCCAGACCTTACGCTCGAACATCTCGGTGGTGGTAACAAGTACCTGCACATTGCCACGAAGCATGCGTTGGCGGATCGGCTCCGGGCCAAAGGCAGCAAAGAGCGGACAGAACATGGCCGTTCGCATCCACGTGCCGAGTGCCGCAATGTATAACTCGGGAATACGGCCTAGCAGGACGGCAACCGTATGTCCGTCTCGAATACCAAGATTTCGCAGTACGCAGGCGAAGCGTGACACCTCGGCGTCAAGCTTCTCGTACGTATAATCCGCAAACGATCTGTCGGGACGGATGCATCTGATCGCGACCTGATCACGTTTCGCGCTCTGAGCGTGTCTTCGTACGGCTTCATGCGCGATATTGATACCTCCGCCAGGCTGTCCGTCCAGTTCGAGACGGGCATCCTCCCATGTGTAATGACGACGGTCGACGACTACGGTTGACACTGGTTACCCCTCTGGTTTGGCATTGCCCCTTGATAAGATGCGGTCGATCTGGGGCGGACGGACAACTTGCCACATGAAGGATCGTGATGCCAGTCGTAGAAACAACGATGTAACTCTTCGTCAACGATGTTGTCGTTCGATCCAGACCAATCACGACTCTGCCACGATCTCGCGTTGAGCCGCATGCCATCATTGACCCACGTTATGGGTGTCCGACAGAGACCTACCACGTTGCTGCTTACTGCGTTTGCCCTGCTATGCGTGAGGGCGTCTGCTCAGAGCATCTCGATCGACCGGATCGACCCGCCACACTGGTGGGTGGGCTGGGATGAAGCACAGTCGCAGCTGCTCGATGTGGAGCTCTTGGTGGAAGGCGCCGGGCTTGACGGTGCTTCGATCTCGATACGGGCCGAGGGCGTGAGCGTGGTGTCTGATAAACCCGCCAGCGATCCTCGCTATCGGTACCTTCGTCTTATGATTGCAGACACCGCACGGGCACAGAGCGTCGTGATCACGGCAACGAAAGGCAAACAAAGCACCTCCTACGGATTCGAGCTGCATGAACGCCAGCACGGTCAGCAGCGTACAATGGGCCTTACGCCCGACGACGTGGTGTATCGCATCATGCCGGATCGCTTCGCGAATGGCGATGTATCGAACGACGTAATCGCGACGATGCTTGAAACGTCGGTCGATCGGTCGGAACCACACGGACGACACGGCGGCGACCTATCCGGCATCCTGCAGAACATCGATCATATCGACAGTCTTGGAGCGACAGCCGTACTGCTATCGCCCGTGCTCGAAAGTAACATGCCCGTGTCCAGCTATCACGGCAATGCTATCACGGACCACTACCGTGTTGATCCTCGTCTTGGTTCTGTGAAGGAGTACCGGGCTCTTGCCCGCGCTTTGCACGATCGTAACAAGCGACTGGTCATGGATGTGGTGTTCAACCACATGGGTAGTCGCCATCGGCTATTCATGCGTCCGCCCGACTCCGCATGGTTCAACCTGTGGCCGGCATACACGCAGACAAATGGACGAGTAAGTACAATTGGCGACCCCAATGCCATGTGGGGAGATCGCGAACGCATGCTCCGTGGCTGGTTCGATGCATCTTTGCCCGATGTGAATCAGGATCACGGTCATGCCGCCATCTATCTGTTCCAGCACATCATCTGGTGGATCGAAGAGGTTGGCATTGATGCGCTGCATATCGGCGCGTATCCGTACTGCGATGTCTTCGTGATGCGTGACCTTTGCCGGGCCCTGCGCACCATGTATCCCAATCTTGGTATCGTGGGCGAAGTGAAGACCGACGATGCCGTGACACAGGCAACGTTCGCGGACCGCCGCGGTGATGGGACGGAGCGAACGTGGCTTCCGTCGCTCACGGATTATCAGCTGTACTCCGCATGGCATGAAGCGTTGACGGAGCCCTCGTCATTAAGCTCGGGTGTCGGACGCTTGTACACCACGCTAAGCGCCGACAGGCTGTATGATAAACCCGGCAACCTTCTCATTTTTCTGGATAATCCGGATGTTGGGCGGTTCTTCGGGATGGTGAAAGGAGACATGCGGATGTATACGCAAGGCATTACGATGCTGCTGACGATGCGAGGCATTCCATGTCTGTATTACGGTACCGAGTTTCTGTTCAGCCAGACCGAAGACCATGGAGCGATCAGTCAGGATGTGAGTGGCGGCTGGGAGCGTGACAAGCATAACATGTTTACGGTCAAGGGCCGTCCCGGCAGTGTTGCCAAGGCAATGTCGCTCATTCAACGATTGACATCATTTCGCGCCACGACGTCGGCGCTCACGTCGGGCGCATTCAAGCATCTTGCACCCGAGCAGGGCGTCTATGCCTATGCCCGGTACGATCAGACGTCGACCGTACTTGTGGTGATCAACGTCGACAAGGCATCACGAACGTTCGACTGGCGCCGCTTCGGCGACATCATTCCCGCCTCGGCCTCCGCTGTTGACGTCTTCACCGGTAAACCTTTCGATCTTTCGAAGGCAGCAACCATCGAACCGAACGGAACGCTGCTGATCCACCTGCGTTGATCGTTGTGTGCACCTTGATTGTGAAGGCCGCGTTCAGGCCTTCATTGTAAGCATGCCCGCGCCAACAAGGCCTGCATCATTCATGAAATGTGCCGGAAGTATTTGGCCGCTGGCGGCGATCGTAGGAATGGCGCGCTTGGCAAGTGTGCGTCGGGCCGTGTCGAGAATGATGTTCGACCGCGAGATGCCGCCACCGATGATGGCCGTGCGAAGGCCGAGGACGGCCATCATCCCGCAAAGGCCGATTCCGAGCAGTGTGCCTGTCTCGACCATGACGCGCAGCGCCCGCGCTTCGCCACGCGCAGCGCGCGCGTCGATGTCTGCAACGTCCACATCATCGCCCCCTCCGTACCTATTCAGGATGCCGACGCGGCCAATGAGGTTTTCAAGCGTGTAGGATGGCTCGGCATCCAACATGGACGATCGCATGTAGATGTGCCCCACCTCGCCGGCATCACCATGAGGCCCGGTATGGAGTTGGTTGTTGAAGATGATGCCACCGCCGACACCTGTTCCAAGCGTCACGTAGAGAAAGTCTCGCAGATCCTTGCCCGCGCCGGCACGGGCCTCGGCGATGGCACCGGCATTGGCATCGTTTTCGACAACGACATCAACGCCTGTGGCCTCGGCCACAAGTTGCTGTAACGGCACGCGCACCCATCCCGGAAGATTCGGCGGCGACTGTACGTGTTTCGTCTGTGGGTCGACCACTCCGGGCACACCGATACCGATGGGTTTCCCGGGTGCTTTCTGCGACAGTTCCCTTGCGATGCGGATGATGCGACCGACCATCGCATCACGGCCCTCTTCGGCATGCGTCGGTGTCTGATACTGCTCAAGAATGGTACCGTCGGCCTCGACGATGCCATACTTGATGAATGTTCCGCCAACGTCAATGCCAAGCAGCATGCATTTCACCGATTGGTGTCAGTTGCGTTGTGACAAGGAGTCTGCTAATGGAAGCGGCCGGACATCAAATGGTGTTGACCACCATCTTATCGAATGACGGGCAGGACGAAACTGACGCCACCGATCCTTACCACGTATGTCCCGGCAGGCACCTCTGACAGATCCAACCGCATACCCGGTTCATTCTGCAATGACTGTACCGGAATGCCACTCAAGTTAACCACCTCGACCGTACCCATGTAGCCATCTACGACCACGTGGTCAGATGCAGGTAGGGGGCGAAGCGACACCCCAGAGGGGTCGTCGCCTGCGGAAACGGGCTCTTCGCGAAGGATCCTGATGATGGTATCAGCCACCGCTGCGGCGTTGGCCTGAGCGGTATTCGTCAGCACACTGATGGACGCACGCAGCGAGGGCACCCTGACCATCACCGAGGCGTAACCGCGGATCTCGCCGGAGTGGCCGATGATGGAAGCACCACCCAGGACCTTGCGACTGATGCCCAGACCGTAATCCTGTGGACCGGTGAATGCCAGCATCTCCTGCATCGCATCCTGTCCAAGCAGTTTGCCGCTGAACAATCCGTTGTAGAGCACCGTCATATCCGACGGTGTCGAAAACACGGCTCCTGCTGCCCAGGCACCGCTGAAGGCTGCGTTGATGGACATTCCCGATGCATCAGTCGGTCCAAGCCACCGATGGGCCACGTCGCCACGAAGCGAGTCTTCGACGCCCAGAAACGTCTGCTCCAACCCCAGGGGCTCGTAGATGTAGTTGCGGAACAGCGATCCCAGAGTCTTGCCCGTGACCTTGGTTGCGATGAGGCCCGCCAGAAAGTAATTCGTGTTGCAGTACTGCCAGCCGTTACCGGGCGCGAACATCGGCTCGGGGATCATCGGCAGGATGTCGGCTTCGGTGAAGATCCTCGACGTATTGTTGCCCACGCTTTGTCGGTACGTCGTTGTTGCCGAGTAGTCGCCCAGGCCGCTCGTATGGTTCAGCAGCTGACGTATCGTGATTGATCCGTCAATGTTCGTTCGGTCGGCAAACCATGTGGCGATGGTCGAGTCAAGGTCCAAGATTCCCTCTTCCTGCAGCCGCAGCAGCACCAGTGACGTAAGCGTCTTTGTGTTGCTGCCGATGCCAAACAACATCGAAGGATCGATCGGTGTACCAGGATGAGAAATGCCGGCAACGCCTTGCCAATGATCGTTATCCCATCGGACCGACACCGACACACCCTTGATAGTGTCTCGCTCGCAGACATGGCTGACAGCCTGCTGCAACCGCTCGCGCATGGCATCTGTTGTGGCTGCCGTTGCAAGCGTTGTGGCAACGAACCAGAGCGTGATGATGTAGCGAATCGACTTCATCGCAGATTACTCCAACGTCGCACGACAGTTTGTCCATCAAGCTGCACCTGCAGGAGGTAGACTCCGCGCGCCAGCGCGGGAAGTTCTACGGCCGAGGCATTGCCCCCTTCAAACACGACCTGTTCGCCGGTGACGGAGGTGATAACGCACGTGCCGATGGATCCGCTGTTGGCGTGTACTGTGTGACCGTGGATTGCAAGGCCACCTTCGTCAGCATCAATGTGCGACGTTGGCATGGCCGCACGCAGCAGTCTCCACAGATCATTGGCCTGCG
The DNA here is from genome assembly GCA_018882585.1 of Candidatus Kapaibacterium sp. Taxonomy (GTDB): domain Bacteria; phylum Bacteroidota; class Ignavibacteria; order Kapaibacteriales; family Kapaibacteriaceae; genus ZLKRG46. The sequence goes on from VFFB01000013.1 coordinate 28,681, forward strand.
TCGTTGCTACGTCTGCGCCCTGCAGCAGAGAATCGGGGTTGTCGCCTGTGCGAACCATGACAATGTTCATTGACGGGCTGACTGAGATCATCTGGTTGTTCTTCCCCAAGGCATTGAATGCATCCGCGGGTGCGTCGGGCAGAGCCGGACCCTTGAAATCGATCTGCAGTCCGGGGAGCTTGTAGGTAGGCTGACCGTTCAGCCACCAAAGGTATCCATAGGACGGGTTGAGGGGCTGTGACGGCCGTGTGAGTGCGTTGACATAGGACGTATCCGTCAGGATCGGTGTGCCGTCCCAGATGAATCGACGCTGGGCCAGCAGGCCGAAGCGGGCCATGGACCGGGGGGTGCTCCACATCACGTTGTTGTATCCCGAGGCGATAAATCTTCCCGTCATTCCTGTTTTATCGAGCAACGACCGATTGAGCACGGCCTGAAATGTCTGGCCTGATGCCGCCTCGATCACGCCGTCCAGCAGCGTGTACGGGGCGTTGTGGTAGGCCCAGCGCGTGCCTGGTTCTGCCTTGTATTGCAGACAGGTTTTATCGGTACAGTACGGATCGGCCACGCGGTCGTCAAGGCCCGATGTCATGGTCAGTTGATTCCAGATCGTGATGCGCGCCTCCTGCTCGGGCGTCAGCGACGTCCATCCACTGCCGAGATACTTCGACGTCGCATCATTGACGGACAGCTTGCCCTCCTGCTGTAGCACACCCACGAGCGTTGCCGTGACCGTCTTGCCCGCACTTGCCCAGTACCACGGACTTGTGGCCGTCCGCCCATCGGCATACCACTCAATGGCAATACGACCTCCGACCAGGACGATAAGTGAGTTCGACAGGGTACGTTCGGCATATGCAATCAGCGAATCAACACGAGCGGCATTCCACCCAAGATCCTGCAAAGAGACGCGCTGCCAGGTTGTATCGCCGATCGGAGGATAGTAGTCATCCTGCGCCGTAACCGACGACAAGACGCTGAGCATGAACGCCGAGATAAGAAGGTAGCGCATAAGGCTGATAACCAAAAGAAAGGTGCAAGGAAGCCGCGTTCGACGGACTCACGACGTCTGGCCGAAAAACGCTGCCCTTGACGCTGATGTATTGGGTATGGTTTAGTACAGATGCCAAGGTTGCGCACGAAAATAGCCGCCCAATGCCCGTAGATTCGCAAGGCAACACAATCGAGGCACTATTGATCATTTCGCGTACAGTATTGTTTCTGCTTACCGCATTCATCGGCGCTGCAGCCCAGGCATCTGCGCAGCAGAGCCTTTCAGTGCGTGGGTTGGTCGATCAATGCTACGCCGTACGGTTCGTTGATCAAGCTTGGCCATATGATTCATTGGCCACGGACAGACCGCTTCCCGACTCGGTTGGAAAGGCCACACTGTTTGCCATGCAGGGTGCCTGGATTCCTGAGCTGGGCGACACTTCCAGCATTGATATCGATCCTGACATCGGACGCCTGATCGATGTTGATTTCACAAGCCTGTCGGATAGTCTCTATCTGATCCGGTCAGACAGCGATGTTGACGTTGACACCGCTCTCATCTACCAGCTGGTCGTTCCGATCGCAGCAGATACCATCGTGGTTGACTCCGTCACGACTGCCCGACCATGGGACGGTGCTTCGGGTGGGGTTCTATCACTGTGGGCAAGAGATCTTCTCATCGTCAATGATACGATACGTGTCAGGGGGCTTGGTTTTCGCGGAGGTGCGCGATCCGCCAACGGCGGAGAATGCAACATGACCGAAGCGTGCGGTCCACTAACGTCGGTATTCTCGGCCGGCAAAGGCGAGTCCGTGTACTTGGCCTCGGCAGACTGCGCAGCCGGATATCTGCCGCTTGTTACGGGTGGCGGCGGTGGTAATTCGCACAACAGTGGCGGCGGCGGCGGCGGTAACGGTGGTGGCGGCGGCCGTGGTGGCGATCAGTTTGTATGCAGTGGTGAACCCGGAGCACACGGATTGCCCGGTCGTCCGATTCTTGCCGGTTCAACCGGTCGGGTCTTTTTCGGCGGCGGCGGTGGTGGTGGACATCAAAACAACAATGCGGCATCGGGTGGTGGCCCTGGCGGAGGTGTGATACTACTCCGAGCACCCATCATGTTGGCGGACAGTGCTGTGCTTGATGCTGCAGGAAGCGATGTTACTGCCCGTGCCGGAAATGATGGTGGGGGCGGCGGCGGTGCCGGTGGCACCGTAGTCATGGATGTGTGCCGTTTGATATCGCCCGTCGATGTCATGGTACGCGGAGGCCGAGGAGGCAACTGCGACGACTCTCACGGTCCCGGTGGTGGTGGTGGCGGCGGCACCGTTCTGCTACATCCGGGAATCGCCCAATCGGCAAGCGCGCTGTGCCGCGTTGACGCAGAAGGCGGCAACGTAGGACTTGTACACAGCGGTAGCACCTCGAGAGGTGCTATGAAAGGAACGGACGGAGTAACCCTTGTCAGCTGTACCGTTGTACCTCTTCATTCCGTGATCATCGATTCGGCGGCAGCTATCGGCGACACACTTCGCATTCGCCTTTCAGCGCGAGACACTCTATCGATGTGTGATATACTCGTATCCCACGACATATCGATCAGCGGCGGCGCAGTGTCGCCCATCGTTGACAGCTCGACAGCCGATGTTCTCGTGGCAGACCGTCGCATTCGGTGGAACGAGCGCCAGCTTACAGTTCAACTGCTTTCGCGGCAGTCCACGGAGATTAAGCTGCTGGGTGTCGTGAGTCGAGATACAACGTCGTTGATCGGCGTTCGCTCATCGCTCGCCGGAGTGGATGAACGTTGTCCAGGGGACGAATCCAGCCAGCGCATCAATGTCAGTGCCTGCGCGCGCGCGCTGCGCCCAATCACACGTGGTCTTCCATTCGAGGTGAGCATCACCGATGTTGCTACGACATTGGTACGGTATCGCATTCAGGCCTATACCACAGCAGAGGTTCGCATTCGCGCCATCAATATGCATGGTCAGGTTGTCGCTGAAACCACCGTCGAAAACCTGCCAATGCTTGGCCCCGGGGAGTTTATCGCAGAAGGAACGCTCGACATGTCCTTGGCTGCTCAGGGGATGTACTTCCTCGTCGCCGCGTCGGGGCTAGGATCCCGCGCAGTGCCATTCATGTGGACCCCCTGATCAACGCAGTAGTAACATTCGACTTGCATTCAGATCATTCACATGCCTTGGAATGAGCTTGCTTTAAGCAAAACGTCTAAAACGGTGTTATAACAATTTCAAAAAAGGTTTATCTGCGATATCCAATGCTTATGATCTGTAACTCTCCGTTACTCTTGTAGTTTGGCTTGTTGTTCACATACCGTTTGTTCGCACACACCACTTTTTTCACAACAGTTTTCCGATGGGGTACAGCATGAGCACGTTTTTCCGTCTTTCGGTTGTCGCCGTAGCAGTAGTTATGGCCAGCACGATGAGTGCAGTAGCAGGCAACGGGTTTACGACCACAGGCCCGTCAGTTTCCATTCAGGTGAGCCCGATTGCAAAGTTTGGCGACACTCCGAAGCACAACCAGAAGTGGTTCGAAGAAGACTACGAGAATCCATACAAGAACCCCTGCCGCGACACTGGTAGTGACTGCATAAACACTGGCGACCAGTACTACATTGAGTCAGTTTCTGCCTCAGCTCAACCCGTTCAGGGCGGATACATCATCACGGCTTCGATGATTCCACTGAACACCGAACTTGCCTCGGGCGTTAAGGTCGGTACATTCCCGCCGACTGCCGGCACTGTTCTCCTTAGGGGCCAGTACGAAGTTCGGATCAGCAGTTCGCCGGTTAGTTCTTTGCGCAATGTTGTTGTAGATTTCGGCGGATGTGTTGTCGACCAGAATTTGAACGTTACCAAGTTTATCCCGATCCAATGACGCAGTACATGTACAGGATCTTCGCAAGAAGTCTTGTCGCAATTTTCGCCTTCCTTGTAACGGTGTCGCTCACAGCCCAGTCCTCGAGATTGGATGTGGGCGATACTGTTATTATTAAACCCAAGTATCACTCTAGCGGTGTAATCCTTGGATTTACCGGAACCGTTTACTGCGCGTCGTGTCCCACGGCCCTTCTTGGCATTGATGCCTTGGCTCAGAACCTCGACGTTCCCATGGAGGTCTATTTCGCCGAGGGGATGGAATCATCAACGTCTGTCAGCCTGACACAGCAGTTCAAGGTTGCGAAAGTGTTTGATGACGAGACGCAAGCTGTTACCAAGATGTATCGAATTGATCCTGTTCCTGCAGTTATTGTTGTTTCGCCCTCTGGAGTTGTTCGATATGTCGGTTATCCGGGCACAAGCAAGTACAGCATTGCCGAAGCGAAGCGGGCAATCGACTCGATTCGCAATGATGGTGTGTACTATGAGTTTCGTGGTCCTGTGCAGCAACGTGCTCGAATAGTATCAACCGTCAGCATGCCTACGGAGGTAATGGGCAAAGACTCTCGAATGGCGATGACTGCATACGACGATGTGGCGAATGAGATTTTTGTTTGGGACGTCGCGACATCAACGACCTCTTTCGTCCTTGACTCCGGGGGACGAATATTGCATCGCTTTGACATGTCTCGGGCAGTCCCTTCAAAGGGCAGTGGCGCGCCAGACTTTATGCAATGGGACAACAAGCGTAAACGCATTCTACTCCGGGGGTTTGACAATGCCTCGCGAGCTATCGCCGTCTACTGGTACAACCTGCACACACAAACATCTGATACGCTCAAGCTAAGCGATGGTATCCCGGATCGAAGACGTGCTCTTGCAACGCGAGTGCATCCCGAAACAAACGCCTATATCGTCGGGCTGGATCTTCGTGATTTGACGGAAGACGATCCGCATCCAAGAGCATCCGTGTTTGTAAGGTTTCCTGATCGCGACACATTTATGGGGAAATGGGGCGATCATTTTCAACGCGACTCGTTCCGACTTGAATCATTGTTGACCGTTATCGGACTTGGGGCAACGGGATGGTATACCTCACAGCAGTTTACGGATACCATCGTTCATTACTCCTGTTCATCAGGAACTTCAACGGCCTATCACGTAAAGCTCCCTCCACCATACTTTGTTCATCATGGTCCTGGGATGAACCGGTTGTTGCAGGATCCTGATCTGTTACGTTCCCGAAAGACTCTCTTCTCTCGACTATATCAGATTTTAGAGAGCCCGGGCACAAACACCTTTTATGCTTTTTTCTACACGCCCGCCGGCGAGTTCGCCGGAGTCAATCAGCCGCCGTATTCCGACCGCAGCCTAATCGCAGTGCACTACGACATGGAAAAGCGACAGATACTGTCGGCTTTTGAACTGCCACAGGCAGCGTATCCCAAGGGTATCCGGAACGGACGCATCATGTGCGCGCAAATCGATATGTCAAAGCTCAGGATCGCGTGGTTTGCTCCTCCCGCTACGTCTGCACCGAACTAGAGACGCCCGTCAATGCTGGCTGTAGAATGACTCACATCCTGCATTGGTTACGATACACATCGGTCTTCGATGCTCGGTTCGAGCGCGTGTCAGGCAGTGTTGGCGGAACCCGCCTACACAGTCTGAATCTCTCTGATTTGCTGGCTTCGCTTCGACCACGAAAGTGCAATGAGGCTTATTGCTGCGGGCTTGCCGCATGTCGCGATTGATGTACGCGTTGCTGCAACGGTCCACGCTACGCCGTGACAATGGTTTGGTCGAAACGGACATACAGCCTTACTTCTAGACGTTCATAACCATCACAAGGACAGTACGTTTTTCTACCCAATAGGCTAACTCTGCACGAATGTTTATGTTTGTGAGAATAGAAGTCACTTAAAGGCTTCCAGGTAGTCATGTCTTGGTTCACCGCACGTCACCTCATACTGTGCAACCACACCACACGTCTCGTCTCGTCGTCTACACCGCCCTTCTCCTGATGCTCTGCATCGTTGAGGCAAGAGCGCAGCATGACCAGCCACGCATCAAGGTTGGTGATACCGTACTTATCAAATCGCGGCACCGTACCCACGGTGTGGTGATCGCATTTCCCGGAACATCGACTTGTGATGCGTATCTAAACGCTATTGCATCGATTGAACGCACGATTGCGAACCTCCCCATTGACATGGTTGTTTATGCTACGTTGAATTTCGACCATGTTCACACGGGGCTAGTCAACGACTATCATTTCAAGTCTCCTGTCTATGACGATGGTTTTTCGATATCGAGCAGTGTCTACCATGTCGAGGCCTATCCAACCGTTCTCGTTGTTGCGCCTTCAGGTGTTGTTCGCTACGTGTCTAGTCTTGTAGGAGGCTCCGGATACGATTCGCGGGACCTGTTGAAGGCTGTCAACCTTTCGATCGCAGAAGGATCGCACGAAGTGTTTCGGGGCGAGGAGCGCCAGCGTGGTCGTATGATAGCCGCCCTTGGTTTGCACGCTGAAGTATCGAGCCCATCATTCACTAACGCTACTGTTCTGTACGATGCTGCCGCCAAAGCGGTATTCATCTGGAACGTTCCTGTTTCATCGACATCGTTCATGATCGACAGTGCCGGCAACGTGACGGGTCGATACGACATGGAGCCTCTCGTTCAAATCGCAAGTGCACAGAGCATACAGTTGATTCATTGGGACCGTGATCAGGAACGCATTCTCGTTTCGATTCCTGACGCAGTAGACAAGAGCAGACACCTTCGATGGTTCAACATGCGGTCTGGACAAGTCACTCGCGAAGAAGCGCTCGACGCGATACCGCCACGAAGGAAGGCCCAGCACATCGTCTACCATGCACCGTCTGCCACGTTCATTCAAATGCTTAGGCCTAATGCCGCAACGATACATGATGACAATCCTCTGGCCGCTGCATACTGCACGAACGGAACAACGGCTTCTTACCTCTCAGATACATTGCAGGAGCAGTTCACCTCCTTGGACATAAGCGCTTTAAGGAATGTCTCATTTGCGTCATGCCGTCAGGGTTGGATTTCCTACGGCATGCACGACAGTTTGTTCTTGTTGCATGACCTGCACAGCGCTGGTACTTCGCAACACCCTGTTGCACTGCCGATGGCCTACAGCAACGGCAATTCTGCATCTTCCATCGCAACCGATGAGCGCGGGGGTGCATGTGAAGGGATCATGAAGGTTCTGCCGGACTCCGAAGACGATCGCGTTTTCATTCAATACCGCATTCCGACAGCTGCCCTGGACAACACGGCCAATACCGGATGTTCATCAATCATGATCCACTACGACACGAAATCTCGAAGAGTCCATTCAGCATTCGAGATACCTCGTGAAGCGGAGCCATTCGCAGCTGCCAACGGGGCCGTCCTATGTAAGCGCTTCGACTTGGTGCCTGCGCGGGTAGTCTGGTACACGGCGCCAGAGACAGAACTATACCGCAACTAACGATGTTGACTGAGCTGCCTGCATAGAGATCAGGCATACGCTCACTCTGCAAGGTTTCACCTGACATGTCAGTAATTGGGCTCTCGTCCCCCAAATGTGGGCGTGATCAAATTGATCAGATGAAAGTACAGCAGTTGTTTGGTATCCACCCGAGCAACTACATGTTGCTTGTTAGGGCTGCGTGCAGAGGTCGATCCTATGCGGCAGCAGGGTGTGGTAGCGAGCTGGCGCTGTGGAGTTGATGCGTAGCAGGACCGTGCGGAGCCAGTCGTAGGGGTTGACGCCGTTAGCGTGGCGCGTGGCGAAGAACGCGCGGTACATGGCGATGTTCTCGGCAGCGGCGTGCGATCCGGCGAAGAGCCAGTTCTTGCGGCCGAGTGCAACGGGACGGATGGCATTCTCCATCAGGTTGTTGTCGATCTCCAGATGTCCGTTATGGAGGTATGCCATGAGCTCGTCCCACAGGCGCACGCAATACTGCATGGCCTTGCCGATGGGTGAACGCGGCACGGTGTTCTTAATCTCGGCCACCAGCCAGGCGCTGATGGTATTGAGCACCGGCAGCG
>VFFB01000102.1 GCA_018882585.1 Candidatus Kapaibacterium sp.
GAACAGGCTGTCGTAGTCGTGTTGCAGTTCCACCCAGTTGCGAAGTGCGCCGGCATACTGACCGAACGTAAGGTCGTTTGTGGGCTGCATCCCCGAAAGGATGATCTTTTTGCGTTGGTCGGACGTAGGTTCCATGGCCGCTGTTGATTGGTCGAATGGCAAATCTACCGATCTTCGCATCGATGCACATCGTGAGATATGTACTGGCCCTGTCGCTGCTGGCGTGCGCCGCTCATGCACAAACGGAACTGGGCGACGAGCGTGGCTCGTCGCGGACGTGGTCGCTGTTGTCGCTGCAGCGCACGTGGACGCCGCAGTTGAACGATGCCCCTAACTGGGGATTCGGCTTCAGCGGCTTCAATGCAACGAAAACGAAGGATCTGTATCTGGGGCTGACCTTACTTGCCAGCGGTGTGGGACGTCGCGACGTCCTTGCCCTGACATTCGGTCCGGGCTACTGGCTTGCCGGTGACCGCCGTGCCGGCTTGTTCACGTGGCTACAGGGCGGCGTGGCCATGAGCTCTCGGTCGGGAGCAACGGGATTCAATCCTTTTTCCGACAACACCCTCGAGTGGGGCTTTGGCCTCACCTCGGGCGTCGGCGGCACAGTGCGCATCACCGACTGGCTGCAACTGCAGGCAGCGATCGTTGCCAACGCATATTCGACCGACGGCGGTCGCACGCCGTATGGTTTTCAGGTTGGATTTTCAGGAGGTGGCCCATGATGATCGCTCCGTCACTGCTGGCGGCAGACTTCGCTAATCTCGAGCGCGACGTCCGCGCCATGGATGCGGGCGGAGCAGACATCCTGCACGTCGACGTCATGGACGGACACTTCGTGCCTCCGATCACGTTCGGTCCTGGCATTGTTACGGCGCTGAAGCGTGTGACGTCGCTCCCCCTGGACGTGCACCTGATGGTGACCAATCCCGATCACCAAGTCGAGCAGTTCGCCGCCGCCGGTGCCGCATGGATCAGCGTCCACGCCGAAGTGTCGCCGCACCTGCATCGCACCCTTAACAGAATCAAGCAGCACGGCTGTCGTGCAGGCGTTGTGCTAAACCCCGCAACCCCACTCGAATTCGCCTTTGAAGCTGCGGGCGACGCTGACTTCGTGTTGTTAATGAGCGTCAATCCCGGCTATGGCGGACAGTCGTTCATCCCCTCGTTTTTGCCTCGCTGCGAGCGTCTTCGTACCTGGCTAGACACGAATGGTCTCTCGCATGTCGAGATCGAAGTCGACGGTGGCATCAAGATCGACAATGCACGCGACGCCGTCAATGCAGGCGCCAGCATCCTCGTAAGCGGCAGCGGCATGGTCCACGGCGACATCGCCGCAAACATCAAAGCCATGCGCGAGGCGGTGGGATTGTAGGGGCGACCACGTTCACGGGCGGCCACGTTGGGCCGCCCCTACTCTATCACCCGGCGCATGGACGCGATAATGTCGTCGTGGTGTGACGCTCGAACGATGTCAATCAATGCAAGGGCTAGGTGACGATACGTAATACGCAGTGATGCAGGCATTGCATGGTACTGCTTGCGTAATGCCTCGACGTCGCCGCGCACGATAGGGCCCGTCATGCCAAAGGGCGCATCTGTTTGCAGTGCATTCGCCGCATTTCGATACGTACGCTCGATAATGGGCGGCAGCATGATGTCGGTGGGTACACCAGCTTCATCCGCAAGACGCCGACCCAGTTCGTAAGCCGCATAGGCGAAGTTCGAGGCGGCAACGGCAGCGGCATGATAGACGCGCTTACGTTCGTCCGTCATGTCTGTCAGCCGTACGGGAATGCCACCGGTGACGTGTACAAAGCGGTCGATCAGTGGCCAATCTTCGTCCGTGCACTCGACGCCCCAGCCGATGCCGTCCAACGCCGATGCGTCGTCAGTGGCAAACGTCTGGAAGGGATGCGCACTCGCCAACGTCGCGCCGATCGACGCAAGCGGATGTAAGACATAGGGACGTAGCGAGCCATTGACATGCAGGGCCACGACGTCGATGAGCGAGTGCGATGATGCTGCGATGGCGCTGACCACGCCCGGCATGGCAGCATCGCCGACGGCAAGTATGAGCATCTGTCCGATCGAACCATGCGTGGTCAGCCACGTCTGAAAGTCCTGCCGGGCAACGCTGTGGACTGTCACGCCACGCTCATGCAGCCGCGTCGCGATGGCACCGCCAACTCGACCCATGCCGATGATCGTGACAGAGCGGATCACGACAGTGGTTGGAGTTCGTAACCGGTTTTACCGTCCTTGACCGTCCAGCCCAGGCCGGCCAAGATGTCGCGGAGACGGTCGCTCTCGGCCCAGTTCTTCGCAACGCGTGCCGCCCAGCGATCTTCGGCGATGGCACGGACGTCGTCGGGGATGATCACAGTTGGACGCTCGTCGAAATTCCACACGCCGATGATGGTGTTCACCCGCTGCAATGCTCCCAGCACAAGCGCGGCGCGGTCATCGTCGAGCTGTGACACCGGGTTTGCTCCGACAAAGGCATAGAGCTCCGCCAATGCCCTGGGCGTGTGCAGGTCGTCGGCCAAGGCGGCCTCGACACCGTCGATCACAAGTCCGGGTACAGGTACGGCACGGTCGCGCAGGTCCCAGATGTAGTCCTGCACGCGGCGGCGTGCCGTGGCAACGGCCTGCACACCGTCGATCGTGAAGTTGAGCACAGATCGATAGTGCGAGCCAAGCATCGCAAGCCGCACGTCGAGCGGATCCATGCCCTTGGCAATAAGGTCACGCAGCGTGTAGAAGTTGCCAAGCGACTTCGACATCTTTCGACCTTCAACCTCAAGGAATTCGTTGTGCACCCAGAAGGCTGCCTGCTCAGGGGCGTGATATCCAGCCGTACACTGCGCCAGTTCGTCCTCGTGATGCGGAAACCGCAGGTCAACACCACCCGTGTGAATGTCGAAGGGTAGGCCCAGCAGTTCGTATGACATGGCAGAACACTCGATGTGCCAGCCCGGACGTCCCGGTAGTTCGATGCCGTCGATGGTGAACTCCCAATATGGCTCGTCTACCTTGCGGCCCTTCCATAACACGAAGTCACTCACCGATTCACGCTCGTACTCGTCGGCATCGATGCGCACGCCCTCACGAAAGTTCTCGACGTCGATGTGGAAGAGACGCCCGTACGGATGGTCCTTACGATATGCCGCCACATCAAAGTACACGCTTCCGTCTCGCACGTAGGCATAGCCATTCCGTACGATGTCGGCTATCAGCGACTGCATCGATTCGATGTATTCCGTTGCCCGCGGATTTGCAGCCATGTCTTCAGTGCGAATGCCGAACGAAGCAAGATCCTGCAGGAACATGGCTTCAAAGTATCGCGTGTACGCCCGCAAGTTTGCACGCGCATCAGGAGTTTGCTCGCCCATGGCGTCTTGCCAACTGTCCGACCCTGGTGCCGACCCGGCAATGGTCTTGTCGTCGATGTCCGTCACGTTCATCACCCAGCGCACGTCATAGCCCCCTATCGTCTTCATCACGCGTTGGATGAGATCGGGAAGCAGAAAGGCACGCAGGTTGCCGATGTGGGCCGGACCATAGACGGTCGGACCACATGAATACATGCGCACAAGGTTGTCACGCAGGGGCGTGAATGGCTGGATCGTTTTGGAAAGCGTGTTGTACAGGTGTAGCTGCATGCCGCAATCTACGAAGCACCCGAAAGTAGTATGCTGCGCATACTCACGCTGCCAAGGTCGATAGACTCGTTGAAGAACGTCAGGTCGTCCTTACTGTCGGCCACGCCCATGATATACAGCATGGGCAGGTAGTGCTCGCGCGTTGGAATGGCCATTCGTGCCGCCGTGCCAAGGGTCTCATAGGCTGCAAGCTTGGCAATGTCACGCTGCTCGATCAGACGCTTACTGGTGAGGTCGAATTCCGTGGCCCAATCGTAAGCTGGCCCCTCCCACCGCATGCGGCCAAGATTGTGGACGATATTACCACTGCCCACGATCAGGATGCCGCGCCTGCGCAGGATGGCAACGTCATTCGCAAGCCGGACGTGTTGCTGTGGCGACATGTTCATATCAAGACTCAGCTGCAGCACGGGAATGTCGGCCTTGGGATACATACGCCGAAGCACCGACCAGGCTCCGTGATCAAGACCCCACGTATGGTCCAGCTCAATGGTGTATTTGGTAATCTTGCTTACGATGTTGCTTGCCAGCGAAGGGTCACCCGGCGCAGGATACTTTACGTCGAAGAGCTCCTGCGGAAATCCGCCAAAGTCGTGGATCGTACGCGGCGCCGGCATGGCCGTGATCTTTGTGCCCGTCGTTTCCCAGTGTGCACTGATGCACAGCACGGCCTTCGGACGTGGAAGATTGCGTCCATAACGCTCCCACGTCGATGCAAACGGATTCTTCGTGATGGCATGCATCGGATTCCCATGCCCTATGAACAAGGCCGGCATCAGAGGTGTGGAAGGGGCATTGAGGAAGGCACTGGCAAGGGCCGAGAGATCGCTCATGGCGACGGCTCCGAAGGTCGTAATCGAGGTAAGGATGGTGCGGCGTGTTGGCATGGCGCAATATACGTGTTGCAACACACAATATTGCAACGAACGGTCCGATGCTTCGTTGCTGTCTGTCGCCGCAGGACGCTATGTCTGGTCTTACAGGACTTCGTAGTTGCGAAACTCGCCAATGCGAAGGCCTGTCCAGCGCTCGATGGCATCAAGGATAGCAACCTTGGGTGGACGTCCGGGCAGACGCGTGGGGTCGAAAAATGCCGTCCACGCTGCTGCCTCGGCAATCCGCTTGTGCATCACCACAGGATGCGTGCCTGTGAATGGTTCGACGGCATAACAGCTGGTATAGTCAAAGACGTCGCCATCGGCAACATGCTCCTTGATCCAGGCGTCGTCATGCCAGTACCGATTGAAGTTCTGCTGCTTGCGCTGCTGGGCGTCCGGAGGCTTTACCCAGCCATAGTGGTAGACCGTTGCATCGATCTGGCGGGCTCGTGGTTTGCGTACGCGCTCGCCCTCGCGAATGCGAAACCCTTGGGCATCGCCAAACGAGAAGAAGGTACCCGTATTTCGGATGATGCGTACCTCACGACGGTACCACTGGCGTCCTACGCCTAACCAGTCGTAGGTGGCGTAAAAGTGTTTCCAAGGCAGTAGCAATGCCTCAACACGCTGATCGGCGTCTGCATTGCGAATGGCTGCCGCGATCGCGTCGTGATCGCCTTCGTGCAACACTTCGTCGGCCTGCAGGTAGATACACCAGTCGCCCGAGCAGTGCGCCAATGCGACGTCGGTCTGCTGCGCAAGGATACGTCCGCCCTGCCGAAGGGTCTCGTCCCACACCGTTTCGATCACGCGGATCTTCGGATCGTCGATGCCGTCGATCAGCTCGCGCGTTCCGTCGGTCGAGTCTCCCACGGCAACAACCAGCTCGTCGACCAACGGCAGCAGCGACCTGATGGATTCTACAACAGGATAGTCGTACATAACAGCGTTACGAACGAACGTGAAGCCCGATATCTTCATGCTACTTCTTCTCCGCCAACCCATACACTCCACACGTGGTTGACGCCGAAGTGATAGATGATGTCGGCGTAGCTGGGCACGTCGTAAACGACGATATCTGCATCCTTGCCCACTTCGATCGAACCAACGCGGTCTGCCATTGCAAGGGCGGCCGCACCGTGCAGCGTCGACGCCACAATGGCCTCTTCGGTCGACATGGCCATGTTCGTGCAGGCAAGCGACATCACGAGCTGCATGTTCTCGGTAAGGCACGATCCGGGATTACAGTCTGTGGCCAGTGCAACCACGGCGCCTTCATCGATCATCATGCGGGCATCGGGATACGGCAGCCGCAGCGTATAGGCCGTACCAGGCAGCAGCGTGCACACGACGTTCGCATCGCGCATGGCCAGAACGTCCTCGCGTGTGGTGAATTCGAGATGATCGGCGCTGGCAAGACCCAGGCGCGCCGCCATGGCCGAGGCGCCGATGTTGGCGATCTCGTCGGCGTGGACTCTCCCACGCAAACCAAGTGCCTGCGCCGCGCGGAAGACGCGTTCGGCCTGGTCGACGGTAAAGAACCCCTTATCGGGGAAGGCATCGCAATACGTCGCAATGCCCTGCCGTTGCACGGCGGGCAGCATCGTATCGATGATCAACTGCACATAGTCGTCCGAAGCGTGACGGTACTCCGGCGGCACATCATGGGCGCCCATGAAGGTGGCCACGATACGTGCCTCGTGCTCGGCGCGCAACACGCCGATCGCCTCAAGCATGCGCAGCTCACTCTCCAGCGTCAGCCCATAGCCACTCTTCATCTCGATCGTTGTGGTGCCATGCTGCAGGGCCGACGTTGCAAGGCGTTCGCCAACCTCGACGAGCGTCTCGACCGAGGCTTCGCGCACGGCCCGCATCGTGGTGAGGATGCCGCCGCCTTCGGCGGCGATCTGCGTGTAGGGCACGCCGCGCAAGCGTTGCGCGAACTCGTCGGCACGCGACCCCGCATGCACCATGTGCGTGTGCGAGTCAACGAAGCCCGGCAACACGGTCTTTCCCGTAAGGTCCATCACGTCGATGTCTGCGGGATCTAGTCCAAGAGCGTCAATGGCGGCATCGACGTCGTCGGCCGAACCCACCCATCGAATCGTCTCGTCAAACAGGACGGCGCCATTGCGGATCTCGCCGATGTCCTGCATGGCGGCGCCCGTCTTCGACGTGGCACCGTTGGCAGCGACGGTAACGCATGAGGCAATGTTCGTAAAGAGTGTCATCCCTGCTCCTTGAAGCGTGCCCGCGTCTCGGCCTTGGCCAGCTGTCGCTCGATCACAAGATCGGCAAGACGTTCCGGCATGTCGGGCGGAAGGGCTGTCGAAAAGATCTCGTTCACGCGCGATTCGCTCACGTCGATCCTGTATAGGATGGCCATCAGCCGCTCGGGATTCGTGTTCAACAGATAGATGATCCTGTCGACGAGTTGCGCGCGGACCGCGGCAAGCAACGACTCGGCCGAGAGTGCCTCGTCAACCTCGGCAAGATCAAAGGCCGTACCCATACGGTCAACGGCGCTGCGAATGATGGCATCGGCAGACATCATAGCACCGACGTATCGCCCGAGGCTCGAAGGGCGGCGACGATCTTCTTGACGTCTTGCGCACGATCCTTACTGCAGATCATCGTGGCATCGTCAGTAACCACAACTACCACATTCCCGATGCCAAGCGTTGTGATGATGTGGTCGCTCGTTGTCGCGTTTACGATGATGGCGTTCGACGTTTCGATCGATGTGACGCGACCGGTCACCACGTTGTTGGAATCGTCATGGCTGTTCATTCTGTCAAGCGCATCCCACGAACCGACATCGTCCCACGGGAAGGCTGCACGGACGACGCAGACATTCGACGCGCGCTCCATCACGCCAAAGTCGATCGAAATGTCCGGCAAGGCAGAGAACGTCCCGGCCAGCGCCGCAGCGTCACCCGCGCGCAGCGCGTCCGTCATCGCATCGATACGTCCTCCAACCTGGTCAAGGTGCTGCTGCATGGATGCGTGCAATACCGACACACGCCAGAAGAACATGCCGCTGTTCCACAGGTAACGTCCACTCCGCACGTACTCCAGGGCCGTCATCGGGTCGGGCTTCTCGCGGAACGAGGCCACATGCAGCACGCCTGGCGCAAGCGCCGGACGGTCGGCAGTTTCGATATAGCCATAGCCCGTCTCGGGCCGTGTAGGCGCGATACCAAACGTCACCAGCACATCGCTCACCGCTGCGGCATCAACGGCACGCTGCACGTCGGCACGGAACGCCTCGACATCGCCGATGTAGTGGTCGGCCGTCAACACGGCCATCACCGCATCCTCCTCGCCCCTTGACCGTATCACGGCAGCGGCAAGAGCAAGGCAGGGGGCAGTGTTGCGCTTGGCAGGTTCGGCGATGACGTTGGCGGCGGGCAGCTCGGGCATGGCCTTGATGATGGCGGACTGCAGGACGGCGCTGGTGATGATCAGGACCCGCTCGAGCGGCACCATGGGCGACACGCGCGCAATGGCTTCCTGCAGCATGGTCTGCGTGGCCGATGTAAGCTTGAGGAGTTGCTTGGGGCGCTGCTGACGGCTCAAAGGCCAGAAGCGTTCGCCGGAGCCACCGGCCATGATGACGACATAGGTGTTCATGTGGTTGCGATCAGATATTCTGCGATCTGCACGGCATTGGTAGCCGCGCCCTTACGAAGATTGTCGGCCACGACCCACAGCAGCAGGCCACGGTCAACAGAGGGGTCAGTACGGATCCGTCCCACCTGCACATCATCGGTATGCTCGGCAAGGCGGACGGTGGGATAGGCATCATTAGCGGGATCGTCCACAACGACGACGCCCGGCGCGTGTGCAAGGATGTCGCGTGCTTGCGCCGGCGTGCACGGCTGCGTGGTCTCGACGGCTACGCTCTCGCCGTGGCCGCCCAGCACCGGAACACGCACACAGGTGACGGCCATGCGCAGGTCAGGCAAGTGCATGATGCGGCGTGTTTCACGAAGCATCTTCTGCTCCTCTTCGCTGGCGCCATCGGTCTGGCTGATACTGTGGAACACGGTGTTGAACGCAAGCGGGTGCGACGAGATCCGGGCTAGCGGCTCGCGTCCAGCAATCTCGGCCGAAAGCTGACCCACGCCTCGCATGCCGGCACCGCTCACGCTTTGATACGTCGACACGACAAGACGTCGGATGCCTACGGCATTGTGCAGCGGCCAGAGTGCCACCACAAGCTGGATGGTCGAGCAGTTCGGATTGGCAATGATACCCTTGTGTTGCAGTGCATCTGCCGCATTCACCTCGGGCACAACCAACGGCACATCGTCGTGCATGCGCCAGTACGACGAGTTATCGATGACGACGGCTCCCGCTTCGGCGAACCGTGGGGCCCACTCCTTGCTGACGGAACCTCCGGCAGAGAACAGGGCGATGTCGATCCCGGCCAGCGAGGCACCGTCCAACGGCTCGACGACGATCGGTCCGCATGCCGTTTCGATCGTGGATCCTGCGGAGTGCGCACCACCGAATAAGCGCAGCGTCTCGTATGCCACGCCGCGCTCCTCAAGCA
>VFFB01000103.1 GCA_018882585.1 Candidatus Kapaibacterium sp.
CCATAAAGGCGATGAAGAGCACGGCAACCGTGCCAAGGAAATAGGGAGATAGCTGGCGGATTTTGCTGATAGCACCCATGGGCTTCTACACTCCGGCGAAAAATGCTGTTCTGGTTTATGCTGCTGTGAGTTTCAAGCGGGCAAAGATACGAGGATAGGGGGCATTTCGCCATGTTTTACTCCTTGGCGATACCGTTGGATACCTCAATGCCCCTACATCTACTACGAGATAGAGGAATCTGAGTCGCGCTTGTATACCTTGGGTAAGGTCATGAAGAAGTAGCTGATAAGAGGTTGGAGTCGTCTATTTTTGCCGACATGTTTTGCGGTCTTCGGTCATTTATACTCCCAGGTGGCACATGGTGACGATCGGTCCATATCGCATTGATGTCGTGGAAACAGGGTCGTTTGCTCTCGACGGAGGGGCCATGTTCGGCGTCGTCCCTAAGCCCCTATGGGAACGCGCATACACCGAGCCGGACAATCGTAACCGGATCCCGATGGCTGCACGGTGCTTGTTGTTGCGCTCCGATGACCGGACTATTCTGGTAGACACCGGAAACAGCCCGGCATTGCCTGCCAAGCATCAGGAGATCTATGACGTCAAGTTTTCGGGTGCCGATCTCATTCGATCACTCGCCGAATTGAACGTCGCCCCCTCTGATGTCACCGATGTCATCCTAACACACCTGCATTTTGATCATGTAGGGGGCGCTGTGACTACCGCAGACGGCGAGGCCGTGCCGACCTTCCCCAAGGCCTGGTACTATGTCCAGAAGGAGCATTATGACTGGGCAATGGCGCCAACCGATAAGGATCGTGCGTCGTTCATTCCCGAGCTGTTCATGCCGCTGGTGCATAACGGAAGGCTGGAACTTCTGGACGGCCCCGGCGAATTGTTTCCGATGGTCACGCTCGATCTGTCATATGGTCATACCGCCGCGCTGCAGACTGTTCGGGTCTCTGATGGCTCGTCAACACTGTATTACCCTGCAGATCTTATGCCGACCGGTGCTCATGTTCCGTATCCGTTTGTGATGGGGTATGACAACGAGCCGCTACGATCTATCTCCGAGAAGAAACACGTGCTGCCAATTGCAGCAGACGAGGCTTGGACGATCGTCTTCGAACATGATGCACTTCGCCAGGCAGCATCCGTTACCTTGGGCCCAAAGGGTCCGATGCTCGATCAGAGCATTATCGTGACGCCATGACCGCACCCATGACGCGAAATGTTGACGGGGTCAGGTACGTGCGACTGTGCAACGTGCTTGACCTGCCTCAGGCCGACGGCAAGGCATTCGACATTGACGACCTGCATACTGTGGCCGTTTTTCGGCTGCCCGAGGGGCTGTTCGTCGTTTCGAACGTCTGCCCTCACAAACGCATGAGCGTCATCTGCAATGGCATGCTCTCAGGTACGACCGTCCAGTGTCCGATGCATGGCTGGCGTTTCGATCTGCGTTCAGGCGCAAACATGGCGGGACAGGCTCCTCTGCGGGTATACCGTCACGTTCAAGATGGTGATTGGGTCTGGGTTGAGTGGCCTGACGACGAACGTCCTGCCTGGGCAGACGCACTCTGATCTTATCACAATCGAACGACGATTTCCGGCGTTACCATCCAGCATAGCGTGGCCGTGCTTCCCGATCGTCCATGCCATTGCATTCCGATGGCGGCACCGGGTGGCATCGCAACGGAGGAAACAGGCATCTGCAACAGCATCGCTGCGGCTTGGGCGATCACAGGAAGATGTCCGACGATGATGACGGGTGTCGAAGCCAGTTCTCGAATCACGTCAAGCACGGTGTCAACGTTCCCGTCGAGCCCAAGACGCGGCTCAATGTTGATCTCGAGCGAGGTTGCACGGGAAAGTGCGTTCGCGGTCTGCATCGCCCGAACAGCCGGACTGCTGCACAACACTGCGTTCCTTGCGACCGTTGCGGCAAGAAGCATTGACATTCGTTCGGCCTCGAGTCTTCCCTCGGAGGTTAGTTCGCGGCGTGTGTCAGATAGGCCCGGGCGCAGGCGCTCGGCCGTGGCATGTCGCAGCAGGATGATGTCTGTCGCCGGCATTACGTCAACGAACAACGGTAAGGTTGATCAACGTGCCCGGAGCGGCAAGTGAGTCCGATCCTGGGCTTTGGTCGATCACAGTATTGGCGGCAAAGGCCGATGAGGAGCGATAATCGATTCGACCGACAAGAAATCCCGAAGCTGCGAGCGCCGCGGACGCTTGCTGCACCGTGAGACTTCTGACATCTGGCACTGCAACGACGGCACGGCCACTGCTGACAACGACGTGACACACAGAGCCAAACGACAGCTCCTGTCCGGATGGCGTACTCTGGGCAAGAACCCGGTTTGCCTCTACGGAATCGCTTGCCTCATACGAGATGTCGCCAATGGCAAGTCCCGCTCGCATCATTGCCATTCTGGCGTCACGAAGGTTCATGCCGCGTACATTCGGTACCGTGGCCATCTCGATACCCTTGCTCACCGTGACATAGATGCGCCGTCCGGCCTTGACCAAGGCTCCGGCATATGGTAGCTGCGAGATGATCCGCCCCTTGGGCACCTTGTCGCTGTATTGTTCACGGGGCTGGACCAGAGCAAGATCGTTCTGCACCATGAGCTGCAGGGCATCGTCGACCGTCTTGCCAGTGAGGCTCGGCACCGTGACGGTTTTTCCGGCGTGTACCACGCTGGGCAGAACAAGTTGATCGAGCAACACGAATACGCCAATGCAGCCCGCCAAGGCTAAGCTAAGGCGCAGGACCAGTGCTCGTCGTTCTTGAGACGGAGGGAACATCACATGCAAATATGCTACATGCATTTACGCGCCGAACATCAATATCTTGCGGCATGCAACAAGGAACGGAACATTTATATCAAGCGGCCGCCGAGGCGCTGCGTCAGGCCAAGCGCGCGGTGATCACGACGCATATGAACCCCGACGGCGACGCAATTGGCTCGGTCTGCGCGCTACGCAATTATCTGCTCGAGCGTGGGGTGGCAGCAAGAGTTCTTCTGCCAACGCCTGCGCCTGAGAATCTGCTCTGGATCGCAGGGGCGGAAGACCTTGAAGTCTTTGATGCGGAGCGTCATCCGGAGGTGATCGCCTCGGCGGACACCATGGTCGTCCTCGACGTCAATGTCGTAAAGCGTTTCGCCCCTGTCGACGTTAAGCTCGCGTCACAGGAAGCGACGATCATTGGCATCGATCATCATGTGCAACCCGAAGCCTTCGCACGGATTCAATGCACGGACACCGTGGCGCCGGCAACATGCAGCATGCTGGTCGACCTGCTTGGTTTGATCGATCCGATACAACCGTTGTCACCAGCGGTGGCCGAACCGCTCTACACGGGGATCATGACGGATACGGGCAATTTCCGCTTTCCAAGAACCACGTCCGACACACACAGAAAAATCGCCGCTCTGATCGATGCCGGTGCTGATCCGGCCAAGTGTTATGAGCTGACATTCAACCAGTCCAGTGTCGGGCGCATGAACATGCTTGGCGAAGCACTCTGCAGCATGCGTACGTTCCATGATGGTCGATTCTGCGTCATGGTCATCACCAGCCATGACCTGCAGCGCCACGGCTGCACGTCGGACGATGTCGAGGGCTTCGTCCATCATACCCTTGGCATCGCCGGGGTCAGGGCGGGCGTCATGATCGTCGAACTCGACGGCGTGATCAAGCTCTCATTCAGGTCGAAAGGGGACACCTACGTACGTGACTTGGCCGCGACCTATGGTGGAGGTGGTCACCTTGCAGCCGCTGGTGCACGAGTCTATGGGCGATCCCTGGACGACGTCGTCATCGACGTCATCGCGAATGCACAGAAACTCTTTCGTTCGTGATGGCCGCTTAGAGCGTGGTCATTGTTGAACGAATGATGTCGATTCCCATGTCGACCTCGGTGGCAGAGACGGTCAGCGGTGGGCGGAAACGTACAGAACGTGTACCGCAGCCAACCATCAAGAGCCCTTGCTCGTAGGCATGACGAAGGAAGGTGTTACGGACCTCGGTCGATGGCAGGTCGAAGGCACAGAACAAGCCGAGACCGCGTACTCCGGTGATACGATCGTCGGAGACCGCGAGTTCGGCCAGACGCTGCTGCAGGTGGGATCCGACTGTTGCCGCATTGTCGACGAGACGGTCTTCGTCGATGATCTCGAGATAGCGTGTTACGCGGACCATATCCACGAGTGATCCTCCCCACGTCGAATTGATGCGGCTGGAGGTATGGAATACGTTTTCGGCCACATCGTCTACGCGAGGTCCGGCCAAGACGCCGCAAACCTGCATCTTCTTGCCGAATGACATCAGGTCGGGTTGCACTCCAATCGCTTCATGTGCCCACATCCTGCCTGTGATGCCAACGCCAGTTTGCACCTCGTCGAAAATCAGCAGCGCCTCGTTCTCGTCGGCAAGGTCGCGCAGCGTTTGCAGGAACGAAGGACGAAAATGGTTGTCGCCGCCTTCGCCCTGAATAGGCTCGATGATGATGGCTGCAATGTCGTCGCGATCGTTGATGAAGGCCTGTTTGATTTGCGCTATGGCTAAGGACTCGATCTTGTCAAGACGCTCGTGCTCGGCATCGTTGAGCGGGAATTGAATGAACGGGCTGACAACTCGCGGCCAGGAGAACTGCGGAAACAATGCCGTTTTCGTTGGGTCAGTGTTCGTCAGGGACAGACAGTAGCCGGATCGGCCATGGAATGCCCGCTCGAAGTGGAGGACCTTGTGACCTCGCTCGGTCCGATACCCCTTGGCAAAGTTCCTGCGCACCTTCCAGTCAAATGCAACCTTGATGGCATTCTCCACTGCCAGTGTTCCGCCATCAATGAAAAATCCATACTTGAAATGATCCGGCACAGCCAGTTCGAAGAACGTCCGCACGAACGTCGCCATCTCCGTCGTGTAGATGTCCGAGTTCGATGGCTTATTCAGCGCAGCATATCCCAGGTAACGCACGAAGTCAGGGTCCGTCATCTTCGGATGGTTCATGCCGATCGGCATGGACGCGATACAGGTAAAGAAGTCCAGATACTCCTTGCCCGTCCGGCCCTCCACAAAGTACGTTCCATGACTCCGCTCCAGGTCGACGACGTGGTCAAATCCGTCCACAAGCATGTGACGTCGAAGTGATGACATCACGTCCTGAGGCGAAACCTCGAACCGTGGACGATGTTGGTGTTTAGGCATTGACATGGCGAATGTTCCGTTCAATTATGCGTGGTGGTACCTGCAAAACTACCAAAGGCCGATCTTCCGACATTGATGTGGACATTCTCTTACGCGCATTTGGAATTGCACGGAAACTCTTTTGCGTATATTCGGTCGTTGTGCCAGTTCCATCAAGACGTCACACCACTTCGACAAGCAGCATAAAGAACTTACACTTTTACACTCGGAGCAGGAGAGAAGGTATGAGCACCGAAGCATCGCACAAAACCCTGAAGCAAGGGACCCAGCATTATCTGGTGTTCCTCGCCCTTGTCGGCGTTTTGAGCTATGGATTCTACCAGTTTGTCATTCCGCGCGGCGTCCAGACCGTGCTGATTGCATTCTTCAAGCCCCACGAGAAAAAACTTCTCGACAAGTTCCAGGAAATCAAGCCCGGTTTGCACGTGGTTACCACGGACGCGTACAAGCCTGGTGTTGACGTCTCGCAGAACATCAAGCAGTACATCAAGACGGACTTCATCTTTGACTTTACCAGCGACGAGCGCGACGAAAAGGCAGATGGTTACCAGAAGGCCTCTGGCGAATGGATCGTTCGCGCCAACACCGCGCATGGCGGCCTTGGCGAGGCGGCCATCATTCTAGAGCGCAGTATTGGATTCTCGGTGCTTTCGCTGGCACTCGGCTTCACGTTTGCGATCTTCATCACGTTCTTCTTGCCTTCGAACATCGGATTTATGTCGTTCAAGGTGATCCGTGAGATCCACCATACGAAGTCGAAGATCCGTCTTCAGACGGGCTTTTCTGACGAGATCGTTGACCTTCTCTCCATGCCTGATTCCGACCTCGCTGCTTTGGAAGCACACCAGGTGCGCAGCGCGTTCCGGATCGTCTGGGACAGAACGTCGGTCGATGATGAAACGGCATCCGCAAGCCACGGACGTCGCCTTGTTCGCTTCGATGACGTCTTCACCCCGGACGTTGATCTGGTCGAGTTCCGCAAAGATGTCCTCTTCCTGCGCATCAAGGAGTTCTTCTCTGATTTCGTGCTGAAGGAGATCACTGATACGACAGCAGGCATTGAGTGGAGCCGGAACCGCATTAAACTTGGCGGTGGCCTCCGACTGTACATGGCGCACCACTTCACGGAGAAGTACGCGAACAACACGACCGGTCTGGCGTACTTCGGTGCCGCTATTCTTATCGTCATCATCGGTGTTCGCGGTCTGAAGTTCATCCCGGCCACCAAGCCGTCGCTGATTCTTGCTGCCATTTCGCTCGAGGGCGCTCTTCTGGCCCTCCTGGCATTCGGTCTGGTCTATACGGAGCACGAAGAGCGTATGGACAAGATGATGAAGAAGATGGAAGACGCGAACAAGAACCAACTCGAGACGATGAAGGACGTTTCGCTAGACATGCACAAGCTTGCCGACGCACTTGTGGGCGAGACATCTGAGATCATCAAGAAGAAGGTCGAAGAGGCCATTGCCGATGCGCTCGCAAGCGACGACAACGTCAAGCGCGTTGTCTCGGACAAGGTTGCCGAGAAGATCATCATTGCCATGCGTGAGAGCTTCCCGGGCATGGGCTCACGTTCGTAATATTTCGGCAAATAAATCTGTGATAGCGCCGTGATACGTCCCTGTATCACGGCGCTTTCTGTAAGAGGCTCGACACCTGCATGACCGTTCGATTGGTCATTATCGCCTTTTTGTTGGCTGCGGCTGCTGCCACGGCGCAGCACGCCGTGGTTGTGCCGAGCGATCTTGGCGTGAACGTCGTTCTATCCGAAGTGCAGCGCTGCATACGCGTTGATCCAGCTGTTCCGAACCGCCTTGCACTAGCTGACGCTGCCGCTGATCGAGCTATCGAGACTGATGCGATCGGCGATGTGTTCCGTTGGTCTGTTGTCCTTCCAAGCTCAACCGACAGACCCGTTATACGCGTCGAACATGCCGTGTGGTCAGATGTGGCAAACGCAGTCACGTCATCCTCCAAACGCGGACCCAAGGACGTTGCTCAGATCAGTAACGTGGGTCACTTCAAAGGTGTCCCAATTGCCATCATGACGATCCACCCCTGGCGGATCGTCGAAGGACGAACGCAGGTACTGCGCAGCGCAGTGATTCGGATTCGGTTCTCAAGCGGCACGGTGGCGCGACGTGTGGGACTGACCGAGGTTCCATCATTTCTGCCAGTTCTTGCAAATGCCGGCTATGCGCCCGTCGTACATAGCAAGCGCGAGAGCGACCTGCAACGAATTGAATCTCCGACCTCATGGCTGAAGCCAGGAGCGCCCTATCTGAAATTGCATACTCGCATTGATGCCCCGGCACGCGTCCTTGGCGCAGATGTTGTAGCCGCGGATCCTGCGTTCAGAAGCGTTGATGCTGATCGATTACGACTCTGGCATCAAGGTGTCGAAGTTCCCATCCTGCTTCGAAAGGTAGGGAAAGGCAATGATCTCTCGGACACGACAGAGCTGCTCTTCTATGGCAGACGTCCGTCCGGAGATACAACGTGGTTCTCGCAGTGGGATACTACGGGGATCTTTTACCTTACGGTGGCCGATACAGGCACAGGACTTCGTCTGGGATCGCCTGCATCCGTTGCCGCGTCCGACACGTTGCAGTGGCTACGTATGCATCGCCACGTCGAGTACGACACGGGACATTACCACATCGGTGATGGCGATAATCCGGATTTTGGTGTCTTCAACAGCGCTTCGGTCGATGGGGAGGGCTTTTATTGGGCTGCTCTCAATGCTCGAGCATATCAGCGCCTAACCCATGTTGAAGTGTTGCCGCCAATCGTCGACAGCCTTGACGTCAATGTATCGTACTACACCGTGAACAGTACGAAGTTTACTCCGGAACATCGTTTTGACATATCCGTCAACGGCGGTCCTGCCGATTCAGACATCAGTGACGGACAAGGCTGGCGCACTCTCTCAACGCGAATTCCACAGGATCGGATCAGTGCAGGACCAGCCATGGTCAAGTTGTTCGCGACCGGCATCGATCCACTTCGTGATTCTTCGTCGTACCAATCCGAGGGCGTTGTTGACCATATGGTCTTCACCGGACGCGTGCGCCCACTTCTCATCCAAGGTTCATTGCACGGTTTTGCCTCCACCGGTACAACGCCCAAACTTCTCGCAGTTACTGGCTCGCGCACACCGACAATCATCGTATGCGATCAAGCAAACGGCAGGCTCTTCTCCACGTCGGTGTTACCACAACGCTACGTCGTTTGTCGAGCGTCAAGTACACCTGCCGAGCTGCGATGGCCGACCGAAGAACCTGAGCGCATCGTGCGACGACTCTCGATGATGATCGATGACTCTCTCACGATTCTGGACTCGGCTCGAGTCTATAACGTCATGCTCCGCCTGCAGTCGGACGAGATCATTCGTGGGTCGACCGATGATGCTCAAGCCTTTACGCAGTTGATCTCGACCTGGTTCTCGTCTGCCTCGGCCATGATCGTCGGTTTCCCATATGGTTTGACAGACGAGTCAGTTCAGAGCTTTCTTCGAATGCGCGGTTTTCCAAGTTTGCCCGAGGGACCCTGGATTGGATCCATTCCCGTCGGAGGCGCATCATTTTCGAGCACTGCGACCACAACAAACGGTAACATTCAGCTGTACAGTGAGCATCCGGCCGCAAATGGCGAGCGCTTTCGCCATATCATTCCTCTGCCGGCCGACACTTCCGAAGTCGACTTACACATCGTAGACGAATGGTCCATACAGAATCCAAGAATAGAGCGACCAGAGTTGCAGTATCTCAGTACGACGACGGTACAGCAGCTGTCTCTTATACACATTCT
>VFFB01000191.1 GCA_018882585.1 Candidatus Kapaibacterium sp.
GTGCCACGTATCCTGGCCGCGCTCGGGCTCGCCAAGGGTTGCGGCTATGATCGGCATGTCTGCAGGTGTAAGCATCACCAAAGATACAAAAGGCGTATAGCCACGGCCTCATATTAGCCCACGGCCTCAGCCGTGGGGCCCCGACGTCATTTCTTCGTCCACAGTCGCCACCACGGTACGCCCGGCCACAGGTGATGCTCGCTATGATAGCCAAAGAAGTAGCAGGCCAGGAAGGCCATCACGTGGTTCTTGGGCATGGTCCGTGCATTGTGCGGCATGTCGGCTGTATGCGGCTTGCGATGCGGCCGGTACGTGCCCACATAAAACAGCTGCAGCGTGCCCAGGAAGGCCGGCACGATCCAGAACATCAACAGTCGCCACTCGGCGACGCCTGCAAGGTGGGCCAACAGGTTGTACGCTGCCCCCATCACGATGATCTGTGGAATGGTGGTATACCGCCACATGAAGGACGCCAACCATGGCACAAAGCGATTTGACGGATGATAGTCGGGGTCGTCATGATCGTCGGCCGGATGCGCATGATGCAGGTGATGGTTAACGTACAGCCGCTTGTACGACATGCCTGCGAACAGGAAGGCCGCCACCGAGCCGATGAGCGTGTTCGTTGCCCGATGGCGCGTAATGGTGCCGTGCATGGCATCATGGGCCGTGATGAACAGTCCCGTGTACAGAAAGCCCTGCACCAGCACGTGTGCCCATGCATGCACCTGGGTTGGATGGAAAGGGGCGGCGAGCAGACACCAGGTGAGGTGCGTCGCCCAAAGGGCGACGATGACGATGGCGATGAGTATTCCCACGTCCGATAATACGAAGTGCGTAGATTCGTCGCTCATGCCCATGTTCATAACACCCCTCCGCCTGCTGATCCTGCTCTGCTGCTGTCTTGCGCTCGGCGCACGGACGATGTCGGCCCAGAAGCTGCTGATCGCCATGGATGCTACGCAGACCAATCATCTGAAGGCCTATGGCATTACGTACTGGGCGCTGACCAAGGGCATGACGGTCGACTGGCTGCTGAACTACCGCGGCGGATCGTTCTGCATGGACTATGCGCAGGAGATAGCGGCCGAGTGCAGGATCCGAGGTGTAAGCTTCGACCAGATCAACGGCGCCACGGCGGCCGAGATCTATGCCCAGGTGCAGGCCGAAGGCAGCAATACCGAAGTGGTCAAGCTGGAGAAGGCCCCGCGCATTGCCGTGTATGTTCCACCGGGGTTCCGACCCTGGGATGACGCGGTGACGCTGGCCATGGAATATGCCGAGGTGAAGTACCAGAAGCTGTGGGACGAAGAAGTGATCGCAGACAGTCTGGCCAATTACGACTGGCTGCACCTGCATCACGAAGACTTTACGGGTCAGTACGGCAAGTTCTTCTCGAGCGCTGCCGGCCAACCATGGTACATCCAGCAGGTGGCCCTGCTGGAGTCGACGGCACGTAAGCTTGGCTTTGCCAAGGTAAGTCTGCTCAAAAGCGCCGTGGCCGAAAAGATCCGCTCCTACGTTGCCAATGGCGGCTTCATGTTTGCCATGTGCAGTGCCACCGATTCGTACGACATCGCACTGTCGGCCCTTGGCGTCGACATCTGCGATGCCGTCTTCGACGGCGACGCCGCCGACCCGGCGGCGCAAAGCAAGCTGGACTTTACAAGGACCTTCGCCTTCGAGAATTTCGAGTTGAAGATGGATCCGTACGAGTATGAGTACTCAACCATCGATGTCGACCCGAATGTTGTGATGGCGACCGAGGCAACGGACTACTTTACGCTCTTTGATTTCTCGGCCAAGTACGACCCCGTGCCAACGATGCTCACGCAATGCCATGTGAACCTCGTCCGCGGCTTCATGGGCCAGACAACAGGCTTCCGCAAAGAGGTGATCAAGAAGTCGGTGACAGTCCTTGCCGAACGCGACGGCACCGACCAGGTACGCTACATCCACGGCAACGTCGGCCGCGGCACCTTTACGTGGTACGGCGGTCACGACCCCCAAGACTACCGTCATGCCGTTGGCGACCCGCCCCACGACCTTGCCCCGCATCCCAATTCGCCAGGCTACCGACTTATCCTGAAA
>VFFB01000192.1 GCA_018882585.1 Candidatus Kapaibacterium sp.
CGGCCTGCGGCGTGGAAAGGGCACTCATTCTTGACGGCCTCAATAACGTCACCCCCGCCACGAATCGATTCATCAATCTGGAGTGGTCAAGGGGCATTGCGTATTCCGAAGGAAGCAGCGTTGACGAGTCGAACAATGCCGTTGCCATGATCTCGGCAGGCAAGTCCATCGAGGAACTCAATGCCGAGAACTTCAACGCAGCGAACGAGCGGACGCAAACGGGCATGATCGACTTCGTGGCAACACGGTCGAAGTACTTTGCCGTGGCCCTGGTTCCGACGGCCACGTTCGACGGTACGGCCTACATGCGCGGGACCAAGTTCGGTGCACCCGATGCAGGGTTGGTCGAGGAGTATGCGATGGGATACCGCCTGCCGTATCGCGGTGGACGCACCGAACATACGTTCACGCTGTATGCCGGTCCGATGCAGTACGACACGCTGCATACCTATGGTCTTACGGAGATCATGAACTTCGGTCTGAAATGGATCGTCAAGCCCATCGGCAAGTACTTCATGTTGCCCACGCTGAAGATCATCCAGTCGCTTACCGGTAATTAC
Organism: Candidatus Kapaibacterium sp.; assembly: GCA_018882585.1. Lineage (GTDB taxonomy): Bacteria > Bacteroidota > Ignavibacteria > Kapaibacteriales > Kapaibacteriaceae > ZLKRG46. The sequence goes on from VFFB01000192.1 coordinate 561, forward strand.
GGCGTCGCCATCATCATCTTCTCGATCCTGATCAAGCTCCTGCTCTATCCTCTGTCGATCACGCAGATGAAGTCGGCGCAGAAGATGCAGCTCCTTGCCCCCTTGATGGCCGACATCAGGGAAAAGTACAAAGATGACCAGATGACGCAGAATCAGGAGATGATGAAACTGTATGGTCAGTACGGCATCAATCCTGCCGGTGGCTGTTTGCCGCTGCTGCTGCAGATGCCATTCCTGTACGCCCTGTATTCGGTGCTGAATCTGAACATCGAGTTGCGGCAGGCGGCATTTTTGCCGGTGTGGCTGACGGACCTTTCGGTTCCGGACGTGATCCTAGCGCTGCCGTTCAAGCTGCCCTTGTTCAACATCGACAAGTTCTCGGGCCTGGCATTGCTCATGGGTGCCACACTCTTCATCCAGCAGAAGCAGATGGTCTCTGACCCGCGTCAGAAGGCCATGATCTACATGATGCCCGTCATGCTCACGCTGATGTTCTCGGCGCTGCCATCGGGATTGAACCTGTACTACTTCATGTTCAACGTCATGGGTATCGGCCAGCAGTTGTACATGACGAAGTGGTCGAAGAACCGTCTTACACTCGAGCAACTCAAGTCCATGCCACGGAAAGAGGGTTGGCTGCAGCGCAAAATGCGCGAGGCGCAGGAGCTGGCCGCGGCCCAGGGCAGGAGCATTCCGGGGCAACCAAGTGCACCTTCGCAGCAACAGAAGCCTTCATCGAAGCGCCCGAAGGGAAGATGATCAGCGGAGGCGCCGTGATGCGCATCGTCTGCTTGTAACAGAATCTGATGTTTCGGGTCGTGCAGCCTTGGGTTGTACGACCCGATTTCTTTTCCCCACGACCCGAATCGCCTCAGGAACGTCTTGTTTCCGTCGTTCAGGACGCTATTTTAGGGGTCACGAAAAAGACCAATCATTCACCGTTATTTCACCAGTCGTGAAAGGAGCTTTCATGAAGGCTCGCTTCTCATTTTCAATGCTTCTTGGAGCATTGATCGCGGTGATGGGCGTCACGTCCGTCAGCGCTCAAAACACCTATGACCGTATCTCGGTTGTGGAGCAGTTCACCAGTGCCACGTGTGGTCCGTGCGTAGCAGCCGGCCCCGTCATGGCAAAGGTCATCTCGCTTGCCAACGGGTCGGTCTCGATTCGTTATCACATGAGTTTCCCGGCTCCGGGAGATCCGTGGAATGTGGCCAATCCGGCCGAGAATGCATCGCGTCAGCAGTACTATTCGGTCAACAGTATCCCCACGGCCCGTGTCAACGGAAAGGCCACGGTCGATCCGCGGAACGAAGCACTGCTCACGCAGACCATCTCGACGGATAACGCTGCGAAGTCGCCGATCAACATCACGGTGACGCAATCCGGAGGCAACGTCAAGGTCAAGGTTGAGACGAAGATCGACCTCAAGTCGCACAAGCTGCAGGTAGCGCTTGTGTCGCGCGCGACCTCGCTGCCCAACCTGCCCAAGCAGCTGGCAGGCTCGAACCAGGAAACCGAGTTC
>VFFB01000104.1 GCA_018882585.1 Candidatus Kapaibacterium sp.
GTGCAAGCGCCGCAGCCAGGTTGGCGGCAACGGTCGATTTCCCGACGCCGCCCTTACCGGAGGCGACGGCGATCAGGTGGCGGACACCGGCAAGTGCAGGCGGACGCTGAACGGCCTCGCTGCGCTCACGCACGAATACCTCGACGGTAGCCTCGGGATAGTTCGCAGCAATCGTGGCCTTACAGTCGTGATCCAGACGCTGAGCGATCCAATGGATCGGCGGGATCACGTCGAGATACACACGAATAGTGCCCCCATCGATCTCGACATTGTTGATGGCACCGAGCTCTCCGAGCGTTGCCTGAAGGTCAGGGTCGACGATCGGCCGGAGGAGCTCAAGAACGGATGAAGAAGTCATGCGCCGCGCTGTAACAAGGTGTGTGGTTGGTTGGTCGAACGTACAAACTTACCCAGCGATGACGGATGATTCGCTAAAAGCGTCCATGTCCGTATCTTTCGGGTCAACATCGCATGCACAAACCTTTCATTTCCTTTCATTCACGGAGTCAATCCGACATGAAGCATCTTTTCCTCGCTGCCCTGCTGGCGGTTGTCTCGCAGGCAGCCACGGCCGGATCGAACGATGCATTACAGCCGACGTCGAAACGCGCAGTGTCGACCTCGCTGGTCAATCCAACAGCTTTGGCCGAACCGCTGAAGACTTCGAAGGTACTCGAAGCATCGCAGGCCATCACCTACAAACCCGCCTATCGTAGTGACTATTCGCCCCTATGGGAGGGCTTGGCTGGCAATCGTACGTTCGTGTATGAGCCCGAGACAAAAACCCTCGCCATCGTACACCAAGCACGGAACATCGGTGCCAGCAGTCTGGTCGGTGGCTTCATCTATGCCGAAACGTCGACGGACGGCGGCGGCACATGGTCGCGCAAGACGCTCTTCGACCTGCCCGACAACTATATGGCCTTCCTTGAGACGGGCGTTGCAGCAGTCAACGGCTCACCAAAGTTCTTCCTGTTTGGTCTGAACTTTGCCAAGAGTGATCAGGGATACTTGAATGCAGGTTTTCACGGCTACTCTCCCGAAGGTGGCGAACCGTTCACGTTCCGCTACCCGGATGCGAATAACTTCGACCAGTATGAGTGGACAAACGGCTCCATGATCAGCACTGCAGCTGCCGGAGCCCCCAGCTCCTACTTCGCCTGCCGTCTGAACCCGCCTGCAGGTGTGCAGTACGGTGCCTACGGCGCTTGGGGTTACGACATGGAGAGCGACAACTTCACGTACGACGGTATGCCGGAGCAGTGGGGTCTGTCGAAGTTCCGTCCGTCCGATGTCGTCGGGTCGACCTTCAACTCCGAGATCCTGCTTGACTCGGATGAAGATGGCGTTGTCTATGCCGCAGTGAACAACCTGTTTGCAGACGATATCGAAGCACGTGTGCCGGGCGTGAGCCAGTCTGACGACCGCGGTGCAAACTGGACAGAGTTCTCTGTCATGCCCAAGACGCTCTACGATACCTATGCAGCTGCACAGGTTGCTGCCGGCCGCTGGCCGACGGCAGATGTGCAGATGTACGATGCGTATGGTCAAAGTTCCTTCGTTGTGAACGGCTCCAACGATTACTCCTACTTCATCCGCATGGGTCACGTGAACACGGACCAGCAAGTGTTCGATGCCCTTCACCTGGTCGAGGCACGCTACCGCAACGGCGCCTGGACGATGGAGTACATCGCCGACATGAACGACTTCAATCCGCCGATGTTCTTCGTCCAGGATACGATCTCGAGAAACAACAATAACCGTTGGACGCCGGTCGTTCAAAGCCTGAACGGTCACGAAGTTCAAGGTGCCAAGACCGCCGATGGCGAGTACGTCGTTGTCAAGTGGATCGATGCCAACCCCGCATTCGGCCGTTTCGGCGTAGACCCGCCGGCCGTCGTGCTGAACTCACAAGGCGCCGAAGGTCAACTCGATTCGTTGTTCACCACGGATATGTACTTCAGCGTGCGTGCCAAGAACTCCACATCGTGGGGCCCGGCCGTCAACATCACCAACGACCTCAAGGTCGACAAGGGCACCTTCCTGCCCAACATCATTCCCAGCGCAGAGAACGTTCCCGTCATCTACCACCAGGGCGTGCGTAATGCGCAGCTGAACGACACGAACTACCTGAAGAAGATGAACTGGCCGGACGTTTGGACAGAACGCGAAATCGGTCGCATCGGTATTCCGGGATACTTCCTACCTCAGGAAATTTGGGTCGGCAGCTTCAATGCTCTGAACCCGAACTCAGTACAGGAAGAGCGTCCGACACTTGCCTTCAACCTGAGCGACGCTGTTCCGAATCCCGCCGCCGGTACGTCCGAGATCACCTGGACGCTGGATCGCACGGCCAAGGTTACACTCGACCTGTACACGATGATGGGCACGAAGGTCACCACGCTGTCAAGCGGCGTCTTCGACCAAGGCGCATACGGCGTGTCGGTCAATGCCTCGACACTTGCAGCCGGTGCCTACTACTTCACCCTTACGGTTGACGGTACGTCTGTCACCAAGCCCCTTACCATCGTTCGCTAACAGTCGAATAGGGGCAGTGGCCAGCCTGACGGCCAATGCTTGACGAACTCACAACGGGCGCTTCGCATCAGCGAAGCGCCCGTTGTCGTTGCTGCCATGATGAAGGTGCGGAGCATCGCGTCAGGCATCCACGCGGCAGCGCCCCCCTGCAGCACAGCACTGCCGCAGGCGACATTCAGCCGCTGAGGATGAATGCCGGAGTAACAGGCGCCGACAAACAATGCAGTATTTCGTAACATGCACGTGCTTGCACCAGCGGTGCATGCATTTGTTTCATGCCCTGTGTGCCCCTGTTATGATGCGCTCCATCGTTCTCCTTGCCGGAATACTGTTCCTGACGGTTGATGGCCTTGCCCAGCTGTGGCTTCCGGTCATTCCAAATCGAGCAGTGTATTCACTCGCCGTCAATCCAATGAATCCGCGGACACTACTTGCGGGTAACATGGCGCGGACCGTATTCCGCTCGACCGATGGTGGGGCGACGTGGGAGGAACTTGCCATCCGCAATACGGACGGCTCGTCAAAAGTGAGTTGCATTTACATCCACCCCGTTGACACAAACCTCGTCTTTGCCGGTGGCAACGAGTTCGACGGTCTTGAGCGCTCTACGGATGGTGGCGTCACATGGAAATCCATTCTGCGCGATCCCCAGGGCTTCCGCATGGAGTTTATCGGCGAGTCCGTCGTAGCACATCCTACGGCGCCCGACACCATGTATGCCATCAGAAATTCTCCGGGAACGCTCTACCGCAGCACCGATCGCGGAGTATCGTGGGACTCGCTCTCGTCTCCTGGTCCGGCCGCAGGCGGCGACCGGTATATGCGCTCCATCACGGTTGCACCAGACAGTACGAACATCATCCTTGTTGGTGGCTACACCACGTTTGTACATCGCAGCACCGATGGTGGCCGCACCTTTACCAAGGATCCGGTGGCAACCCGCACCGGAACAGTAGGAGCCTTTCGGTGGTCGACGATCACTCCGGGCACGGTGTATGCATCGGTACAGTTCAACGTTTCACGTGCGAGCGCCACACCCGGCGGTATTTGGCGCAGTACGGACTGGGGGGCAACATGGGAAGTCCTTGCACATAATGCCGTTTCGCTGATCGCACTCGAAGTGTATCCGAACGACATCAAGGGCGGCGCCGACGTGATATTCGTCGGTGGCAACTCAGACTTCAAGGCCCCACAGTCGTATGCCGGCGATTCGTTGGCCTACAAGAGCAATGACGGCGGTATCACGTGGCAGAACCTTAGTGATGTTCCGTGGACCGAGAACGAATACGGCGAGACAACGGGCAACATCACAGCCATCAAACGATCGAAACAAGGCGACGTTGACGTGGTGCTGCTCGCCTCCGAGTCCGGCATGTTCATGTCAACCATCGCCGCCTCCGTCGCCCCCTCTCAACCATCAAGTCCGGAAGCTCTGCGTGTTGGAAGGGTCGACGACAACATGATCACTGTGGCCGCAGGCGAGCTCAATGGACCCATTTCGTTGGAGATGTACGCCGTCGACGGACGACGCCTGATGCAGCAGGACGCACTTGCTGCAAATGGTCGTGCGCTGATCAGTATCCCCTCCTTGCACCCTGGTGTCTATGTTGTCGCAGTCCACAATGGAATCAAGACGTGGTCAACGCGATTTGTGCAGTACTGAGGATCAACTGCGTGTGCCCCCCCCCCGTCTCGGCTACGGGCCCGTCGATTGCTCGGACAAGAAAGCGGCAGCGTGATGATCGTTGAAGATACTCCTACCAATCCTTCACAGGTACGACAATGAATCGGCGCCCAATGCTTGGTCTGCTCCTGGCCGTCATGGTTGTTGCTTCGACGGTGGGTAGTGCGCAAACAATTCGTCCATTGATACCCAAGCGCTGCTTTACCGTTCAGGTGAACTCGCTTGATCCGTCAAAGTTATACGTCGGACACTGGTCTGACCGTCTTCTGCGTTCCGATGATGGTGGACAGGAGTGGTACGTCTGCGAAACCGGTGATGCCGGTTTTACCGACAATTATCTGTCGTCTGTTCTTGTGTCATCAGCAGACACATCCGTTATCATGGTGGGCGGCTTCCTGTTCGACGGCATCAAGCGCAGCACGAATAGTGGCGCCAGCTTCGAACGTGTGTTCACGGACTCGAGCGGAGCAAACAAGCGGGCGTGGTTCATTTCCGAAGCGATCGCCGAAGACCCGACCAATCCGAGAACGGTCTACGCCGTACGCGGAACACCCGGGCTTGCGATATGGCGCAGCACAGACCTCGGCACGACATGGGATTCACTTTCGACCTTCCCTGGTACATATCGTGCCTGTACCATTGGGATCCGTCCCGACAGTTCGAACATCATCCTTGTGGGCACGGCCCAAGGGATGATCTGGAGGTCGGACGACGCCGGACGAACGTTCACGACGGCCTTGATGGACGGACGCGACACCATCCGCGGCGATGCCGAGATTCCCAAGATCGTGTTCTCTCCGCGCGATCCACAGGTTGCCTACTGTGTTGTGGCGATCGGCAGTACGACGAATCCCGGGCTGGAAAATGCCGGAGGACTTTGGAAGACGCAGGACGGTGGACGCAACTGGGCGAAGATCGCATTTGCTGACACAAGCTTGTGGGCCGTAGAAGCGATCAACCGCGGCGATACGGACGAGCTGTGGGTCGGCGGGTTCAGATTAACGCTGCAGCCTACTGACGTCCGAGGTGATTCGCTCATCGCCCGCTCGACCGATGGTGGCCTGACATGGACGAAGTATCCTGATTTTCCATGGGGCGTCAGCGACGAAGGTGACGATAACCGAAGCGCATGGGTCTTCCGCTATGACCCGCGCACACAGCGGCTCTACATGGCGCTCGAAACAGGCTTCTTTGCCGTCGACCTTGCAACATCGGTCAGCGAAGGGGCGACCACGTCGCAACCCTCGCTCACCGTGCAGTATCATGATGGCGCGTTGCAGGTACTCGATGCATCACCACGGAGTGATGATCGATGCTGGACGTTGTACGATATAAGCGGGAGGACGATCGCTGCAGCCCGCATCGACGGATCGGTGCGCTACGCCGTGCCAAACCTTGCGGCCGGCACATACGTGCTGACGTGGGGTAACGACCGTCGCTTCAGGACTTCGGTCTTCGGCGTTACGCCGTAGCATCCTCGGCTTCGAGTACAACCGTATTCGTCAGGTCTCCCAGCAGGTCGATCGAGCATGTGACCTCATCGCCAACGCCAAGCCACCACGCAGGGTCGTAGACCTTGCTGCCGTTCAGCTCAAGGAAACAGCCGGTACCGCAGGTGCCCGAGCCGATCACATCTCCAGGATAGAGCGTGACGCCATAGCTGGCCCGCTCGATGATCTGCGCAAAGGTCCACGTCATGTCCTTGACGTTGCCCAAGGCAACATCCTTGCCGTTGATCACCGTTCGCATCTCCAGATCATACGCAGCGCCGTTTGGCGTGTCAATGCGTCGGTGCGCCAACTCGTCGGGCGTCACCAGCCACGGTCCAAGGGCCGTGGCGAAATCCTTACCCTTGGCAGGGCCAAGGTTGAGTTTCATCTCCTGCATTTGCAGGACGCGCGCGCTCCAGTCGTTCATGACCATGAAGCCGGCGATATATGAATCGGCAGCGGAAGCGGGGATGTTCTTCCCTTTGCGGCCGATCACAATGGCAACTTCAAGCTCGAAGTCGAGCTGTTGCAGATGCTTCTGCTGCACGGGAATCGGCCCCGGTCCGAACACAGCCTGGTGATTCGTGAAGTAGAAGATCGGGATCTCGTCGAACTCCGGGATCATCTCAAGGCCGCGGTTGCGCCGCGCAGCCTCGACGTGCTGCCGGAAGGCATAGCCGTCGCGCATCGATGACGGTCGTGGCACCGGTGCCATCAGCAAGGCATTGGCGGGCGCAGCAAACGCCGACAGGTCGGCCGCGCGCTGCAACCATGCGTGCAACGCCTGCAGGTTGACCATGCCAAGGGCTTCAAGCCGCAGGATGTCAATCACCGTTGACGGCATTGCCGGCAGCGTGCCGACGCCTTCACGGTGTGCCGCATCATAGGACGATGCGACGTCGATGGTCATTCCGTTGATCAACAGTCCGGCACGCTCGCCGAACCCGGCATTCCATGTTACGATGTTCATGGTGCAAACTTAACGCCCAAGGGCGTGTCGTAGCGACATTGCGCCAACCGTACCGAATCCCATCAGGAACATCAACTGAAATGGCACCGCAGCGATCTCGAGGTATGAGATCGATGTGATGATGCCGGCAACGAAGTACAGCGCAAGGAGCACCTCGGCGACAACGATCCACGAGATCTTCTTCTGCACGTACTTCTTCTTCTTCCAGTCGTCGTTGTTTTCGACGATGCGATACTTGGGCGTACGCTTGAACTCGGTCTTCTTACCGATCAGCGCCTCGATGACGGCACGCGTGTTGTTGACGGCAAGGCCCATGGAGCCTGCCATGAAGACCGGGAAGAGCAGCAGACGGCGGCGCCAGTCAAGATGGATGGCCCGCTGCGCATACATGTAGAACATGAAGGTCGAGATACTTGCCAGCACGAAGATCGACATGATGCTGAAGTACATGTCGTAGCCCGATGTCGTATTCTTCAGGATCACCAGCGGCACATTCAGGAAAGCCACCAGGATGATAAACGGGAATACGATATTGCTTGTAAGGTGAACGGTGCACTCGAGCTTCACCTTGAGAGGCAGAGCACTTCCCCAAACCTTCGGCAGCAGCTTCTTTGCTGTTTCCACGGCACCCTTCGTCCAGCGGAACTGTTGCGTCTTGAGAGAGTTGATGTCTGCAGGCAGTTCTGCGGGTGACGTCACATCATTCAGGAAGACAAACTTCCAGCCCTTGAGCTGGGCACGATAGGAAAGGTCGAGGTCTTCGGCAAGCGTATCGCTGTGCCAGTTGCCTGCGTCTTCGATGGTCGCCTTGCGCCATACGCCGGCAGTACCATTGAAGTTGATGAAGAAGCCGGCCTTGTTTCGAATCTGCTGTTCGATCACAAAGTGTCCGTCCAGTGCCAGCGCCTGCGCCCGTGTAAGGAAGGAGTACTCCTCGTTCAGGTGTTCCCACCGTGTCTGCACCATGCCAACCTCGCTGCTGCGGAAGTGCGGCAGCGTAGCCTTCAGGAAGTCCCGCTTGGGCACGAAGTCAGCGTCGAAGATGGCGATGAACTCGCCGCGGGCATGAACTAGACCTTCCTTAAGTGCGCCGGCCTTATAGCCCTGACGGTTCGTGCGGTGCACGTGCTTGATATCGTAGCCCTTTGCCGCATACTCTTCAACCAGCTTCCGCGTCACCTCGACGGTCTCGTCCGTCGAATCGTCCAGCACCTGGATCTCGAGCTTGTCCTTCGGATAGTCGATCTCGCAGACGGATTTCACCAGACGATCGACAACGTACATTTCGTTGTACAGCGGCAGCTGCACCGTCACGACGGGCCAGTCGGCTTCGGTCGCATACGGGGTCGCATTCCGGGCGGCTACCTTCTGCGTCTTGTGATAGTAGTAGATCATCACAAGGCCGTGCAGACCAAAGGCAAAGAGCACGCAAAGTGAAAGGAAGTACGTGAGCAACAGCACATCTTCCGTCGTCATGGCGGTGGGGCTCGTAGGAGCTGACAGTGAAACAGACCGTGAGTATCGCTCTTACCAGTCGGATACGACGGCCAGAAGCACATCGTCAACAATGCGACGAATAGCTTCGCGGACAGCTCTGGGACGGTCGTTTGCGGCATCATTCACATCGTACACGTCGAAATTCTCGAAGGTGCGTTTCCACACCGTGCGATCCTTCACCGCATCGACGTATTCTACTTCGATCGCCACAACGATCCGTCGCTCCCCTTCCACATCACCGCTCTGCACGTTTTGCACACGTTCCTGGATGCGTGTGATCACGGGTGTGAGCCGGGCATCGCCGTTGTCGTCCACCAACTGAAACGAGTTATCGTTTCGGAATCTGGCAACCAGCGTCTCCGTGCAGAATTCCCGAAAGGTCGCGTCTCCAAACCCGCTGTTATCGACCACGGATGCGATCGAAACAGTACGGAGATGTTCAGGGACCGAGCCACCCCGGAAGGAGTAGCAGGAAGACAACAGTGCCATCAATCCGACGAGCAAAGTTATCCGCCCCACGGTGCGTGTTTCATGAATGGAGAATGAAATTCTATTCACCATATACCGACTCCCTCGCCAACGAACGGATTCGTTTGACGCTCACGTCCGATGGTCGTAGACGGACCGTGACCTGGCCATGCAGCGTAGTCATCAGGCACGGTGAACAATACGGTACGGATACTATGTACAAGTTGATCTTCATTGCCACCGGGCAGATCAACGCGACCCACGGAACCGGCAAACAACGTGTCGCCCACGAAGACCCTCTGGTGGGCATCATCAACAAAGCACACGCCGCCTTCGGTGTGCCCAGGCGTATGCAACACTCGCAACGTCAATCC
>VFFB01000105.1 GCA_018882585.1 Candidatus Kapaibacterium sp.
GTACACGCGTGCGCCTTGTGCCGGCTCCCAACGAAGACATCCTGTCGATCACGCTTGGCATCGACATGGGGGCCGTGCATGACGAGATCGAAGGCGAGACAACCTTTACGGCGGCCATGCTCACGCGTGGTACCGAGCGGCTGACGCCGGATGCCATCGCCGAGGCGATCGAATCGCGTGGCTGCTCGCTCTCGTCAGGCGCCACCTACGACGTTACCACGCTCTCGGCCGTAGGCCTTGGCGAACATGCCGACACGATGCTGTCGCTGATGGCAGAAAGTCTGCTGACGCCGCGATTCGACCCGGCCGAGGTTGACCGCATGCGCGAGCGACGCATTGCCGACATGCTGATGCATGCCGACGATCCCGAGTGGCTGGCCATCTGGGCGTCGATGCATGCCGCCTATCACGGTCATCCGTATGGCAGGCTGCGCGACGGCAGTGCCGAGACGCTGCAGCAGGTCGGACCCGACGTGATGCGCCGCGTCCACGCCCGCATGCTGCGGTATCCGCGTGCCATCATCGTGGCCGGACCCTTCGAGCCGACGTCGATGCTGGCGCGCCTTGAGGAGCTTCTTGGCCCCCTTCCTGCTGCCGATATCGACCCCAACATCGCAGAGGGCACGATGTGGACGGGAACGGCTGTCGTGGCCCCGAAGGATGATGCCGTGCAGTCCGTGCTGCGCATCGTGCTGCCCAACGTGCCGTATCAGCATCCTGACAGACCGGCGCTGTCGCTGGTGACGCAGGCCGTGGGCGGATATACGCTTGCGCGGCTGTTCATGATCCTGCGCGAGCAGAAGGGCTACACGTACGGCGCCTATGCGTTTCCGGATGTGCGGCGGTACGGACGGACGACGTTGATCGGTACGTCCGTTGGCAATGAATACAGTCGCGATACGATGCGGACGATCTACGAGGAACTGCGGCGGCTGACGGCAGAGATGCTGACGGCCGACGAGTTGCGCAATGCCCGACAGTACATGCTTGGATCGTTTGCACGTAACAACGAGACACCGCAGCAGGCGGCAGGCCTTGCATGGACGATCCTGCAGTTCGACCTGCCGGACGACTACTACACAACGTACGTGGAGCGGCTGCAGCAGGTGACGCTTGAGGAATGCATGGACGTGCAGCGTCGCTACTTTGATCCGTCCATGTGGAGCATGGGCATCTGCGGCAATGCACGCGTTGTGCACGATGCACTCGAGGGCCTTGTCGAACGCATCGTTCACATGGATCCTGCTACGCGCAGTCTTGTTGACGCATGAGTCCCGACGTCATCCTGACCCTTGCCGGCGTTGTCATCGCCGCTGCCGTCGTTCTTATCAGGCGGGGTCTTGACGTCCGCATCGTGCTGTTTACCGCCGGCCTTGTGCTGTGTACGGCAGCCGGTCTGTGGTTCAACGTCTTCGACGCCTTTCAGGCTGCAGTAGGACGTGCCGACATCATTGGTCCGATCTGTTCGGCCATGGGTTATGCCTGGGTGCTGAAGGCCACTGGCTGCGACCGACACATGGTGCGGTTGCTGACGCGGCCGCTTGAGCGCATCTCGTGGCTGCTGGTGCCCGGAGGCATTGCCGTGGGCTTTGTGACGAACATGGCCATCACCAGTCAGACGGCAACGGCTGCCGCCGTTGGGCCCATCCTTGTGCCTATCCTGGTTGCCGCCGGCTACCGGCCGCTGTTCGCAGGCGCCGTGCTTGTTGTTGGGTGTTCGCTTGGCGGCAACCTGTTCAACCCCGGCGAGCCCGACATCGTGGCGATTCACGCTGCGACGTCGGTGGACGTTGCCTCGATCATCAACGCCGCCGTGTTGCCCAATCTGGTGTCGCTGCTAACGGCAACCATCGTGATGGCCGTGCTTGCGCGGCGCATGCATGACGGAGCTGCCGCCGTGGCCGAAGCCGATACCGAGGCGCTGTCGGTCCCCAAAGCCTTGCTGCCGCCGCTACCCGTGGTCCTGCTGCTGGCCCTGCAGCCGGGGCTTGGCCTGCTGCCCGGCCTGCTGGCCATCTATCCCAAGGGTGTGCATGTAAGCATGGTCATGCTGGTATGCACGGCCATCGTCATTGTGGTCACCCGCACAGCGTCGCTCCGCGACCATGTCAACGCGCTCACCACCGAGTTCTTTCACGGCATGGGCTATGCGTTCACGCATGTGATCTCGCTGATCGTTGCGGCGGCATGCTTCATCGCCGGTCTTGACGCGGCCGGCGTCATCGCTCGCGTAGCGGGCATGCTGGCAGGACAGGCCGAGGTGGCAACGCTGTCGAGTCCGCTCGTGACGTGGTTCCTGGCCGTCGTCTCAGGCAGTGGCACGGCACCGAGCGTGAGCTTTACGCAGGCCATCGTTCCGGGCATTGCCCAGGTGGACGTCGCGCATGGCGTTGACCTTGGCGTGTTAGGAGCCATTGGCGCCTCCCTCGGACGCACCATGAGTCCGGTGGCCGCCATCGTGCTGTTCACGTCGACGCTTGTAGGCGTGCGCCCCCAGGAGCTCGTCGGTCTTGTCAAATGGCCTATTCTGTTGGCATTGGCCGCCGTGATCGCCTTCGGTCTATTTTCGTGACATGTTGATCTATGCTGATAATGCGGCGACGACGCCGGTGGATCCGTCCGTACTGCGGGCGATGATGCCCTACTTCGAAAACGTCTTTTACAATGCCACCAGCTCGCACGTTGGCGGCATGATGGCCCGCCATGCCGTGACCCAGGCGCGAAACCAGATCGCCGGCCATCTGGGCGCAAACGCTTCCGACATCATCTTCACGTCGGGGTCGACGGAGGCCATCGCAATGGCAATGCTTGGTCTTGCCCGGGCCGACACCGAAGGACGCCGCCACATCGTGACCGCCGCTACCGAGCATAGCGCCGTCTTGGACTGTTGTGCCTATCTCGAAGCACGAGGCTTCACGGTAACGCGACTTGGTGTCGACCCGCATGGTCGCATCGACATCGACGAGGCGCGGGCTGTCATCACGGAAGCAACGCTGCTTGTAAGCATCATGGCCGTCAACAACGAGACCGGCGTCGTGCACGACCTTCGCCCCTTTGCAGACATTGCACATGCAAAGGGGGCAGTGATGATGACCGATGCGACGCAGGCCTATGGCAAGATCCCGATCGACGTTGAAGCGCAGGGGGTCGACCTGCTGACGATGTCGGGACATAAGATCTACGGACCCAAGGGCGTGGGAGCGCTGTATGTGCGCCGTGACCGCATTGCCGGCCTCGAACCGCTTGTATACGGCGGCGGTCAGGAATCTGGACTGCGCAGTGGCACGCTGAACGTGCCGGGTATCGTAGGCCTTGGTGCCGCGGGCTCCGCAGCGCATGAGCGGATGCAGGAAGATCATACACGCATCGCCGACTTACGCAACCGTTTCGAGCAGGCGATGACGTCGTTGCCCGGAGTGTCCGTCAATGCTGCGGACGCAGTGCGAAGCAGTACCATCTCGAACATCATGTTCGAAGGCATTGATGTTGCGGCCTTGGTTGGCGAGCTGCCACATGTTGCCATGTCGGCCGGATCGGCCTGTCATGGCGCGGCAGGAAAGGCCTCGCACGTCCTACAGGCAATGGGTCGAACAGCCCAGCAGGCAATAGCCTCGCTCAGGTTTTCATTCGGACGCTTTACGACAGATGACGAGATCGACCGCCTGATTGACGATATTCGCCGTTCACACGAAACCCTTCGGTCGGGCGTTATAGCAGCCTGATCACATCCAAACGCACACCATGAACGACGTTCAACAGGTCGAACAACTCGCATCAAAGATCGGAGCCGTCCGCTCCGAGGTTGCCAAGGTCATTGTCGGCCAGGACACCATCGTCGAACAGCTCCTGATCTCGTTGTTTGCAAAGGGGCACTGTTTGCTCGTCGGCGTACCCGGTCTGGCCAAGACCCTGCTGATCCGCACGCTGTCGGAAACGCTGGATCTTAGCTTCTCGCGCATTCAGTTCACACCCGACCTGATGCCGAGCGACATCACGGGGACCGAGGTGATCGAGGACGACCGATCGACGGGACAGAAGGTGTTCCGATTTGTGAAGGGACCGATCTTCGCCAACATTGTGCTGGCCGACGAGATCAACCGGACGCCGCCGAAGACGCAGGCTGCCTTGCTCGAGGCCATGCAGGAACATAGTGTTACGGCCGGCGGAACAACGTATCGTCTGGCCGAGCCCTTCTTTGTGCTGGCAACGCAGAACCCTATCGAGCAGGAGGGAACGTATCCGCTGCCCGAAGCGCAGTTGGACCGTTTCATGTTCAACCTGCGTCTGGACTATCCATCCTTCGCCGAAGAAATGCAGGTGGTGCGCACCACCACCGTCCCGAGCAAGGTCGAGCTGTCGCGCGTGATGTCGGGCGCCGACATCCAAGCGGCTCAGGACCTTGTACGCCGCGTACCGGTGGCCGACAACGTGATCGAGCATGCCGTTAAACTTGTGCGCGCAACGCGTCCCGCCGAGACGACCAATAAACTTGTCAAGGACTTCATTTCGTACGGCGCCGGACCTCGTGCCTCGCAGTTCCTTGTGCTTGGTGCAAAGAGTCGTGCAGCACTCACCGGCCGCTTTACGCCGAGTATCGACGACGTGAATGCCGTTGCCGTCAGCGTGCTGCGCCATCGCATCGTGACCAACTTCTCGGCCGAGGCCGAGGGCATCACGCCCGAGAAGATCGTCGAAGAACTTATTGGTTGACGACACAGGAGGGAGTCCACGTCCAGTCTTAGACAGTTTGCAGTGACTTCAAGCGCTACTCATGACATCGTGAGTGTAGAAGGGTCGTCGATCTTCTTCGATGCGTCAAGGATCTCAAGTCGGACCGGCTCCTGATTCACGGATATGTCGAGGATCACGTCTGGTGCGATCTCGTCAGAGTCCGCAACTTGCTGGTCGTTAAACTCGATGACCAAGATGTCGACATCGGCGTCATACTTGAAGCGCATTAATTCCTCCAGTACTTGAGTACGTTCGACGTTACGTATGCCGTTACAGCCTTAGGGGGCTTCGTTGAAATGTCTACAACGACGCGTAATAGCCTGTTGCCCAACATACGGTGTACGACAACGCGATGCAATCCTTGCCAAAGGATGTCTTCGGGGTAGCATAATGCCTCTTGGACATCATCAAGGTTGATGCCTCGGTCAGCGCATTGCTCAATGCAATGCAGGGTGAAGAATGCGTCGTGAAGTTTCATCCGAACGCGGTCCTGCACGATCTGTGCACGAGGTCGCCCGGAGTGTGACATGTCACGACGTCAGCGCCGCGTCGTGATCCTTGTCCGACACCACCCGCACGGAATAGCGTAGTTTTGCACCCATGCATCTCGTAGCCATCGTCGGTCGCCCCAACGTGGGCAAGTCCACCTTGTTCAATCGCATCATCCAAGAGCGGCACGCCATTGTCGAGTCCGAGCCTGGGGTGACGCGTGACCGTATCTACGCCAAGGGCGAGTGGAACGGTAAGACCTTCCAGCTGATCGACACGGGAGGTATCGTTCCGCGGAGCGAGGAGCTCTTTGACAAGGCCATTCGCGAACAGGCGCAGATGGCCATGGACGAGGCCAGCGTCATCATCTACGTGGTGGACGGACGCGACGGCATTACGCCGACCGACGAGTCCATAGCGGCGCAGCTGCGCAAGACGGACACGCCCGTTGTGCTGGTGGTGAACAAGTGCGACAACTCGACGGCCGACATGAATGCGTCGGAGTTCTATGCATTGGGTCTTGGCGACCCGTACGCGATCTCGGCCCTGAACGGACGCAGCACCGGTGACTTCCTTGACGAAGTGACAAAGCACATTCCTGAAGGAACTGACGAAGCGACGGACGAACGTCTGAAGGTCGCCATCGTCGGACGTCCGAACGTTGGCAAAAGCTCCATCACGAATGCCCTGCTTGGTAAGGACCGGATGGTAGTGACGCCGATCGCCGGTACGACGCGTGATGCCATCGACAGCACGGTGACGTACTACGGCGAGGAGATGGTGCTGATCGACACCGCCGGCTTGCGCCGTCGGTCGCAGATCAAGGAACAGATCGAGCTTTACAGTACCATGCGTACGGCCCGTGCCATCGACCGTTGCGATGTGGCCGTGGTTGTGCTTGATGCATCGCTAGGTCTTGAGATGCAGGACAAGCGCATCATCTCGCAGGTAGTCGAAGCCCGTCGCGGCATCATCATTGCCGTGAACAAGTGGGATCTGATCGAGAAGGACACGAAGACGGCCGAGGAGTTCACGCGAAAGATCAAGGAAGAACTCAAGACGGTCGACTACGCTCCGGTGATCTTCATCAGCGCCGTCACCAAGCAGCGCATCACGAAGCTCCTCGAAATGGCGAAGCAGATCCAGGAGCGCCGCTCGACGCGCATCCCAACGCATCAACTGAACGAAGAACTCATCGAAATGCTCGAGCGTACGCCGCCACCCAGCGTACGCGGTCGCGACCTGCGAATCAACTACGTGACGCAGTCCAAGGTGGCACCGCCTGTGTTTGTGTTCTTTTTGAACCACCCCGACCTGCTACCCGACGCCTACAAACGCTTCATCGAGCGGCGTCTGCGCGACATTCACGACCTGGAAGGTGTGCCCATCAGCTTCCTGTTCAAGAAGAAGAACAAGGACCGCGACGAATAACCGCGGCGACGTTCGGTCAGAATGGCCAAAACCAGCAGCCTTCGGACGATTTTTCCTCGGGCACGAAGGTGAACACCCTGATGCCGAATGCCGGCACCGTGGCAGTGAACACCGCGGCTCCGTCTGCATGGTCGGCATCAACCTCGGAAAGGTTGTCCCGCCGCAGTGGTCCGTCGGCAATGGCGTAAACGCGCATGTTGTCGGCGATGTCGTCAACCTGAATCGAAAGACCTGCGGCCGTTCTTGCAGAGAGATTGCTTACGAATAACCAACGACGCTGCGTGGCGGGGTCGACGTGCAGCGCCGCGATGATGTCATGATCGTAGACACCTTCGGATGGCAGCGATCCGGCAATGGATACCTTGCCACGAAGTGACTCGGAAAGCAACGTTGGAATAAATGCACGTAACTCGGCTGATGCAGTATCGATGGTCGTCCGCAGTGAGCCAGAGGATTGCATGTTGTTGGGCGCATGGTGGATGAGCGAACCAAAGACGTTGCGTTGGGGCGTATTGCCTGGACCAACGGGATCATGTCGCTGGAATGCCGGATCCTTGGACGTAACGTCCGACGAGCCACCACCGCCCATCCACGTGTAGCCCTCCCACCAGAAAGCGCCACGCAAACCCATGATGGCGGGCGCCCATAGTTGATACCGCGCCTGCAGAAGCGTCATATTCCGGTACCGTGGCAGCGTACGAAGCAGCGTTGCGTCGCGTGGGTCAAAGTCGGCCACGACGCTGTTTTCACCCACGCCCTGTGCTACATGCATGGCGGCGTCCTTGTCGCAGCGTATCACATGGTCGATCTGGCGACGCAGCAACGGAGCCCAGCTATACTGCAAAGAGACCGCTGATTGATCCGGCAAGGCTGCGTCCCGCTGCACAACAGGCGCTCCGTTGGGAGCTTTCACCGTATCACCCGAGCCGTTCAGCAGCGCCTGCATTGCATAGGTGTACGAGTAGGGGTAGAAGTCCATCATCGCAACGTCATGGCAACTGCGGTAGTACTCAAAGTCGTCCATATAGTGGTAGACCTGAAACACGGGTTTTACATTCATGCGCTTGCGGACTGTGAGATAGTGATCTCGCATCGTTTGGTGCATACGATCGCTGCGCGTTGCGGCTTTGACATCTTGGGAGTTGGCAAAGCGAGAATGAAAATCCGATTCCGCTTGTCGAAGAAGACCCGATGGTTCGTCAGCTGTCATCCACCCAAGAAAGGGCCATTGTATGTGGATGTCTCGAGAAAGCAACGCCTGATAGAACAACGGGAGGCTGTCCGGCGTTGACGTTGAAGCGGTTGCCGACCAATTGTGCCACTTGAAGCGCAGAGGCGAACTCGTTACTTGATTGTAACTGTACACATCATGCATGCCAAGATATGGCAGCACATACAGACCATTCGGAATGCCAGCCGTCATGAGATACAGTCCAAGACCTCTTCGAACATCATCGACGTTGTAGAAGTAGTATTGAGATTTGGCATCGTCGGTTGCGACACCGGCCTTGCCATAGTGAAACAGGTCGGAGTAGTGTTGTCGCTCGGGTACAAGACAGTTGTAGATCGAAGCATAGCGCTGCAATTCAGTTGCACCGATCTTGCCAGAATCTGGCGTGAATACGATTCCACGCATGCGGGAGAGTGAGGTTTCGGGACGCCAGAAATCCGTCTTCGCCCAGTAGTCCGTCATGTACAACGGTGGGTTGTTGTCAGGCTTGATGAGGTCTGATACCAACCGGATATTCCACCACCCGTGCGGCAGAAATGCTTTCGTTGTGTTGGCCGAATCGGCTGTTATCGCATAGTCATTGATGCTATGAGGGGGCAGCGAGGACCACAGGAGAAAGAGGTCGTCACGAGGTGCCGATGATGGGTTGCCGTGATAGAGAATGCCGATGTCGGCGCGTTGGCGGACATCATAATCCAGATTAGCAACAACCATGCGACGCATCATGGTCGCATCAAGATCGGATGTCGCGAAGCGGGCAAGCCGTTCGCTCGACCATTGTCCCGACCGACGCAGTCGCGTGAGGATCGACGTCGAGACTCCGCTGGCACGTCGCGTCGACGCTAGAATGATGTCATCAAACCCATCCGCATCAAGATCGCCTGAGGCAGCTGCGTGCAGACGTGATGGAGCCGCGTCGACGGCATCGATCGTAAACGTGGCAGCGTCAGCATTGAGCGGTCCATCCGTCGTCGCAGCTGTGAACGTCGTCAGGATATGGTTTGTTGCATTCGCATGCACAAGGGCAATGCTATGA
>VFFB01000106.1 GCA_018882585.1 Candidatus Kapaibacterium sp.
ATGGCATACCGCAAGGCAGCGTCGACATTCATGCGCTCCTCGCCGCGCGATTCCACAACAACGTCGGTTGCGCCGATGGCAAGGGTTGTGAAGTACTCCCGACCGACGTTCGTGTATGCCGCAGACACACGCAGGTCCGTGCCTTCGTCGAGTACGCGCCTGATGGAGGCTTCGGCGATCAGGTCGGCATTCGTGCGCGCAGCGTCCATCCGATGGTAGTCTGCCAGCAACCGCGAATCCAGCTGCCAATCATCGAAGCTCGCACCGCTGATCCGACCCTCGAGTCCAAGGAACGACCCTACGGCTCCGACGCCGATCTGCGACGTTCGTTCGACGCCGGCCATCAGATCGACGTCGACGACGTCGGACGGTTGCCAGCGGGCGCCAAGGGCGCCGTTCAGGCGTTCCAGACTGGACAGCCCAAGCGAGCGACTGTCGCGACTAAGCGTCCATGACTGGCGCAGCACGGCCCAGAACGATGGCGCTACCGGGATGCTCCACGACAGGTTCGAGTATTGATCATCGCGAAGCGCCGTCGTTGTTGTTCGAAACGCCGAGCCGCGATAGTTGTTCACAAACCGGACGGTCCCGAGGGCCGTCGCAAGAAACACGTCGGCAAGTCCCGTGAACAGGAACGTATTCGCGATCTTGTCAACGCCATACGTAATGCCCTGCGCTTCGGGCTGGCCGGGCGGAGGCCGCAGCGGAGCGAGCTGCTGCGCCGTCAAGGCGGATGCGCCGGCGGCAGCGCAGATCGCAGCGGCGATTACTCGACCGATGCGAACCACGGCGTCACCTGCGCTGTAGGTTGAGGGGGCCGCTCGCGATGAACGAAGACGTTGGAAGGAGTGTAGTCGTAGTCGGCTGCCCACTCGGCATGATGCTCGGCAAGCTGCCGGATGGCATCAACGATGTAGTGTGCCTCGGCATCCGTCATGGTCGGATGCAGCGAGATGCGCACCCAGCCCGGACGATGCGACAGGTCGCCGACGACGATCCTGTCAAGGATCGACGTCGAACGGTCGGCCGGTATCTCCAGCAGGTAGTGTCCGTACGTACCGGCACAGGAGCACCCGCCACGGGCCTGAATGCCGAACCGGTCGTTCAGGAGCTGTACGGCCAGATTATAATGCAGGTTATCAACCGAGAACGAGATCACGCCAAGGCGATGACGATGACGGTCGGCAAGGACGTGCACTCCGGGAATGGTCAGCAGATCGTCCCACATCAGGTCGAGCAGTTCCTCTTCCCGACGCAGGATATTGGCAACGCCCATCTGCTCTTTCAGCTTGATGCAGAGTGCCGTTCGGATGGCTTGCATGAAGCCGGGCGTTCCACCATCCTCGCGTGCTTCGATATCGTCGGTGTACTTGTGCACGCCCCACGGATTGGTGAAGTCCACGGTTCCGCCACCGGGATTATCGGGCACGTCGTTCTGATACAGCCTTGTCGAAAAGACCAGCACGCCGCTCGATCCCGGCCCCCCTAAAAACTTATGCGGAGAAAAGAAGATGGCATCCAGGGCGGCATTGGGACGTTCGGCCGGATGCATTTCGATGTTGATGTACGGAGCGCTGCAGGCAAAGTCCACAAAACAGTATCCGCCAACCTCATGCATGATCTCGGCAACGTCGTGATATGGCGTGAAGATGCCCGTGACGTTGCTGCACGAGGTGATGGCGGCGATCTTCATCGACCGGCCGGCATATTCGGCCAGTAGACTGCGTAGGCTATCAAGGTCCATCAGACCGTCGGCTGTGTGTCCGATCACCCGTACCTCGGCGATGGTCTCCAACCATGATGTCTGATTGGAGTGATGCTCCATGTGCGAGATGAAGACGACGGGTCTATCGGTCATCGAACGCATGATATCGTCGCGGTACCGCTCGTGCACCCGAAGCCCCATAATTCGTTGCAGCTTGTTCACCACGGCCGTCATGCCCGCATGGTAGCAGATGATGGCATCGTTGGCATCGGCATGGACGTGCCGCTTGATGGTCTGCAGCGCCTCGTGATAGGCTCGCGTCATCGTCACGCCACAGAACGACGTCTCTGTGTGCGTATTGGCCACATAGGGGGCGATGTCGTGCGCCAGGCGATGCTCAATAGGGCCATACAGACGTCCGCTGGCCGTCCAATCGGCATAGACGACGGGCATCTCGCCGTATGGCGACGTGAATCGAAGGTCGATACCGAGGATGTTCTTCCGGAACGGAGCGAAGTATGACGCAAGACTCACGTGTGGGTGCGGGGCTGTGAACAATGGCTCAAAAATACAGTAGGCTTGTCGCATGCCATAGGGCACAATCCACAAGCCTACCACAAACTGCGGCGCGACGGACAGTGGCTATCGCGTCACTGCTTTCTCGCTCAGCTTCGATTCGGCACCGCTGTCGCATTCGACCTTCACGGCATAGACGGTTCCGCGCTGTGCACCCTTGGCATCGACGAACACGCGTTGACGTTGGTCGGCAACCACGGCATAGGCCGAGAGTGACGATGCAACGGCACGATAGACGACAAATCGATGCTTCTCGGGCAGATCGCCATAGTCCCATGTAAGCCGTACGGACTTCGTGGTCGAATCGTAGACCGCTGCAACATTCGTCACAGCGGGCCGCACCTTGGAGTCGACCCTTGCCACGGTGATGATGTTCGACAGCGGAGATACAAGTCCGGCACTGTCGCGGGCGACGATGGCATACTGATACTTGGCAGCAATGGCACCGTTTCGGTCTGCGATGGTGCTATCACGACGTCCGGTCTTTGCAAGCGTATCCCACGCAGCGGGCTGCGCGGCCGAGGGGTCGTATCGACGTCGCACAACGGCATGTTCCTTCACATCGCGGCTGCTGCTGGGCGCAAAGTCGATGGCCACGGCTGTGTCGCTCGCAACGTAGTCTCGGATCACCGGCGCCACCGGAGGGATGACGTCTGGCCTTGGCACCACCAGCATGTTACTCTCGGCCGACTCGTTGTAGTGGTAATCCAGGGCGATGAACTTGTAGTAAATGGCCTTCGTCAGCGT
This sequence comes from Candidatus Kapaibacterium sp., assembly GCA_018882585.1. Lineage (GTDB taxonomy): Bacteria > Bacteroidota > Ignavibacteria > Kapaibacteriales > Kapaibacteriaceae > ZLKRG46. Next base: position 3,029 of record VFFB01000106.1, read on the forward strand.
GCGTACCTCGGCCGTATCGAGCACGATGGTATCCTGACGTTTGAAGACGGAATCCGAATTGAAGAGCTCACGCTTGACCGTGAACTCGTGCTCGGGATCATTTGCGAACAGCATGCGATAGCCCATGACATCTGCATCTGCCGGATGGCGCACAACGATGCGTACCACGCCGTTAGTGTCCATTCGGCCACTGACAAGGACGGGCGCCGCCGGAGGAATGCTATCGGCAAAGACGACCATGGCCGGGAACGACTTTACAGCGTTCCGTGCCGTGTCGAAGGCCATGACGGAGTAAAAGTAGGTTCCGCCGAGTGTTGCCGTCGTATCACGAAACGTGCGGACTGACGATGCCAGCGGCTGGCTGTGAACGGGATTGAAGGCGCCCTCGATCGACGTGTCACGCATCACATAGAAGCCTCCAAGATCCTTCTCGATAGGGTCGATCATGGTCCACGTCACGACGACGTCCTTGGCGCCGACATGGTCGGCACGCACGCTCGACGGGCTCTGCGGCGGCGTACGGTCACGAGGCATCGCCTTGATCGTGTCAAGTGTTTCTTCCTCGGCAAAAGCATTGATGCCTGTCACGCGATACGTGTACACAACGTAATTCGTCAGGTTCGTGTCCAGGTACGAAGAACTATTCGACGACGCGTCGCCACTCTTCAGCGTGATCATCGGTTGTGACGTTAGCTTGACGAAGGGACCGCCGCGAGACGAGCGGTAGATGTTGAACATCGTGTAGCCATAGCCTTCGGCCCATTTCAGCAGCACCTGCGTGTCGAGCTCGTCGGCCTCGACCACCTGAACATTCTCAGGCCGGCGGCGCGGTGTCGGATCAACATCGACAAGTGCCGGCTCGACGGTATAGGGCTTGGTCGAGCCAACGATCGAGATGCGATACCGATAGGTCTTACCCAGGACTGCAGAGGCGTCGACGTAGCGCAGACCAAGGCCGTTTGCTGCATTCCGGGAACGTTCGGCCACCATCATCGCAAAGTTGAAGCCCATCTCGAAGCGCTCGCGAGCCTCGCGGATCGCATCGACCTGTCCCGGATCATTCACCGGCATGTCAGCCGGGTCGGTCGACGGTTCCGACAATGAACCAGCCACAAGTATTGCCTGCTGCTCGGCCGTATCGGAGGGCGGCACGCTGCTCTCTGCCGCTGACCATTGCTCCGCCGTCCATGGTTTGACCGGCTGCTGTGTCAGCACGACAAAGGCCCCGACGTTGCCGCCGGTAACTTCGGCACGTTCAATACGGTAGCCATTGGCCATGGCCATGCGCCAAAGCGCGGCGTTGCCGGGAGCCCATCGTAGGACGACAGAGTCCTGGTAGCGCTTGCCAACACCAACGACCTTCTGTCGCAGCGCAGCATTCAGGTCGTCCTGTTGCTGTGCCTGCATGCCTGATGGCATCAGGATGACTGCTGCCGTAAGAAGGGCTGCGAATGTATGTACGCGAGGAAAGAACAAGGAAAGGAAGTGATGTGTCATGACTTACTTCCCAATGTTGATATTGTTCAAGTTGGCTACGACGGGATCCATCGGTGTCGAGAACGTCCGAACGACCGTCTGCTTCACGTCCTGATTCGTCGCTTTATCCTTGGCGACTACCCACTGGTTGCTCGCGTTCAGCTCCCACAGCGTGCCTACTACCGTAGCCCTGACCGACGCATTGCGCTCCCAGTCAGCCGTGCCTTTGATGAACGTCTGCACGCCCGAGTTGTCGATGGCTGCAGAACCGCCTACCTCGGTCTCGGTGGGAACCTGTGGCTGATTATTGCCAACCAACTTGGCTCCGATGAGACCATTCACCGCAGCGGCGGGAGCCTGCGGTGGTGCTGGCGCCACATTGTAAACCATGTTGTTGATATTCACCTGGCCGCCACCCTTGGGTCCTGCGATCACTTGCGGCGGGGTGGCGTTGATGACGATCTGCTTCTTCTTCCGGTAGAGCATGGCTCCAAGCGCATCCTTCATGCTCGAGATCTGTACAGGCAGCCACACGCCATTGACACGCTGTTCTATCGTGACGTCATACTTGACCTGGAAGGTGCGGTTGATCGTGTTGCCGGCTGCTCCACCCTGCAGCTCGGGAAGTTCGAACGTCGTGTTCGGCTGGAAGTTGTACACGGCCTTCACGGGTTCGGTCACAGCAACGTTGGTGGCATTGTTAGCCGGCTCGACACTCTTGATGAGCAAGTTCTTCTGCTCTGCTGCGACGTCCTGCGCGGCCACGGTCGTGGCCGTGGGCGGTGTTGGCGTACAACGTGTGCCAACGTTGAACTCCGCATTGAAGCTACCTTGGAAGGCGCCGCCAAGCACGTCGTAGGAACCCGTTGCCTGCCCCTGGACCCAAGAGCTCTTCGGGAAGCCCGCCTCTGCCCAAGCGCCAAACTTGATCTGGGCCAGATTGATCGTACATCCGTTCGGATGGTTTTTTGTGCAGCATACGACGCAGCCATCGACGATCCTCTTCGGCTCGATCCACACACTGGCATTTGCCATGGCATAGGCAGCAGCATTTGCCTGGAAGTACCACCAGTTTAATCCGTCGCCGCCGCAGAGCGACCCATTCGGATACCGCAGGAACGAAGCGTTGAACTCGAATCCACCGGCGAAGCGCCACTTCGCGTAGACGCGGCCGACGATCTTCCGATTCCGCTCGCCCGAGTCAAAGCCAAGGTCCATGCCGCCAGCAAAGCCATTACCGGAGATCGCAGCCGTTGTGCCGCCCGAAGGCGGCGTCATACCGTAGCAGCCAACCGACGCCAGACCATTGTAGGTCCGCGAGGTGAACCCTGTGGGCGGTGTGATGTTCTTGCCGAACATGAAGTAGGAATTGGCCGAGATGCTCGTACCAAGGAAGTCAACCGCAACGGTGTTCCGCTGCGCCGGTTCACCAAGCTTGACGAACCAGAGACCCGTCTTGCCCTCGAGGTGTACCCAGAGATTCGCATTCCCCGTAACCGGTGGCTTATTCACCACGACGCCTGCATTGAGATCGAAGATGCGCTGCGTGAAGTCGTAGGCGATACTCAGCGAGCCCTTCACGGGCGCACTTGGACGCTCTGTGAGCTTTGCCTGCAGCCAGAGATCCCCAAGGATGGCCATGTTGGAGATACCACCCGAGGCTGAGAACTGCGCCGTAATGGCAACGTCGGCATTCATCTTGGACGGATCCGGCGTCGCACCAAGCACGGCCAAAGCCTTGAAGCCAAAGCCGACGTTTTTGTCAGGCGACATGGCTGCACCGCTCGACGTCGATGTCGTGGCAGACGTTGCACCCGCAACCTGACTCACATTCGGTGCCGCGCCGCTCATGTTCACATTCACCCTACGCCACGCGGCCGCACCAAAGCCATAGAACGCATAGCCAGGCATGAAGACGATGCCCGGAGGCGGCAGGACGGCCTTTGCGTTGACGTACCAGTATCTGAATCGCGTATTCGGATCATGAAGCTTGGATCCAAAGCGTGCATCGGCCGAGATCATCATCTGCAGTTCCTTGAACTTCGCTTCGATCGACGCTGCAAAGCCATTCCCCCACGTTGGATCCTCGTTGTAGAAGTTGAGTTCGCCGCTCATCTTCACTGCTGCGAGGTCAGCCCACAGCTTGATCGTCTGCACGTTGAAGTCGACAAACTTCGGCTTGAACTTGAACTTGGCCGTCGGCTCGGACTTTTCGATCGCGCCCATAATGTCGAACGTACCACGTCCGCCGATGCGGTTCGAGTCCAGCGCAACGACAAGGTCAAACTCAAGCTTGGCACGTACGACTTCGCTGCCTTGCGGAGACGGCGTCGAGAACTTCACCTTGTCGATCGAGATCGGAAACTTAGCTAGCTTCTTCTGCCCGCTGGCAAAGCTCCAATCCCCGTGATTGAAGTTCATCTTCGAGCCGATCGAGTCATCATAGAACAGTCGCATGTTCTCGAAATCCGGAGCCATGTCAAGGTTCACCGTCTTCTGACCGATCTGCAGGTTGACGGAGTTCCATCCCATCTCGCCGTTCAGCAAGAGGTTGAACTTCTTCCGTCCCTTCTTGATGGTCATCGTCAGTGCCGACGACGGCTGCAGCGTAAGCTTTGCCCCTCCAAACAACTTGACATCGATCTGATTGCTCGGGGTGAGTGAAAAGTCGAACGACTTCTGAACGTTGTTGAACAAGGCCTTGTACACAATGCTGTTCTGCGGCAGAGTGTCCGTTACCGGCAACTGAATCTTGCCGCGCATGTAGGCCTGCGTCAGGTTCGAGTTCAGCATCACGACCTTGACCGTGTCGACACTTGCGCCCAGCTGATTGAGGTTGGCTTTGGGATACTGGATAACGTTGGCTGCGATCAGGTCTCCGGTAAAGCCATTCTTGTTGATGATAAGATTGTTTGCCATGAACTCCGGCGCAGCATTGCTGTCTGCAAACGTCCGCCATCCGTCCGGCATGAACATCTTGATCTTCTTGGCAAAGAAGCCGTTGAAGGTTGTGTCCTGAACACCAACGTAGTTCGGTGGGAACGTCATGTTCGGTGTGTTCTCCAGGTCACTGAAGTCGAAGGCCATCGTGTCGATCTGCAGTCCAAGGCCATTCGTGTTGGCAAACGTGCAGGCCGTCAGATTGCCCGTCACAAGCCACTCTTTCCAGTTGATCGTCTTACCCGTGAGTGTTGCAACGGCACGCTTCGTGCTGTCAACATCCGGTCGCGGCGTCATCCAGGTGCGTGGGAAGGCCACATCAATGTCAACCGACAGCGTATCAGAGTTGTTGTCGCATCCCCAGGTGATGTAGCAGCCCTGCCGTTGTGCAGTTGGTGCCGCAGCCGTGATCGTGAAGGTCGGCTCTGCCTGCTGATAGCCGCTGATGGCAAAGTCTTGCGCAAGCTCCAGACGTCCGGTCTTGCCTACTCCCTGAGGACAAATGGCAAGATTCTTGGCACCGAATGACAACGTATCATTGAGCTTGACAAGGGGCACTGTAGCAACGGCAGCGAGTGCGGCGTCCTGCTCGTTAAAGATCATCTCGGTGATACAGATGGTGTATCCCTTGATGTTGTTGAAGCCCAGGGGCATCTTGAGCGGTACACTCAAGTTGTTGACTTGTTTGACGAGCTTGCCATTCTGTTTGACAAAGTCGTCGACCCAAGACACGATCGACTTCGTCCAGTTCCAGCTCACGGCCTGATTGATCGCCCATTGTTGCGGATACGGCGGAGCAGATGGATCCAATTCTGTTCGTGCAGTACCCTTGACCACTTGCTTTGCTGCGTTGACGCGTAGACTGTCGAACGTCACCAGCACGCGTGCCCACAACCACGGGATCGTGATCTCGCCCTTGCCGCCGGCCGACGTGGCAGTGGCGGTCGTCAGCGAATTCACCTTCATGGTAAAGCGTCCGATCTTCAGTGAGTCACCAACAGCAACCGGATTGACATCGGCTGTCGTATCCGTGATCGTCACCGGATAGGAGCATTGTCCACATGGCAGTCCGGCAGGATTCGGATCGACGTACGGGGGTGGCCCACCGCCGCCGGATTTCTTCGCTCCCGTCGTGGTGTCTCCGGCAGCGCCGCTTTTCTTCTGCATAACGCCACCTTCTTCGCCGACACCAGTTCCAATGCGGCGTTCATCAACAAGGTCACCGCCTCTTGTTGCAGCAGATGTAAACGTAAACGGCGTTGCATATCCTTCGGGATCGCCCACAGGCGCACCATCCTGATTCAGAGCCCGCACGGTCCAGACATACGTCATTCCCGGACGTGGCAGCTCGATGTCGGCTGGCCACAGCAGCTGCGTCACAGCGATACCCTCTACGTC
>VFFB01000107.1 GCA_018882585.1 Candidatus Kapaibacterium sp.
ACCACACACCTTGTTACACCTCCTCACATGACATCTACTTCCGTCATCGAACTCCTGTGGCCGATCGTCGACCCCGACCTGCAGGCATCGCTCGGGGCTCTTGGTGCCATCAACAATGTCGAGATCGACGGCGATACCGTTCGCGTCTACCTGGATGTGATCCCACCGATCCACTGGATCGCGCAGCGTCTTGACCACGATTGCAAGGCGACGATTGCTGCGAACTATCCCGAGGCGACCGTCGAGGTGATGGTACGTGAGCGCAGCGCCTCCGTGCAGCGCCCACCGGCGCTTGCAGGTGTCCGCCACCTGATCGCCGTCGCATCCGGTAAGGGCGGCGTTGGAAAATCAACTGTGGCAGCCAATCTGGCCGCGGCCCTGGCACAGCGCGGCGCCAGCGTTGGTTTGCTCGACGCCGACATCTACGGTCCAAGTCAGCCAACGATGTACGGCGTGGCAGGCGAGTCGATGCCAGCCCGTAAAACTGACGATGGTAAGCTGATCGGCAGGCCTATCGAGCAGTACGGTGTCCAGATCGCATCGCTGGGCTTCGTCATGCAGCGCGATCAGGCCGCCATCCTTCGCGGTCCGATGCTTGCCGGCTACTTCAGCACGCTTGTCGATCAGATCGAATGGGGAGACCTCGACTTCCTGGTCTTCGATCTGCCGCCCGGCACGGGCGACATTCAGCTGACGCTTACACAGCGCATCCCGTTGACGGGCGCCGTTGTCGTGACCACGCCGCAGGAGATCGCCCTGGCCGACGTCCGAAGGTCGATCCAGATGTTCCGCAAGGTCAATGTCGACGTCCTTGGCATCATTGAAAACATGTCGTACTTCATCCCTCCGGACATGCCCGAAAAGCGCTATCACATCTTCGGGGAAGGTGGGGGGCAGAGTGTTGCCCGGGAATACGCCGTGCCCTTCCTTGGCGAAGTGCCGATCGACGTACGCGTGCGCCAGGGCGGCGACGAGGGCTTCCCGTTCGTGCTCGACCCTGAGTCCGGCTCGCTGGGTGACGCCTTCCGCGTCATCGCCGGTAACGTCGTCTCCGAGATCCGCCGACACAACCGCGGAACCACAGATATTCCACTCGAGATCACGCTGTGATATGGCTGCCGACGCTGTTACCGGGTCGAGCATTGAGGATCGCATCCTTGCTGCACTCGACGAAGCACGACCGCACTTGCATCGCGATCAGGGTGATATCGACTTCGTGCGGTTCGAGGCAGAGACCGGTGTAGCCGAAGTGCGCTTTACAGGCGCATGCAGCGGATGCGCAATGTCGGCCATGACGCTTCGTGCCGGCATCGAGCGCATCGTACGCATCGCCGTACCTGAGGTGCGACGTGTCGAGGCCGTTCGGTAGCGGTACGTAATCGATCAACGAATACACGCTGCTGCGCTTCGCCGAAGTTTCGTAGATTCGCAGTCCGTTAAGCCGGGCAGTTAGCTCAGTTGGTTCAGAGCATCTGCCTTACAAGCAGAGGGTCGGGGGTTCAAATCCCTCACTGCCCACACCCGAGCAAGAGTGGCGGAATTGGCAGACGCACTGGACTCAAAATCCAGCGGGCTCACCCCCGTGCGGGTTCGACTCCCGCCTCTTGCACCGATGCAGTTTCGGCCGCAGTTTTCTGCGGCCGTTGTTGTTTATGGCACCGTCTGCCGCAGGTGCACGCAGCAGTCACGCCTGCGACGCACGTTTCACGCACGCCAAAACGACACGAGGCGTTCCACCGGGTGAAACGCCTCGTATTCTGAAGAGGATGTTGGAGGACGACGTCAGCTCATCGGACGACCGCTACCGGAACGACCGATCGGTGCGTTCCTGCATCGATTGTCATCAGATAGCTGCCCGCGGCCTGTCCGCCAACAGACATGGGAATGACATGGTTACCGGCCGATAGCCCATCGACCGACGTCTGTGCCGCCGTGCTGCCCGTCAGGTCGGTCAGACGGATACGCACCGAGCCATCATGCGGCATCGTAAACCGGGCTTGAACGCTGGTCGAGGCAGGGTTGGGCGACACGGTCGTGTTCGGCAGAGAAGGAACCTCGACGACGCTTTCGGCAGCAACGGGGAGTCGCAGGATGTTGCCGGCGATGAGCGCATACAGGCCGAAGCCGGGGCCGTTCTTGTTTGCCGCCGGGTCAAGGAAGCCCGACGCGAAGATCACCGCACTTTGTCCGGCAAGGGCCGTTCCTGCTACACGATAGGAGGCGATGACGTTGCCACCTGTTGGGGCAACGCCGATCACATACTCCGCAGCAGGCACGCTGATGTACTCCGTGTTCTTGCCATATGCCAAGCCTGACACGAGGTTCTCGTCACCTGTACGGATGTCAACTGCCGGAGCGTCCGTCACACCGTGGAAGACGATGACGTCGATGTTGCCTTCGGACTGCGCCACAGGCCGGATGCCCGTGATGGGGAAGATCGTGAAGCCGATGTCTGCACCGCCCGGATTGGCTGCAAAGCCCTGCTGCACAACGCCGTTGGCGAACACCACATAGAGGCCGGCGGGGAGCGCAACCTTGAAAGACTTGAGCGTGTCTGCGGCCGATGCACTCGTCGATGGCGCCACGCCGATCGTGTACTCCTGGCCAGGCTCGAGCTCAAGCGTGGGTGTTACGGTGCGGAATGCGAAGTCGTTCACGGCGAGTTCGCCGTTAACATAGACGTCGACGGCTGCCGCTGCCGGATCGGCGGCATTGTGCACGATCTGTACGCGTGCCTTGGGAGTCGTTTGCTGGGGCGGCAACGGGATGAATGGTCCGCCTTCGCTGGTCACGGCAAAAAGGCCAAATGCAGGGCCACCACCGTTCGCTCCGGCATCAAGGAATCCCGACGCGACGATCGTAATGGCCGAGCCCGTGAGGGTAGAGACATCGGCAATGTACCGGGCGATCGGACTGCCGCCGGCAGGCGCAACGGCAAGGGGATACGTGCCAGGTGGAACCGACAGGTATGAAGAGGCCTTATTGTAGGCAAGCTCGCTTACGATCTTGTTGGGGCCGGCGTAGACATCAACAGGGCCGGCATCGGTGCATCCGTGGAACACAAGGACGTCCACCTGATCTGCATTCGAAGCTTCCGCCCGCGCATTCGGAATGGCGTAGATCGAGAAGGAAATGTCTGCACCGGAAGGGTTCGGCGCAAAGGCGTCAGGCGTGATGACGCCGTTCGCGATCGCAAGGTAGGTGCCGTTCGGTTCGAGCGTAATGGTAAACTTCTTGATCGTATCATTTACCGAGATGCTGGCACTGGGGGCAATGCCAACCGTGAGCGGCACGCCTGCGGGAAGCTCGGCAAATGGCGATGCCGTTCGAAAGGCAAAGTCGTTCAGCACCAGCTCATCGCCAACGTAGACGTCAACGGCGGCAGCTGCTTGGTCGGCAGCATTGTGAATGACCTGCAGACGAGCAGTTTGCTGAGCGAATGCGCTGGTCGCAAACGCGAATACAGCGAGTATCGAGAGGAAAAGACGATTCATCATGCAGCCTTGAAACACTTGTGGAACAACTTGCTTTTGCTTGGTGGAGGGCGCTGCAGTCAACGATTGCCTTTGACGTAAGGTTCCCGTGCTGATGTGGCGTTACCATTGGCAGCATGCAGAAACGGCCTCGACAAGTATCGAGGCCGAAGTGGTTTGCCGAACGAATGCCGAAAGGTCTAGAGCTTACGGTGCACGCTCGTGACCACGCCAAGGATGCGCATGTCGTCGTGCTCGCCCACGCTGATGGGGGCGTACTTCGGATTCTCCGGGACCAGGATGATGCGCCCGTCCTGGGCGTACTGCAGGCGCTTGACAGTCAGGTCGCCGTTCAGCCACGCCACAACGACATCTCCCGAGCGAACCTCGCGGCCGGCATCGATCACCAGCATGTCGCCGGCGAAGATCCTTGCCCCTTCCATACTATCGCCCGTGGCGATCACGGAGTAGGAGTCTTTGGGATTGGGTATCCAGTACGAAGTGAAGTTGAGATCCGTTCCTTCATCTTCGGACACGTTTGGAGCGTAACCACAGGGTGCTGCACCAAAGAACAACCGGATCGTTCCCTGACTTGTACTTGCAATCTTTTGCATGCTGTGCTCCATAGTACGGTGTCGACGTTAGCGGCCGATCGCTTGGGCGATCAACGTATCGACATTCGATCCCGAATAGTTTGCTTCGTCGATGAATGTCGTGATGACGTCGTTTCGGAATTGGTAGAAGGCAGGTAGCTTGCTCAGCGTGATGCGATCTTGGTAGGGATGACGGTCGGTTGTGCCCCGTACAGAGTAGATCTCGATCAACGTACTATCGACACCTGCCTCTGTCAACGTCTTTACCACCTGCGGGAACAGACGCTGTGTACCCGTGCATGAACAGGTCGGACGCACGTAGATGACCACTTTTCTGTCCGTACCAAAGCCCTGACGGATGACGTCGACCATTGCCGGATTGGGCGTGTATGCATTCACCTCCATCGGGAACCACACATAGCCGGCAGCCGTGTTCAGGTCCCGCATGGTCAGCCGCTGCGCCACGTACTCCGGCGTTTGGTCGGCACAACCGGCCAACACGGCAGAGCAGAGAAGTGAAAGCAGCAGGGTTCGAAGGGTGTTCATGGTATTCACAACGTTTTCCACATAGTTTTCAACATACGAAATTTTTGGTCGATGGAGGGGGCAACGAAAAAACCCCGGTCGGACCGGGGTTTGGAAGATGTCGTTGTACCGATCCGATCACCACTTCATCAGGTTCACTTCGTCGACGTAGACCGTCTGCTTCTTACGAAACAGCGCCAGCACGATGGCAAGACCCACGGCAGCCTCGGCAGCAGCCACAGCCATGACGAAGAAGACGAAGATCTGTCCCGCCACATCGCCAAGGAAGGCGCTGAAGGCCACCATGGTGAGGTTGACGGCGTTGAGCATCAGCTCGAGCGACATGAAGATGATGATGGCATTGCGTCGGGTAATGACGCCGATCACGCCGATCACGAAGAGGACGGCACTAAGGATCAGATACCAGTCTAGCGGAATGGATTGCAACATGCTCAGATCCCTTCGTGCAGATGACGTTTGGCAAGAATGACGGCGCCGATCAACGCTGCCAGGAGCAGGATGGATACGGCTTCGAACGGGAAGATATAGGTCGTGAACAAGGCATTCCCGATGCCGGCCGTCGCTCCGATCATTGCTGCATCAGCATGTTGGGTGTTGACACCGGTCGGACGGGCAAGAAGCCCCGTCACAACCTGCATGGCGAACAATGCAGCAACGAGCGTGCCTATGGTCGTTCGCATGGAGATGCGCTCCGTGAGCTGCTGCTCGTTCCCAAGGTTCAGCAGCATGATCACGAAGACAACCAGCACCATGATGGCCCCGGCGTAGACCAGCACCTGTACAACGGCAACGAACTGCGCGTGCAGGGTGAGATACAATCCCGCAAGCATGAAAAAGTGTCCGATCAGCGACATGGCTGCCGCGACGGGGTTTCTTCGCGTGATGGTGAACACGGCGCTGGCCACGGCACCAATGGCGAAGAGGGCAAAGAGGATGACGTCAAGATTCACGGGCACATCCGTTGGTTCGCGTATCAAGGACAAATATACAATTCGTCAGCGCTCTAACCGCTCCACCGAGCGTACGCCCTTGATATGGTAGAGTTTATCGAAGATGCGCTGTAAATGTCCGATGTCGTCGACATACACGGTCAGATTACCCTCGAAGATGCTGTCGTAGGCGTCGATGGTCAGACTGCGGATGTTCGTGTTGTTGATGCTGTTGACGGCGCTGGTGATGTCGTTGAGCATGCCTGGTCGATCATCGCCGGTGATCTTGATACCTGCGAAGAACTCTCCGCGCTGGTGTTTGCTCCAGCGCACATCGATCAGACGGTCTTTGATCTTGTCGCCGATGTCTGATACGTTGTGGCAGTTGGCACGATGCACCCGGATGCCGGACCCGATGGTGACGACGCCGATGATCTCGTCGCCCGGCACAGGATTACAACAGTGGGCATAGGTGAACAGGACCTTCGTGGTGGGAATGTTGTCGCCAACGATGTAGATGCCCTCGGCGCGTTCACGGGCGGCATCGCGATGCTCGTCGGTACTCGTCGGAGGCTCGTGCGCAGCTTCGTGTTCATGTCCGGGACGCATCAGCTCGAGGATCATGGTACTGGCCTGCTCGGACGACAGCGATCCGGTGCCAAGAGCCAGGTAGAAGTCGGATCTGCTCTCGTACTTCAACTGATACGCCAGACGCTCAAGGTCATCCTCGTTGATGTGCAGCCCGACCTTCTTTGCGCGTTTCTGCCAGATGTCCCGCCCCTCGGCCACATGCCGCCGTCGCTCTTCGTTCAGGATGCGCCGGATGTGCGTCTTGGCCTTATGCGTGACCACATGGCGCTCCCAATCGCGATGCGGAGTCTGATTGCGCGAGGTCAGGATCTCGACCTGATCGCCGGTATCAAGGTGATGATGCAGCGGGACGATGCGGCCGTTGACCTTTGCGCCCACACATCGAGCGCCAACAGCCGAGTGAATATCAAAGGCAAAGTCGATCGGTGTGGCACCCCGAGGTAAAATGCGCAGATCACCCTTGGGCGTGAAGACGTAGATCTCGTCCTGATAAAGGTTGAGCCTGAAGCTCTCCATCAGCTGTTTCGGCGCTTCGTCGCCGGCGCTTTCGAAAATGTCCCGCACCCAGGTCGCCCACTCCTCAAGGTCTTTCGAATCGATCCACGACGCGGTTGCACCGCTCTGCGCCTTGTAGCGGAAGTGCGCCGCCACGCCGCGCTCGGCATAGTCATGCATGGCGCGCGTACGGATCTGCACTTCGACGCGCTTGCCGTCAGTGCCGATCACGGTGGTATGCAGCGACTGATAGCCGTTCTTCTTCGGCACCGAGATGAAATTCTTGAACCGTTCGGGGACGGGAGTGTAGATCTCGCTGATAAGACCGTAGACAAAAAAGCAGTCGTTATTGTCGTTGGTGTCAATGATGACCCTGATGGCAAACAGGTCATACAGCTCATCAAGGGTCTTGTTCCTAAGGACGGTCTTGGTGTAGATACTGTAAAGGTGCTTCGGTCGACCGTTGATCTCGAAGGCGATACCATGTTCGTTGAGGCGCTCGGCAATGGGCTTGGAGAACTTCTCGATGTAGTCCTCGCGCTCCTCTCGCGTGCTGTTGAGCTGACGCTTGATGTCGTCGTAGATCGTTCGCTGCAGTACTTTGAAGGAGAGGTCCTCCAGCTCCCACTTGATCGAGCCAAGGCCGAACCTGTGCGCAAACGGCGCATAGATATCCAAGGTCTCTCGGGCCATCCGTTCCTGACGTTCAGGAGGGAGCGACTCGATGGTGCGCATGTTATGCAGGCGGTCGGCAAACTTGATCAGCATGACGCGCACGTCCTTGACCAGCGATAGCAGAAGCTTGCGATAGCTTTCGGCCTGCGTGATCTCGCGGCTCTTGAACACGTCGCTGATCTTCGTGGCTCCGTCTACGATCTCGGCCACTTCACTGCCGTATTCTGCACGGATGTCTCTGACCGACACCTGCGTGTCCTCGACCACGTCGTGCAGCAGAGCAGCGACGACGCTGATGTCATCGAGCGGGATCTCGCGCATCACGATGTGCGCGACCTGCGCGGGGTGCGTGTAGTAGGGTTCGCCCGAAGCTCTTACGTCGTGCTTGTGTGCTTCGACGCAGAACCGGAATGCCTTCTCGACAAGATCCTCGTCGAACTTGACTAGGTACTTCCTGCCCTCTGCGATCAGATAGGCGCAATCTTCGTCAACGCTCCGCCCCCACACGTGTTCTAGACCGTGTTGAGAACTGCGAACCGATATGGTCTTTCGGCGTGCCACCGTGTGCAGTGGTGGTTGTGGTTACTGGTGAACGATTCGATGGTGGCCGATCCGGCCGTCGACGCGAGCAACGATAATGTAACTCCCCGACGGTAATCCCGACAAATCGACGTCGAACTCCGCACCTGTTACGATGGTGCTGCGAGTGATGGTCTGCACTCGCACACCGGCCGTTGTGTACAGCGCAACGTCGGCCTGCCCTTCGTCGTGCACGCGAATGCGTGTTGTCGCAGCAGCAGGATTCGGTCCTATCAGTTCGATCCGTCGAACTGGCGGTTCGGTAAACTCCCGTACACCCGTTGGTACCGGCGCTGCCCCTTCCAACCACTCCAATCCTTTATCGATGAAGGTTGTACGTCGTCCCTCGTCAATCATTCGTGCAGGATTGATTCCCAACACCAATGTCCGCAGTTCGGGTGCCTCGTAGCGCACGGCGATGGGGGCATCGTTCTCCTTGTTGACAAGGCAGGCGGCCGACCTTGTATTGGCGGTACGGAAGCGCACGTTCGGGACGTAGCGCCCGCCGCGATGGTGGTCAAGGCGGGGAAGTTGACAATCGATCAACGTGAGGTCGGCAGAGACGGGGTCGTTGGCAACACCGTCAAGCACTCTGCGTCCGTTATCGGCGTCGACAGGGACATCCACGCCTTGGAACTGCATGCCAAAGCGCGCAAAGAATGCCGTGGCTCCGTCTTCTTCATTCCGAAGGACGAAGGGATCGTCAGCAACGACGAAACAATCGATGCGACGGTCTAGCAGCGACAGCAACATGGATTCTTCCGGCGGTGTGATGTTGCCGAAACTTCCGGAGAACCACAGCACCGTTTCCAATTGACGCAGCGAGTCGGCCACGCGCAGGAAGGCGTCCGACGTGATGCCGACGTAGCCGTTACGAGTGGTGCGCTCAACGGCATCGACGGGGTCGAACGTCTCTGTCG
>VFFB01000193.1 GCA_018882585.1 Candidatus Kapaibacterium sp.
GTGTCGAGCATCTTCCGTACCGCAGCCAGCTGGACGGATTGGTTATCCTTCTTGGCTTGTGCGTCGAGCTTGCTAGACCATTCAAGCATGGCCTTGTGGTTGCGGAGCGTTACCGCCGGGACGTCAATACGGTGCTTGTGCCCCTTGTGTGTCAGGTATGTTGCCATTCGTCAGACCTCAGTTGATGGAATGAAGTAAGTGATCACCGCGGCGATCCATAGCACCGCGGCGTCGTAGTGAGTCATCGCAATAAGCATCGGCACGAGAGCCGACGTGTAGAGCCTTGCACGGTCTTGCGCGATCAGGGATTGCCCGTAGGCCACGCCCACGGCTGCCCAGCCGCAGAGGCTGAGGTGTGGAAACGCCAACGTCAGGCCGCCCCACGGCAGCAACCAGTTGAGAGCGTTTGATCTCTTGTGCCACTCCAACGCTGCACGTAGTGGGTTGGCCAACCATGGGCGATCAGGTGCTGCGGGCTCTGAGGTGATCAGCACCATGGCCACACCGACGGCCCAAACGATGGCAGCGAAGACGACGGTCTCGGTAGTCATCCACGGCAGAGCGCACAATACCGCAAGCGGCGTCGTACGTTCACTCACGAAGATGCCCACAGAAGCCACACAAATGGCCCACAAGACATTTGTTTGTGCGACGGCTACCGTAGCGGCTATGACGGCCCACGAGGGCATATCAAGAAGAACAGGCCAGCTTACGCTCATTCGGATCGTTGGCAGGGCGGCGAGGATCAGCACTGCGGGGATGGCATGCGCAGGTGATACGAAGTCCACGGCCGCGTACACAGACGCGGAGAGTGCGAGGTAAGACACCGCGTGAACAACCCGCCACCCTGCCAACGACCTGATGTACTCAGGTAAGACGCGATAAGCATACGGAGCGGGGACACGAAGCCCCCGCCCGCATGCGATATAGTACTGTCCGTCCGGCGTGATGTGCGACCCGTGCCGCATCATCTGCCAGACGTACATGGCCGACGCTATGGTCAGAGCTACAATCAATTGTAGAACACCGCGCCGTACTTGCGTGTCGAGTTGTTCAGTGAGGCAGCTTCGGGCGTCACCATGAACGAACTGAAGTAGGTCGAGGCGATCGTCGCCGTGGTAGCTTCAACGGGCTGCGATACGGCAACCAGGGAGGGCCGGTTGTACGTGTTGCCCGACTGCGACCATGAGCCCGAAGAACGGCCCATAGTAACGACGGCTGCAAAGACCTTCGTTTCGCCGCTTGTCTGTGTGCCGCCCTTGACGATTGCCAGCAACGGCGTGCCCGTGTTGGCAGCACCGAGGATCTGTTCGCCGTTTTCCTTGAGGATGTCTTCAGGCGTTCCCGAAGACGATGCTGACGGGCGCGCGTACGTTTCAAGAAACGTGTTCAGCGTAGCGTCGTCCTGAATCTGCTCGATTGTCAGCGTGTGCACACCGGTGTCGTCAATGGAGACGTCGGTGTTGATCTGATCCGAGCATTCAAAGACAGCTGTAGCACCGATAGCCCAGCCGCCGGATGTGTTGGTAACGGTGTAGAACTTTACGAGGTTCCCACCGCCGACGATTCTAGCCATTGATTTGTCCTTTCATGTCAAGGTATGTAGTGAGGTTGTCCTTCAAGACCTGCAAGTAGTATGACGGTATGTACTCGCGGTCTTCCCAGATTTGTCCGCATAGCAGCATGACGTTACGACCCATCTTGGCGGTGAGGGCTTTAACGTCTGCCACGTATCCGACGTGGAGAATGACGATGGCCGATTCGGCGATGCTGTACCCAGCGTCGAGAATTGACGTGTCAATTTGTTCGTGTGCGTATCCGCGCCACCGTAGCCGCTTGTCGTTGCGATGGAGGCGCAGGTGCGGCGTCGTGTAGTAGGCGCCGCGTTCGTGCTCTTTATATGCAGGCTGAAACCCCGTGCATCCCATCATGTAACCGCCGACGCCAGCACCGGCTTCGCTGATGCGTTGGGCGATGTCATTGTGGTACTGTGGCAGAATCCTGTCGTCTGAGTCCA
>VFFB01000014.1 GCA_018882585.1 Candidatus Kapaibacterium sp.
GGCCTAAACCGCATCCGTGCCGAATTCATCAATCCTGACGGTTCATACGGGGCGATGTGCGGAAACGGAGGTCGTGCGATCACGGCATTTGCAAAGGCCATGGGACTGCGCACCGATGCCGATACTGACATTCTGCTCACCCTAAGCGGCGAGCGTTACACGGTGCGGTTTCGTGACGACAACACCATCGAGATCGACTTCCCTGCTCCGCGCGCCGAACAGGACCTTCCGGTCGCAAGTCTTGAAGGCATTGATATACCTGCTTACTATGTCGACGTGCATTCCGATCACGTCGTCATCGACGCCGATCCCCAACGGGTCGACCCTCGCCCCCTTCGACATCATCCGCACTTCCCTCGCGGCGTGAATGTAAACATGGTGCAGGTGATAGGGGGCGTCGTACAACTGGCGACGTACGAGCGAGGCGTCGAGGGCGTGACCGGCGCCTGCGGCACCGGTGCCCTGAGCACGGCTCTGGCCCTGTGGCGCAGCGGACGATGCGGCGACGACGTCTATCTTGTGCCTCCAAGCGGCCGGGCGCTCGAAGTGGCCATCCATCACACAGGCGCAACCGTCACAGGGCTCACGCTTCGCGGCGACGCGCTGGAAGACGCACCACCTGTTGAGTTTGATATGCAACACCGCACCTATATCCCATGACCGATACCATCCTTGCTCGCATCCGTGCCGAGTTGCCGTCAATGATCGAGACGCGCCGGCACCTACACCGTCATCCTGAGCTGTCCTTCCAGGAGTTCGAAACGTCGGCCTTTATCAAGCAACGCCTGGATGCACTTGGCATCTCCTGGCGCAGCGTCGCAGGCACGGGCGTCGTGGCCCATATCGGATCGGGTGATCGCTGCGTTGCCCTGCGGGCAGACATCGATGCCCTACCCATGCACGAGGAGACAGGACTGCCCTATGCATCGACCATGCCCGGCGTGATGCATGCGTGCGGGCACGATATGCACACAACGATGTTGCTGGCTGCGGCAGCCGTGCTGAAGGAACAGGAATCGTCGCTGGGTGGCGTGGTCAAGCTGCTGTTTCAACCCGGCGAAGAGCTGACGCCCGGCGGCGCCAGCATGATGATCGCCGATGGGGCGTTGCAAGACCCCGTGCCATCGATGGTCTTTGGTCAGCACGTCTATCCCGATGCACCCATCGGCGAGCTCGGATTCGTTGCCGGCCCCATGATGGCCGCAGCCGACGAACTGTATTGGACGATCACGGGCTTTGGCGCTCATGCCGCACAGCCGCATCAGGGGCGCGACCCCATCATGGCCGCAACGGGGCTGGTGCACCATCTGCAAACCCTGATCACGAAACGCAAGAATCCGCTCGATGCCGGCGTGATCACCGTGACCAGCATTCATGGCGGAACGGCCACCAACATCATCCCTGACATGGTCGAGATGAAGGGAACGCTTCGATCGTTCAACCAGGAGTGGCGCGAGCAGGCATGGGCCTTCATCGAAGAGCAGTCTGTTGCCTATGCCACGTTGCACGGCTGCGAGGCCAAGATCGAGATCCGCAAGGGCTATCCGCCGCTGGTGAACAGCGAGCATGCAGTCGCATTTGCCCGTAGCGTGGCGACCGGACTTTCGTTGGCCACCACCGATTTCGAACCGAAGATGTGGGCCGAAGATTTTGCATTCTACACGCAGGTTGCACCAAGTTGCTTCTGGACGCTCGGTGTCCGCCCGGACGGCCTTGATCGCATGCCCGGACTGCACAACCCGCGGTTTGCCCCCTCGGAAGAGGCGATGATGACTGGAGCAGCGCTGATGGTATGCGTAGCAACAATGGCATTGGAGACGACATGACCTATCCACCTACACCGCAGGCAAGTCCGCTGCACCACCGGAATCTTGTCTTCACGATGGCCTACTCGATCCTTGCCGCAGGCGTTGGGGTCGGCCTTCGAGCGCTGATCGGTCGCGACCTGGGCTTGTTCCATCTTGTGACACTCGCCCCAACCTCGCTCTTTCTCATCACTGTTCCTCCGGTGTTCGCCGAGTACCGATACTGGCTGAAGAGGCTTGCGTGGTGGACCTTCGCTGCAGCACTTGGACTGACCGTGTGGATGGGTACGCTGATGCTTCTTGACGGATTCCCCGCGCTGCTACAGCTTGTGGCTGGCACCGTCCTAGCGGAAATCGTGCTGATCGGAACGCTGCAGTTCGGATGTGAGCGCAATCCCCATGTCACATGGAAAACCATCGTGATCATGGCCGTAGGGCTCGGATTGATCTATGCCCTCATCATGCTGTTCTCGGACCGTCTGTTTGGCTTTATCAGCGCTTCGTAATGGCTATCAGGCCAGACCACGGTCGGCGGCTGGACGTCGCAGCGTAAGCATCGTGATCTCGGGCGGAATGCCTATGCGCATGGGAGGGCCAACGGTGCCAATGCCGCGGTTGACGTAGACATGTTGGGCGCCAATGGCATACAAGCCTGCCCACTGCTTATAGACGTATTGTGCCGGACTCCATTCGAAGCCCATGAGTTGCACGCCAAGTTGTCCACCGTGCGTATGGCCGGCAAGCATAAGCCCAACGGGACTTCCTACAACTTCGCGTTCCCAGAACGTCGGGTCGTGGGCAAGCAGGATCACGGCATCCTCTTCGGTTGCGTCGCCCAGAGCCTGCTCCAGACGCGCAAACCGCTGTTTAAACCCAGTATTGTCCGTACCGGCAATGACAAGGCGCTCGCTGCCGGCCGTCAGAATGCGACGCTCATTCACGAGCAGGTCAATGCCCCTTGACCGAATGGCCTTGACCAGGTCGGCGTGCTCGGCATCGGTGTTGTAGTGGTCGTGATTGCCGAGCGAGGCGTAGACGCCTTCGGGCGCATGCAGCCGTTGAAGTTCACCATCGATGACGGCAAGCTCCGAGGGCTTTGCATTGACAAAATCGCCTGTGATGGCGATCATGTCGGGCTTGTGCATTGCCAGAATCCGCCGCACCTCCTGGAATGGTCGATGATCCGGAAAGGAACCTGCATGGATGTCACTGATCTGGGCAAGCCGCATCCCCTCGAAGGCACGCGGCAGGTTGGGGATCACGACATCGAGTTCGTAGACCTGAAAATCGTACAGTGTCCGATACATGCCATTTCCAACAAGCACATACGGAACGGCCGAGAGCGACCAGCCGGCCTTCCCGAAGAAGTCACGTCGCGTCATGACCGAGGCGTCTTCGGCAGACGCCACGACGTCGCTGTCCGTACTGCGAAAACGCCGCATCAGCCATGACGCTGCAGCCTTGCAGGCACGCACTGCATCCTTCACCAGCAGGACGATACCAATGGCCAGTTTGGGCATAGACCAAAGGGTGAACAGACCCATCAGCACAACATCCACGCCATCCATTCGGAAAAAGTGGCGGCGGTACACCACGTACCAGTACAGGCTGAACATCGTAAGCGACGTCAGCCACATTGACCGGTGCCACCAGCGGTTCATGGAATGTCGTTGCACAAATCGCGTCCAGTGTCCCAGCACATAGGCGTCCAGCGCCATCAGCACCAGTCCCAGCACGATGGAAAACGCAATGATGTTCGGTTGTTCTTTCATGCAGACGGAGTCGTCTTCAACGTGATAAACAGCGCGGTTGCTTCGGCCACCAGGTCATTCGTGTTATCGTCCCGGATCTCCCCTCGGAGCATGTTCTTGCGGCCGCGGATCTCTTCGACCCATGCTTTGATGTTGTACGTGTGGTGAACAAGCATCGGACGTCGGAAGTTCACCTGTAGTGATGCTGTCGGTGCCTTGATCGAGCGCCGACTCAGACACTTCCCCATCGTCTCGTCAAGCAACAGCGACACGTAGCCGCCGTGTACGGTTTGCAGCGAGCCGTGCATGCGCTCGTCAGGCACCAGCCATGTCCGCACGCAATCATCTGCCGTATCATACACGAAGCTCAGACGCAACGACGATGGATTAGCCCCACCACATCCAACGCACATGTTCTCCGCTCGTGGACGGATGATCTCATACCGGGCATCATCAAGGGGGCGAAGCGGGACCATTGCTCGCGATACTTCATCGTGATAGGCAAAGAGCGGGCCCCACGGCGTGATGCGTTCGGCCACCGACATTGCCACGCTGGGAGCCAGGCGTCCGTAGTCGCCCACGGGTGCGACGTGATACAGCACACCGTCGGCCGTATATGCCAACGCAGATGGTTGAAACCGTACCGTCAGACCTGCGGCATAACCAAGGTCTGTACCATCGAAGCGCGTGAACACAATGGGCGTATCGGCGGGACGGAAGAAGTTCATCTCGTCGCCGCACCTGGCCACGTACGGATAGTCGGGGTAGAGTGGATTAGCCGTCCGAGCCAGCCGCCGAAACGCGTAATCCAGAAACCACGGATCGTCGTGTACGGCCCCATCTAACGTCAGGACGCCACGATCCGACACGTCGTAGAAGAATTCGCGTTTCATGGGTTGCTGAGACATTTCCGACGCCATTGACGATGCAAGACGCACATTCGCGTAGTTGTGCTCGTTACATCACCTCGGGAGCGCCAACGCCCAGCACGGCAAGTCCGTTGCGCATCGCGCGACGGGTCACCTCGGCAAGAAGCAACCTTGCCCCTTGCACTGCAGGCTCGGAGCCCAGAATACGGCAGTCGTGATAGAAGTTGTGGTACGCTGCAGCAAGGTCGCGCAGGTATTCGGCCACAGTATGTGGTTCGAGCTGGTCGGCAGCACGCTCAACAACCTGCCGGAAGCGGGACAGAAGCGTGATGAGTTCGAGCTCGCGTTCATGTGCCAACACGTGCAGGTCGGCCGACTCGTCAACGGCAATGCCCTGCTCGGCGGCCTTGCGAAGGATCGAGGCGATCCGGGCGTGCGCATACTGCAGATAGAAGACGGGATTCTTGTCGCCTTCTTCCTTGGCCAGACCAAGGTCGAACTCAAGGTGTGTACCGGCGGCCCGCATCACGAAGAAGAACCGTACCACGTCGGCGCCGACTTCGTCGATCAGCTCGTCGAGCGTGAACGACTTACCGGAGCGCTTCGAGAACTTCACGACCTCGCCGTTTTCCACGAACGTGACCATCTGGTGGATGACGACGCGAACCTTCGAAGCGTCCTGTCCAAGTGCCGTAACGCCTGCAAGCACGTCCGGTATGGTCGCGATATGATCGGCGCCAAAGATGTCCACCAGCATATCATAGCCCTGGGCGAGCTTACCTGCATGGTAAGCGATGTCGGGCAGACGGTACGTCGGTTCACCCGACGATTTCACGATAACCTTGTCCTGTTGTTGTCCAAGCTCAGTAAGTGCAAGCCACGTTGCTCCGTCCTTTTCGTACACAAGTCCCCGCTGGCGCAGGGCTTCGATCGTGGCTGTGATCTTCCCTTCGGTGTACAGCGAGTCCTCGTTGAAAAACACGTCGTGGTGGATGTTCAGCGAGTCGAGTGTCTTCTTGATCAGGTCGAAGCACCATTGCTCGCCGGCGCGCCGACAAAACGCACGGCGTTCGTCATCCGAGCAGGCCTCGTATGCATCTTGTCGCGTGGCCACGATGTCATCGGCGATGGCATGGATGTACTCTCCGTGGTAGCCATCCTCGGGGAACGGGAACTCCGGGTCGCCAAGACGATGACGGACGCGAGCATCAATACTCTCGCCCAGTTTATTCATCTGGTTACCGGCATTGTTGAAGTAGTATTCCCGCGTCACCGCGAAGCCGCACCAGGCCAGCAGATTCGCAATGGTGTCACCAACGGCACAGTTTCGGCCGTGGCCGGCGTGCAGAGGGCCCGTCGGATTTGCGCTCACGTATTCGACGTTCACGGTACGTCCGCCTCCGATATCCGATCGGCCCACGTCTGCACCCTGCTCGATCATCGTTCGCAGCATATCGTGGAACGCGGCAGCGTCGAACGTGATATTGATGAAGCCGGGGCCGGCGATCTCGATGGATTGCACGAAGGGCACGTCATTACCAAGCGCATCGACGATCGACTGTGCGATCGCCCGGGGATTACCTCGCATCGACTTGGCAAGGGCCATGGCAACGGTGGTCGAAAGGTGTCCCTGCCCTTGTTGCCGTGGGATCTCGAACACCACGTTTGTATCCGAAGGGGCGTTGATCGACGCCAGTGCGCGCTGCAGGTGTGACTCGACGTACGTGTGAAGCATGATGTCGTATCAGACAGTTCGTTTGGAAAGGGTGATGGCCTTGGCGGCACCTGCGGGTGTCAGCGTATAGGCTTTCGCGTCGCCCCACAGTCGCTCCAGCTTGTAGAAGTCTCGAGCCTCGGGGAGCATGACGTGAACACAGATGTCAAAGAAATCCAGGATAACCCACGATCCCGATGTCTTCCCGGTGATGCGGGCATTTCCCATGCCGAGGCCTTTGCAGGCAACGGCCACTGCGTCGGTCACAGCGCGGACCTGGGCATCAGAATCGGCCGTGACGATCACGAAGAAAGCAGCCGGCGCGTGTTCGATCTCGTTCATGTCGAGGATCACGATATCGTGAGCCAGCTTGTCTTGGGCGACACGTGCACAGAGCACGGCCTGACCTTTTTGCGACCTTGGTTTTGAGTATGCCACCGATGTTGGTTCAGTCTGTGAGAGAAGATTGTTTCATTCCTGGAAGGGTGCGAGGGCCGCAATATCGCTCCCAAGCACCACGCTAGCGCGGACAAACAACATTGAATCGATTCGAGGCTCGACAAGGGAGTCAGCGATGCCGAGCACCTTGGCGACCTTCACGCAGGACGAACGGTCGCCCATGCGGTCCAGCACGCTCGACTGTTGTTGCGGGACGGGCGACGTCGAGAGCTCGACGACGTCGAATCCCCGCTCTCGCAAATAGGTCAGCACGCGTTTGCCTGCGCCGCGCACGCCAGACGCGTTGACGATCTCGCATTGAATCACCGTTTTGACCTCGCCGGCGTCTTCAACGAACGGCGTCACAGGAGGGTACAGCATCCGTTGCACGAAGGCGCCCACCAGCAGCACGACCACTGCGGCCAGCGTTCCGATGACCGTCCACCAGGCGATCGTTCGACGAGCCAGACGCCTCATGCCTCAGCGTCTCCACGCATGTAGTCATCAAAGATCATTTCATGCCGCACAAGCTGCTTGTACAGCATCTTGCGGGCACGGAACAGATGTGCCTTGACGGTACCAAGGGGATGTCCCAGTCGGTCGGCAATCTCCTGGTAGTCCAGCTCCTCCTCATGTCGCAGCCGAATCACCTCGCGGTACTTCTCGGGAAGCGTCCGCAGTGCCTGCTGCAGCTTTTCTGAGCGCTCGCTTGCAAGGGCCTGCACATCGGGCGTCGGGCCGTGATCACGTGGATCAACGAACATCTGCCCACCGTCCTTTGTCGTGACCGGTGCATCCAGCGACACCGGTGTCAGCCGTTGGCGACGCAGATGGTCGATGCACTTGTTCGATGCGATCTTGAACAGCCAGCGCGAGAACGGATACTCGAATCGAAACGATGGCAGGGCCGCAAATGCCTTTGCGAAGGTCTCCTGCGTGATATCCCTGACGTCCTCCTCGTTCCGAATCATCTTCCGGATCAGAAAGGAGACGATCTTTCGGTACTTGCGTTCTAGCGCAGCAAACGCGTCGGTGTTGCCGCCAAGGACGTCGCGGATAACGGCCTCATCCTGCGCCGACGAATCGTCGATCTCGTCCCGAATCGTGTCAGTCATAGATGGCCCTGGCGGGCATATGCGGAAAGGGCGGGATTCGAACCCGCGGTACCGTTACCGGTACACACGCTTTCCAGGCGTGCCAATTCAACCACTCTTGCACCTTTCCGTAGACAGCGAATATAACACCTTGCCGGTCTTCCCCGAAGAAGGACCGCTAAGTGACCGGTATGCAGTCGTGTATCAAGGCTTTACGAATGAACGCAAATTCTGTACAACTTCGTAACTTCACGTACGAAGCGGAATTCTACCGTTACAGCTATGCCCCAACGATTACAACGACGTGCATTTCTCCACACGCTTACCGGAGCTGTCATGGCACCGGCCATACTGCGTGCGGCCGGAGACAGTCGTGCAGCGCTTGATTCGGCACCAGCCGCGACGCGCCGCCCTGCTGCGATGTCCATGGCATCGTTCCGCCTTCCGGAGGGAATCCGAAAGGGGCAGACCATCGGCGTTGTGGCACCTGCTAGTGGCGTCATGCCCAGAGAGGTCAGGGACTTCGTCAGCCTCTGCGACCAGTGGGGCGTACACGTCAAATTAGGGTCGAACATTGGCAAGCGCTCGGGCTACCTTGCTGCATCCGATCAGGATCGTGCCGACGAACTCATGCGATTCATCGAAGACCCCTCGATCGATGCCATCGTCAGCGGACGCGGCGGTTACGGCGTCATGCGCATACTTCCCATGCTTGACTTCGAATCGATCAAGCAGGCCGGCAAGCTCATCATGGGCTTCAGTGACATCACCGCACTGCTGATCGCAGTAAATCAGCTCAGTGGTCTTGTAACCTACCATGGCCCTGTGGCGTCGAGTACCTTCGACGACTTCACGACGACCTCGGTCACGAACGTAGTGCGCCAGAGCGAATCGGGATCTGCCAAATCCGACGTGTCGGCCATGTACTGCGATGCCAAACTCAAGGTGCTTCACGCAGGAACGGCAAGCGGCCGTCTCACCGGCGGCAACCTCACGATGATCGCCAGTACGTTGGGTACGCCCTACGAGATCGACACACGAGGCGCGATTCTCTTTTTGGAAGAGATCAGCGAGGAACCCTATCGGATCGACCGGATGTTGACCCAGCTTCGACTTGCCGGCAAGCTGCAATCCTGCGCTGCGATCGCCATTGGAAACTTCCGAGACTGTGAGAATCGCCCCGGCCGCTTTCCGGAGCCGTCGTATTCACTCTCGCAAGTACTGCATGAGTTGATCGGCGATCTTGGCATTCCGGCAGTCTACGGACTCCCATTTGGACACGTACGAAGCAAATTGACCATACCACTCGGCATTCAAGCCGAGTTGAATGCAACGGACCGTTCACTCCGTCTGATGGAGCCGGCGGTCATCTGATCACAACGAACATGAACTACAAGCACCAGCAACATCGAGGTCGTATGAACTTCCTTGCTTCACTTTTTCGCACTGCCGTGTTGGCCATGCTGTGCATGGTCGGCGTTGGGTCCGTTCGTGCACAGATCTTCAACGTGTACAACGTCAATGCCTCGGCATTCCCGAAGATCACGGCGGATTACGTGGCACTGGATGCCCTTGGCAATCCGATCCCCAATCTGACGGCCGCGGATTTTGCAATCCGCGAGACGCCGAACGGAGTGCCGACGCGTGACCTGACGGCGACGCTGAAGCACAACTGCAAGGACATCACGACCGATCCTCAGTCATCGATCTTGATCATCCTTGACCGGTCGTTCTCGATGAATGACAAGGTTCAGCCGCTCAACAAGCGTCGCTGGGATTATGCCCGCGATGCCGTCAAGGCCTTTGTCGGGAACGTCAATTTCACCGGCGAGACACGTGTTGCCGTGGTGTCATTCGCTTCGAATTACGAAACGTGGGTCCCGTGGACGAGCAATCCGAATGAGATCCGAGACACCCTTGACCGACGCGAGCCCGGAGGTGTCACGAACTATCGTGCGCCGTTCCGAATGGATGACCCCAACAACGTCTTCAAGCTGTTCGCCCAACGACCTGCAAATCTGCCACGGTTCGTGTTCTTCCTGACGGACGGCCACCCCAACCCAGGCTTTGAGTCCGATGCCGAAGGACTCCGCTGGGCCGACTCCGTATCGAAAGAATGCCAGAAGAACAACATCCGATTCTACGGTGTGACGATCCTTGAACAGACGACGCACTATACCCTGTCCAACATCGCACAGGCAACCGGCGGCAAGGCCATCGTCACAAACGAGCAGAAACTCGTCGACCTGTTTGGCTACCTCGCTCTCGAAACGCAAGTCCGTCGCATTTGCTCGCTCGAGTGGACAACACAGGCTGCCTGCGGCGAAGCTTCTCGGGACCGAGTTGCCAGCATCACGCTGAAGCGAGGCAACCCCAATCCGACGATGGACGTTAACTATACGGCACCACCGACGGCTGTTGCCCGCGTCGACATTAGTAATCCGGTCTTGTACTGCGGAGATCCGCCAGCGGGGGGCACTGCCAATGCTGACGTAACCATCACGGCCGTTGGAGCGCCGTTTACGTTCACCGGATTCACGGTGACGCCACCGACGTATTTTTCGGTGGTCGACTACAACGTGCCCAACAATCAGCAGACGGCTCCCGCCTCGATCACGATCGCACCGGGGCAGAAGCGCACGTTCCGCATTCAGTTCAAGCAGGGCACGCTTCGGCAGTTCCGTGCGGCTCAGCTCCTGCTTGAAGGCACGCCCTGCTCGCAGATCATCTCACTCGTTGGCGGCACTGGACAGATCCTGCTGAACTCACCCGTGGGCGGTGAACTGTTCTCGACTTGCGATACCGTTACGATCAAGTGGGCAGGCGTCTTGCCAACGGACGAAGTGACGATCCAGTTCTCCGAAGACGATGGCAACACGTGGAACACGATAACCACGACGGCAAAAGGTCTGTCCTACAAGTGGCTCCCCCCACGGTCCGGCCAGCGCTACCGCATCAAGGTGATCTACGATCCGAAGCCGGACTACACCTGGGCTACGCAGCTTGGTGCCGCCAGCGCCGAAACCTCGAACTCGATCTCTGTCTCCGAGGATGAACTACGGGTCTACGTGGCCGGCTGGTACGATGGCCCCTCGAAGTTTGGAAGCCAGGTTGTGAGCAACGTCGACGGCAACGTCGACGGATTCATGACCGAACTTGATGGCGACGGTCGTGTCGTGAAGACGACACTCCTTACCGGTAACGGCAATAACGACGAGAAAGTGATCGGTGCCATCGTGGACAAGGAGGGTTTTGTTTACGTGGCAGGCCACTTCGAATCGCAGGCCGCGACGTACGGATCCATCGGTATCAACCTGCAGGGGCCGAACGACACGAAGAATGTCTTCGTCATGAAGCTCGCTCCGACGGGTAATCAAATGAACTCCGCCCAGATCGGCGGTTCGTCAACACAGCGGTCAACCGTCGAGATCACGGACTTCGGCATCGAGTACAACGCCGCCGGACGCCCCCGACTGACGGTCGTAGGACGCTATCAGAAGTTCGCTCGTGCCGGTGCCGACAAGAACGGCAACTTCATTCAGGTCGGACCGGTGACGTCAACGAACTGGATCAACTTCTACGCTGTCTACGACGAGAACCTTGTCCCATTGTCGATCACCAATGGCCCCCGCCCCGGCGGTCCCGCCTACTGCGCAAAGACGGTGACTCGCGGGACGTGGACGTACGAGACCGGCACGTATACGGCGCCCAAACCATTCGGATCCCTGCCCGGACTGCCACACAGTGGCAAGACCGACGTGTTTGTCTCCAAGTACGGTTCGATGCCCACATCAAGCAAGGCCAGCGACTCGTCGTTCAAGGTACTTTCGCCAACGATCGTGTTCTCTCCGGCAACGGTCACTGTCGACCCCATCGTTCAGGGCTCGTCAACTGCCAAGACGTTCCCCGGTATCCTTCAGAATACCGGACCGTTCGACATCGTACTCTGCAATCCTACCTTCTCAGGACCGAATGCCGGAGACTTTGCCATCGTAGGCAAGCTGGGCGGCGTGACGCTACGCCGGGGTCAGTCCCTTGGTATCGAGATTGCCTTTACCCCGCAGGGTACCGGCCCCCGTACGGCAACGCTCTCGCTGTGCGGCTCTTGCAACGCGCTTGCAACGCTTGTCATCAACGGCGAAGGCCTGGCCCCATGTGCCTGGTCACTGCTGTCGCCCGTCAACGTCGGTACCGTCGTCAAGGGACAATCCAACACGCTCACAAAGGTCCAGATCCTTCGGAACGACGGTCCCAACCCCCTTGCCGGAAACCTGCAGTATGTAAGCGGTTCCACAGACATCACGATCACGAAGGGTCTTGGCGCGTTCTCGATCCCGTCAGGCCAGTACCTCGAAGTTGATGTCACCTTCACGCCAAGCGGCGCCGGTCCTGCCCAGCGATTCATCAACTTCAACCTGCCATCGGGATGCGGAGCCGCCATCGGCCTGCTGACTGCGCAGGGTGTCGATCCGGTAATCACCATCGATTCCGTCGACTTCGGCAACCGTCGCGTGCTCACGGTCAACACGGATACCATCCGCGTAACGAACCGCACGCCGTTGCCCGCTCGCGTGGCGACTCTAGCGCTTTCCGACCCGACGAATGCCCACCTGAAGTTTACACTGCCAACCACACCGTTCTCCTTGGCGCCCGACGAGTCGAAGGACATCATTGTGGTCTACACGCCACAGGACCGCTCACAGCAGAGCGTGAATGTGACAGCCACGATCGAGGGCAGCGGAGCGACCATCGTTGGCAATGCCCGCGGCGGCGGTATCCTGCCGGCCATCGATGCCAAAGGCTATGCATTCGCACCGTGGACGGTGGGCCAACAATCTCCCGAGCGCGGAACGGTGACCATCCGCAACACGGACGCGGCAACACCGCTGAACCTCTACTCGATCGCCTTCTCGGGTGCAGCCACAGACTTTGCCTGGAGCACTCCGCTGCCCCAGATGCCTGTCAACCTGGCTCCGGGTGCTTCCCTGACGCTGGACGTACTGTTCACACCACAGGCACAAGGCGATCGCGAGATCGACGTCTGCATCGAGCATGATGCCAAGCCGGGACCGGACCCGATCCCACCCTATGCCAAGACGTGCGTCAAGGTGACGGGCATTGGTACCGTACCGTCGAAGCTCAGTCCCGTGAACTTTGGAGACGTCCTGACGTGCGCCACGAAGACGGATTCGCGCACCATCGTGATCCAGAACCAGCATCCTACGCAGACGCTGACGATCTCGCAGGTCGTGCAGAGCGGTCAGGTCAATGCGTTTGTCGTGCTGCTGGCTGCGCCCCTCACATTGCAGCCCGGCGCGCAGACGACGATACCGGTGCGCTTCGCGCCGCCCACACCCGGTGTATTCAGCGCTGCGTACGAACTCAAGAACGATCAAGGTCTCGACCTGGTCATCAACCTCTCAGGCACTGGCGTAACAGCCCCCGTCAAGGCCAATTTTGGCACCATCGGTCGCGGCGAAGTCGGCAAGAAGGTCGCAATGCCCATCAGCATTGATGTTGGCAGCATTGACACGGTTGCTGTGCGTTCGCTAGACCTGACCGTGACCTTCTCGGAAACCGTACTGGCCTTTGCCGGCTTTGATTCAACGGCACAGCAGGCAGGATGGACGTTCACTCCCGACGTTGCAACCCCGGGCCGCCTCGGTATCGGCGCTACGGGGTCGAATGGGGTCGCACCGGGCACCTTTGTAACACCAACGTTCGAGGTCTACCTGAACGCCGATTCTACGCTTCCGGTAAGCTTGGCGCTGGCGACGAAGGACTATGCATGCCTCGTGCCGACCGGAGACCAGAGCAAGGTCACGATGCAGCTGACATGCTTTGCCGAAGGACGTCTGATCAAGGTTGGGGCTGCCGGATTCGGCCTGAAGGAACCGATCCCCAATCCGGCCGGCGATGTGGCTGTCATCCCCTACTCGACAGGTCTCGAAGTCGAAACGGTCTTTGATGTGATTGACGGCGTCGGCAACGTCGTCAAGCAGATCGTCACTCCCGCCCTTCCGTCTGCCACCTACGAGCTCAGTCTGGATGTGTCCAACCTTGGCAGCGGCGTCTACTACGTCCGTATGACCTCGGGTCCGTTCGTCTCCAGCAGAACGCTGATGGTCGTGCGTTAAACGCCCGCCGTCACCATGATTGCACTCTCCCAGCGGCCCACCACGGTGGGCCGCTTTCGTTAAACCGCCATTCCTGATCTTGCGTCTGTGCGCCTTTCGTCGATTTCCCGGGAGTCCTTGATGCGTATCATCGTAGCCACAAGCCTTGCTCTCACATTTTCGACCGTGATGTCTGCCCGTGAGACGCCAACGTGGAGCCGTGACGTAGCGCCGATTATCTATCGCGCATGCGTCTCGTGCCACCATACGGGAGGCATTGCCCCCTTCCCGCTGACAACATTCGAGGAAGTGATGTCTATGGCCCAAGCCGTGAACGAGGCCGTGGTCACACGTACCATGCCACCGTATCCGGCTGACCTTACCTATCGGCGTTATGCCCACGAGCGAGCGTTGTCGAATGACGAGATCACGGCCATCACGGAATGGGTGGCCATGGGCACGCCGGCTGGCGATCTGACGCAGGCCCCGCCGCCCCCACGGTTCGATGACGGACCGGCACTGAAGTCTCCGGATCTGGTCGTTACCATGCCGAGATACACTTCGAAGGCGGCCAACAACGACGTCTATCGGTGCTTCACCATGCCAACGAACGAGTCGGTAGACCGCTATATCGATGCGATCGAGATCGTCCCCGGCAACTCGTCCATCGTTCACCACGTCTTGGTCTTCATCGATACGGCATCGACAACGGCAGCGCTGGATGCTCAGGACCAGGAACCGGGATATGTTGGATTTGGGGGCGTTGGTTCAACCACGGCAGAACTCGCTGCCGTGTGGGCGCCGGGAGCCACGCCAACCGTCTTCCCTTCGGGCTTCGGCATCCGACTGCCGAAACGTGCACGTGTCATCTTTCAGATGCACTATCCGGCCGGCACGCAGGGCGAGACCGATGCAACGTCGATCCGTCTGCGGTATGCCACTCATCCCGCCGTACGTCCCGTCATGATCTCGGCAGTATTGAACCACGAGAACATCGTCAACAAACCATTCCGCATTCCCGCCAATCAGGTCAAGACGTTCCGGCAGCAGTACACCGTCCCTGCCGACGTATCCGTGCTGGCCGTCGCACCGCACATGCACCTGCTTGGCAAGAGCGCCAAGGTATGGGTGCGTACTCCGGCATCCGATACGATCCCGATCATTTCCATCCCGCATTGGGACTTTCATTGGCAGATCGCCTACGTCTTCCCAACCATGTTGCGTATCACCAAGGGATCGGTACTTGAGTCGCAATTCACCTACGACAACACGTCGTTGAACGAACATAATCCAAGCACTCCACCGGCCGATGTCCAACGCGGCGAGTCGACTACGGACGAGATGATGCTGACGTTTTTCTACTATGCGCTGTATAGACCCGGCGACGAGAACATCAGGCTTGACGTGGCACTTACCCCAACATCGGCAAGTTCCGATACCGACGCAGGCTCATCCTGGAGCGCGATGCCTAATCCCACCACGGGCACGGCATGGATCCGCGGAGTTCGCGTACAAGGGCAGCAGGCTTCGATTCGCGTTGTCGATGCCATGGGACGAATCGTCTTCACGGACACCCGCGACGCATTGCAGGACGCCTCCGTGACGATCCCCGTACCGGGCCTGACATCCGGCGCATACAACGTTATTGTCACTGACGGACCAAGCATGCAGACGATTCCGTTACGCGTCCTGAAGTAGGACGGGTTGCTTCGTATCTTCGCATGAAGAACTCAACCCAACGGAGCGTACGTCATGATCGATCGCATCACCGAAGCCCTTGGCGACAAGGCCTCGTATTACCTTGATCATACCTGCACGACGATTCCGCACGCTGCTCTGCACGTCCCGTCGCCTGATGTGGTCGACCGCATCTTTACGGCATCAGACCGCAACTCGCGCGTTCTGCACAACCTGCACTGGATGCACGCTACGGGTCGGCTTGCCAACACTGGCTACGTGTCCATCCTGCCGGTAGACCAAGGCATCGAGCACAGCGCCGGAGCATCGTTTGCCAAGAATCCGATGTACTTCGATCCCGAAAACATCGTGCGCTTGGCCATCGACGGTGGCTGCAATGCCGTGGCATCGACCTATGGCGTGCTTGGCGCCGTTGCCCGTAAGTATGCCCACAAGTTTCCGTTTGTGGTCAAGATCAACCACAACGAACTGCTGACGTATCCCAACAAGTTCGACCAGATCATGTTCGGCACGGTCAAGCAGGCAGCCGATATGGGCGCTGCCGCCGTCGGCGCAACCATCTACTTTGGCTCGCCCGAGAGTGGACGCCAGATCGTCGAGATCGCCCAAGCCTTCGCACTTGCTCACGAACTTGGCATGGCCACCATCCTGTGGTGCTACATCCGTAACAGCGCATTCAAGAGCGACAAGGATTATCACGTCGCCGCCGATCTTACCGGTCAGGCCAATCATCTTGGTGTCACCATCGAAGCCGACATCATCAAGCAGAAGCTGCCCGAGAACAACGGGGGCTTTCTGGCACTCAACACCGGCGACTCGTCGTATGGTAAACTCGACAAGCGTATGTACGACGAACTGTCAAGCGACCATCCGATCGACCTTTGCCGCTATCAGGTAGCTAACTGCTACATGGGCCGTATCGGCCTGATCAACTCGGGCGGACCGTCCGGCTCGAACGACATTGCCGAAGCCATCACGACGGCCGTGATCAACAAGCGTGCCGGCGGCATGGGCCTCATCTCGGGTCGCAAGGCCTTCCAAAAACCATATGCCGACGGTGTGGCCATCTTGCACGCCATCCAGGACGTCTATCTCACGTCCGAGGTCACCGTCGCCTGATGTCCTCAACCGCACCTCGCCAAGGGGCATTGACGGAACTCAAGCGACTGCTGCCATACGTCAAACGGTATGCAAGGCTTGTGTGGCTGGGCCTGCTCTTTATTACCCTGTCCAACGTCTGTTCGACGACCATTCCACGTGTTGTCGGCGCAGCGATCGATGCCCTGAAGACCAACGTGATCGACGACACGTCGATGTTGCTCATGGTTGGACAGATCCTAGGGCTGACCATAGGCAGTGGCTTCTTCATGTGGGCCACGCGCCGAACGATCATCGTGATGAGCCGTTATGTCGAAGAGGATCTTCGGAACGACTTCACGGCGGCACTTCAGCGACAGTCGCAGCGATTCTTCCACGAGCGCTCGACGGGGCTGATCCTTGCCCACTTTACAAGTGACATCGGCTCGGTACGTGAGTTCATCGGTCCGGCCATCATGTACTCGGCCAACACCGTCACCACCTTTGCCTTCGCCCTTTCGTGGATGCTTAGCATCAACGTCCCGCTCACCGCATCCATCGTCCTGCCCGTGCCCCTGCTTGCCTGGGCCACGTATCGGTTGGGACGCATGATCCATGAACGCTACAAGGTCGTGCAGGAACAGTACGAGCATATCACGACGCAGGCGCAGGAGACCTTCTCGGGCGTACGCGTCGTGCGCGCCTACGTCCGCGAGGAACAGGAGTCGCGACGGTTCGATGATCTGTCGGAGACGTACTATCGCAAGAACATGCGCCTTGCCCGCGTGAACGGCCTGATGATGCCGTCGATGACCGTTCTGTTCAACATCACCTATCTGATGGTCATCGGCTTCGGCGGAATGCTGGTGATGCGCGATCGTCTCTCCGTTGGCGATCTCACGCAGTTTTTCATCTACCTGAACCAGCTGCTGTGGCCCATCGCTGCAATCGGCTGGGTCACAGGCATGATCCAGCGCGGTGCCGCTTCGATGGGACGTCTCGGCACGTTCATCGACGCCGTACCCGATATCGCCGATGGCCCATCGACGAATACCGACATCAAGGATCTCAAGGGATCGATTCGCTTCAGCGGAGTGTCGCTACGGCACGGTGCGACGACCGTGCTTGACAACATCACGATCGACGTTCCTTCAGGGACTTCGCTGGGCATCGTCGGACAGGTCGGCTCCGGGAAGTCATCCATGGCCTCGCTCCTGCCTCGACTGTACGACGTTTCGGAAGGCTCGATCGCGATCGATGGACATGACATACGCACGATACCATTGCATGTGCTGCGGGGTGCCATCGCCATGGTGCCGCAAGAGGCTTTTCTGTTTTCGGATACCATCCGAAACAACGTCCGATTCGGACGTCCCGAGGCTTCCGACGCCGACGTGGAACAGGCTGCACACGTGGCGCAACTCGACGCCGACATTACCAACCTGCAGAACGGCTACGAGACCCTTGTTGGCGAACGGGGCGTTACCCTCTCGGGCGGCCAGAAACAGCGCACGGCCCTTGCCCGTGCAATCCTGAGCGACCCCGCCATTCTGATATTGGACGACTCACTTTCGGCCGTTGATACGGATACGGAAGAACGGATCCTTCGTGGCCTGGCGTCCGTGATGCAGCATCGAACAACCATCATGATCGCCCATCGCATTTCGACCGTCCAGCACTGCGACACGATCATCGTCCTGCACGAAGGCAAGATCATCGAACGCGGCTCGCACGCCGAGCTACTTGCGCTCGGCGGACAGTATGCTGATATGTATGAACGTCA
This sequence comes from Candidatus Kapaibacterium sp., assembly GCA_018882585.1. Classification (GTDB taxonomy): domain Bacteria; phylum Bacteroidota; class Ignavibacteria; order Kapaibacteriales; family Kapaibacteriaceae; genus ZLKRG46. The sequence continues at coordinate 18,346 of VFFB01000014.1, forward strand.
ACTCCTCCTGGAGGAACTCGCATGAACATCCATGATTCCGTCCTCAGCCTGATCGGCAATACACCCCTCGTCCGCCTCAACGGCCTTGCCGCAGGTATCGACGCCACCATTCTGCTCAAGCTTGAGAGCTTGAACCCCGGTGGTTCCGTCAAGGACCGCATCGGCATTGCCATGCTCGAAGCCGCCGAGCGTGACGGACGCATCAAGCCCGGCGACATGATCATCGAGCCGACCAGCGGCAACACCGGAATCGGTCTTGCCCTGGCAGCCAGGCTGAAGGGCTATAACTGTCTGTTCGTCATGACCGACAAAGCGTCGCAGGAACGCGTGCGCTACCTGAAGGCCCTGGGCGCCGACGTGCTCATCGTGTCGAGTGCGGCAAAGCAGAGCTCGCCGGAGTATTACTGGAACACGGCAAAGCGTCTTGCCGATGAGCTCCCCAATGCGGTGATGCTCAACCAGTATGACAATCCGGCGAATCCCGCCATTCACGAGCTAACGACCGGACCCGAGATCTGGCGTGATACGGATGGACGTGTCACCCACTTCGTGGCAGGCATGGGAACGGGCGGCACCATTACCGGCACCGGCCGCTACCTGAAGCGTATGAATCCGGCCATCAAGGTCATCGGTGCCGACCCCGTAGGGTCGGCCATCAAGACATTCAAAGAGACGGGACGTCTTGTCGAAGCCCTGCCCTACCTTGTCGAAGGCGTCGGCCAAGAGCGCATCCCGCTGAATCTCGACGTGCATCTGCTTGACGAGATCATCAACGTGAGCGACAAGGATGCGTTCATGACGGCAAGAGCTCTCGTGCGCGACGAAGGCATCTTCTGCGGTGGTTCATCGGGCATGAATGTAGCAGCTGCGTTGCAGCTGGCTCGCACGCTTCCAGCCGAGTCCATCGTCGTTGCCATCATCTGCGATACCGGTGAGCGCTACCTTACGAAGCACCACAATGATGAGTGGCTGAAGGAGAAAGACCTGCTGTCGAACGATCGCCTGATGGTTCGCGATGTACTGGCGGCAAAGCGTACACGCGGTACCCTGCCATCCGTGGTCAGCGTCAGCTCGACAGCGTCGATCCACGAAGCACTTGCCCTGATGGGCTCCTACGAAGTATCCGACATGCCGGTTATCGACGACGATCATGTCGTTGGTACCGTCCGCGAATCGCGTCTGATGGGAGCGGTGATCAACGATCGCACCATCATCGAGCAGAGCATTGCCCCCCTGATGGACAAACCTTCACCGGCGATCGATGCTCACAACGATGTGCAGTCGGCCATCATGGCCCTGAAGGATGCACCGATGCTCGTTGTGATGGAGTTTGGACGCGTGGCAGGCGTGCTGACCAGGCACGACGTGATCGGCTACCTTTGATCGACCTGGGCGCCTACTTGGTTGACCGCGGTCGCTTGACCGTCGAAAGAACCTCCAAGGCCGAAGCAATTCGCGTTGGAGAGGTATCGTCGAGCCACATTGCTCTGCACACGTAGGCTGTGTCCCCTTCGATCGCAACAATGACACGCGTGTTCATCATGGCATCACCGTAGGCGGACCGAAAATCAGAGACCGATGCCGGCAGCCCGTCCCACGTGGTGTCTCTCGGACTCCATCCGGTCATGGCATCCGACATCTGCCATTGGAGCGAATACATGGCCTTCATATATGGCTGCAGTCGCTTCCGCTCGCCGGAAACAGCTTCGACAAGTACGGAGACGGTCGGAGGGTATGCATCACCTTCGGACGGTGCAGAGGCAGACACGACGTAGGGTTCTGTACGAGCCTCCCACGTTGCCGGGGCCGACAACACAACCTGTCGCGTGCCGTTCATGTGCGTCAACGTATCCACAGCCCAGAGCAGGGCGGGAACAAGGGCAACCGTCATTGCGATGAGCAGTCGGCGCTTCATGCTTCGGACTTCCACCACGTGAGATCCACAGCATCCTCACCACCGTCGACGCCAAGCTGCTCGCCGTTGATCCACTGTGCTTCGTCGCGGATCAGCAGCGTAAGCACCGACGCAACATCCTCGGGCTTCGTAAGCCGGTGCGACGGATTGCGCATCATGGCATAGCCCATGATGACATCGTTACCGGGGATCTTCGACAGAGCGGGTGTCTCGGTAACACCGGCGCGGATGGTATTGGCCGTGATGCCAAGAGGTCCGAGCTCGAGGGCCAGCTGGCGACAGTACGACTCGAGCGCAGCCTTCGCAGCCGATACGGCGCCATACATGGGCAGCACACGGGCAGAACCGGCACTGGTCAGACCAACGATTCGACCGCCGTGCGTCATCAGTCCGTTGCGCAGCACATCCTGTGTCCAGTACACAATACTATTCGCCATGACATCCAGCGTCATCTCGAGGCTCTTCTGCGAGATCGTCTGCGACATGTCCGTAGCAACGAGCTCCTTGAGTGTGCCGAACGCCAACGAATGCAGCATCATTCGAATGGTAGCACCCGGATGCGCGGTAAACTCGGCGGCGACGGCAGCAAGCACGTCGGCGCGACGCTCCGCATCGGCAGCATTCACGTTGAAGAACATGTGCCTGACGCCCAACGCATCAAGCTCGGCTTTGAGCTCATCGACCTGCTTGATGCCTGCCGCACGGTCAAGGTGCACGCCGATGATATGATATCCCTGCGATGCAAGGGCCGTGGCAGCTGCGCGACCAAAACCGCTGGAAGCGCCAAGGATCAAGACATACTGATTTGCCGGTGCCATGAATTCGTTCGTTCGTGAGCAATGCGTGGCTGCAAAAATATCATTCCTTTGCCACGCCGAACGGCAATGGCGTCGTCCGCAGAAAGATGTACGGCCCGGCAGTCGAGCCCCACACCTGTTCATTGGCCGGGTTATAGCCCCGGTCCCACGACACGATACGGTCGTAGGAGATGGTCACCTCCGACGTTGCATAGCTTGCACCGCGCAGGTCGCTTGCACAGGCCATTCCCATGGTTCTGCCGATGTACGAGGCGAAGTCGGCCTGCAGGAAGACCTCGCAGCCGCGCCGCTTGACCAGCTCACTCGGCGACTTGTCGTCGATCAACGTCGTGTCTTTCCATGCCCCTATCACATCCTCGGGCTTCTTGAAGGTGTAAACGGCACTTTCGATCATGCCCTGTTCCACTCTTCGCACGTTGTACACGCGCTGACGATATGGACGATCCTGCGCCGCGGCCATGGCCTGCTCGACATAGAACCAGGCTCCGTCAGTACGGTCGTACCAGATACGCTTCATATGCAGCACAACGTGCTGAAAGGACGTATCGGCCTTGCTTTGCGCTTCGCTCGAGAACGACCCGTCCATCCACGGCAGCAGGCGCTCGAAGTCGACGTCACGTTTGGCCGGCTGCGTCTGTGCATGCACCGGAAGTCCGATACCCACAGTCATCATCATGACAAGGATCCCGTAACGCCACCATCGGCACTGTTGCTTGTTCATCGTACTTGGTCAGATTGGTTACTGAAATCGCCGCAGCAGCTCATCGTACTGCACGATGATGTACGTCGGACGGCCTTTGGCCGTGACATGCGGAACGGCGCAGGCAAACAGGTCCCGGACCAATTGCTGCTGCTCGTTGTGCCCAAGACGATCACCCCGGCGTATGGATTGTCGGACAGCCAGTACGGCGGCCATTGCTTCCCGCCGACGCTCGGCAGGTCCCGGACCAAGGTCGGCAAGGGATCGCAGCATGTCCAGCAACGTCGCCTCCTCAGTTCCGGCGTGCACGTCGGACGGCACGGCACGCACCGTCACGGTAACAGCTTCGTCCGCTTCGACGTCGAACCCCATAGACCTGATCGCTTCGCCATGCTCGCGCAGCAGCGCCATTTGATCGGCCGCCACACGGAACGTCACGGCAAACATCAAGGTCTGCTCCACAGGTCCGTCCGCATGACGCGCCAGCAGTCGCTCAAACAGCACCCGCTCGTGTGCAGCCTGCTGGTCGATCACAACGATGCCTTCGTCACTGGCTGTCACGATGTAGGCTACGCCAGCCTGCAGCACCTCACGTTGCACGGGATCGACGGATCGCCCAGCACCCGCCATCAGGTCCTCGAAGGCATTCCGCACCGCGCCCGTAAAAGTCTGTGATTGCGATGGTGCTTGTCCCTGCCATGATCCGCCACCGAATGAACGTCCGCCAACAGGAGTTATCTCGCCCGTCAACCTGTTGACGATCATGCCTCCGTCACCGGATGTCATGTTCAGTGACTGTAAGGGGCGTTGTGCCAGCCCTAGGTCGGCCGTGAACGTCGGCACGACGTTCGCCTTCTGCAATGCCGATGCGGCGGCCTGCTGCATCAGTAGGTAGACCGTGCGCTCGTCGTCGAACTTCACTTCATGCTTTTGCGGGTGGACGTTGACGTCGACCCGCGAAGGATCGACCGTCAGGTGCAGCACAAACACCGGATGCTGCTGTCGGTCAAGCACGTGTTCGTAGGCCGTCGTCACCGCATGGGCAAGCGAACGACTCGCAATAGGCCGGCCATTCAGAAACAGGTACTGTCCATTGCGCTGCTGTCGGGCCACGGACGGTCGACCAACGTAGCCGTGTACGCTCACGCCGCCCTCTTCGGCATCGACGCTCAGCAGGTCCTGCGTCGCGTCGATGGCAAGTATGTCGCCGATTCGCTCCTGGAGCGACGACGGCTTGACGTCGAACACCAGCACGTTGCCATCGTACAGGACGACTCGCCGGTCTGGCCGCGCCAGGGCCAGCTTCTGCATCGTCTCGCTGACGTGTCGGAATTCCGTCAGGTCACTCTTGAGGAACTTACGTCGGGCCGGCACATTATAAAACAGGTTACGGACCATCACCTGCGTGCCGACGTCGCATGCCGTTGCCGTTACGCCAATGTGTTGCCCCGGCCTGGACGATAGCGTCCACCCCGTTGCTTCGTTCGTCCGTCGTGTGCGGATCTCGACGTCGGCGACAGCCGCCACCGAGGCAAGTGCCTCACCTCGGAAGCCAAGGGTACGAATGGCATGCAAATCATCGCTCGACGAGATCTTGCTTGTGGCATGTCGGATGGTGGCCAGCTCAAGGTCGGCCTTCGACATGCCGATGCCGTCGTCGATCACTTGGATGAGTTGTTTGCCAGCCTGTTTTACGACGACGGTAACCGAGGTGGCACCAGCATCTATTGCGTTCTCGACCAGCTCTTTGACAACCGATTCAGGACGCTGCACGACTTCGCCGGCGGCGATCTGATTCGCTAGATGGTCTGGCAGGATATGGATCGTTGCGTCGGTCATTGGCGTAGCCACGGTGTTCGAAGGAAGGGTCGGATCCACGATGCGCCATAGCGCTGGACGTGCATATCCTCGCTGATGCCCGGCATCGGGCCATCGGGTCCGACAAACATCGCAAGGTATCGCCGATAAAACGGTCCATCATCCAGCACGCGCTGCTGTTGAACGTCGAACAGCTCAGTGTTGGAGCGGATGCTGATCCGGCGGGCAACGTTCAAACCCATGTACGTCGGCCTGTGGCGTGCTGATGTCACGACCGGATGTTCCCAGGCATGGATTCCGTCGGCATCGACATTCGCAGCATACACGAAGGGCTCCGTAGCATCAGGAGTGGCCAGATAAACCAAGCCACTGTCGGCATGCAACGTCCGGCCCCAGTACCACGAGCGAAAATCGTCCTGCATCGCACGACGGCCCATGTTGTGATCATGGTAGGCCATGCCCTGCCATTGCACATGGCTTCGGGTCTTGCCATGGTCCATGATCGTCATCGTTGCCGACAGTCGCGCAAGGGGCGCAGCGAGCACCCAGGCATGTGCGGCGGTGAACTCCGAATCGTCGGACGCTACGCGCCCAACACGGTCGAAGGTTGCTTCGATGACAACCCGTCGGGGTGACTCCGGATGGGCCGTATCAATGCGTAACGCCCAGCGGCCTTCGTCGGTCTTCTTCAGCGTGCATGGTCCAACGCGCACATCACATTCCGTGGTCGAGAACGCCGTTTGTGCAGCGTCAACGCCTCGGAAGGCCTGAAACAGGCGTCTGCCATGATAGTACACGCTGACGGCAAATCCACAGTGGTCCAACGGTGCAGGTGCCCTGCCTGCGGCCATTGCCGCAAGGTAGTCCGGCGACATCGGCATGCCGCGAAACAGAATGGCAACCATGCCCCATGCACCGTCGTCGGACAGTGCATCGACGTACCACCACTCGTATGCACCGGGCATGTCAAGGGTGTGACATCTGTCGTGAGCGTCACCGGTGAATACCTGCATGGTTGCGTGCGTTGGCATGACGTCAAAAATACCACGCGCCGATGTCGTAGGTTTACAGGTACCATGATCGACCTGTACGACCCACTGTCACTCTACAACGTCATTGTCACGGCTGTACTGGCCGTGCTGGCCGGCATCACCACGTGGAACCTGTTCCGCTTTCAACGTCTGGCCAGGCGACCTCCAACACCGTCGGCTGATGCGCCTCGCGTATCTGTCATGGTCCCGGCACGGAACGAGGAGCGCTGCGTCGAGGCTTGCGTGACGTCGCTGTGTGAACTCGACTATCCGAATCTCGAGGTGTTGGTGCTTGACGATGGCTCGACCGATGCAACGCCAGCGATCCTGGCACGACTGGCAGCGCGCTATCCCGAGCGGTTGCGGGTCCTGCAAGGCACCTCCCTGCCCCCTGACTGGGTAGGAAAGTCATGGGCCTGCCATACACTTTCCCAGCATGCCACGGGCGACGTCTTGATCTTCACCGACGCGGACACGGTGCATGGCCCCTTGATGGCGGCAGCCGCCGTCGATCAGCTGCAACGGGCTCGACTGGACATGTTCTCGATGATTCCGTACGAGGAGATGGAGACATTCTTCGAGCATGCCGTGATCCCGATGGTTCACCTGCTCTACTTCGCCTATCTGCCCAACAACCTCATTCACGACAGTCCCCGCGTATCGGTATCGGCGGCCAACGGACAGTTCATGTGCTTCCGAAGAACGGCCTATGATGCCTGCGGAGGCCACACGGCAGTGCATGACTCCATGGTCGAAGACGTCTTCCTGGCCAAGGCGGCTAAACGTGCCGGCCTGCGCATTGCCTTGGTCGATGGAACGGCCCACGTGTCCTGCAGAATGTACACGTCGGCCCGCGCCGTTGTCCATGGCTTCTCCAAGAATTTCTTTCCCGCCACGAACTACAATCTGCCGCTAACGTTGTTCTTCATCGTCCACCTGTTGGCCCTGTACACTGCACCCGTTGCCATGTTGGCAGGGGGCGTTGCATGGCCGCTGCCCGTCGTCCAGCTTGCGCTGGCAGGCTACATGCGCCTGGCCATCGCCTTGCGCTGTCGGATGCCGCTTTGGCATGCCCTCCTGCAACCTGTCACGGCCGTCTTGGCCGCTGCGATAGGAGCGAACTCCATCCGCTGGGCATATTCATCAACTGGCCCTCGATGGAAGGGCCGCAGCTACGCTTTTCAACGACGGTGACCATGGACAGACCCTCGACGTCGGAGCAGTGGATAGATCTGCTGCTGTTACGCACCACTGCGCCGGACTATGCCACGCATCAGCCCTACTACACCACGGGCAGCATCGTCAGCGCGGCCATCGTGCGTGTGGCGCTCATAGGCATCGGTGGTATCGTGGCTCGACAGTACATCGACGGCGCCACGCTGTGGTATGCCGTGTTGTTTCTGATGTGGGCGCTGGGCGCCTACCCTGCGTATCGGCAGTACCAGGAGTTCAACACGAGGATCGACAAGATGTCGGAGGACACGCTATGTGGCAAATGCAGGTACTTCGACCCAACGAACCAGTTGTGCACCATTCTGGACGAACATGTGGTAGACGACATGCCGCCCTGCGAGGGTGAGGCCTGGGAACCGCGCTAGCACATGTGACAGCCGTACGGAGTCTACTTGCGGGGTTGAATATCAGTTAGGACGTAGGCACCTGCAGGATCGACCATGAACGTAAAGACCTGGTTGACCTTGTTCGTGTAGGTCCAGGTTTCGACGGCCCGCCCGTCCGATGACATGGACTTGGTGACGGACGTTGCAGGCCCATGCAGGATGTAGATCTTGCCTCGGTCAGACTTTGCTCCGTCCGGCTCCTGGATCGAGCTGTAGGCGTAGAAGGCTGCATCCACCCGACGATAGTATTCGGCAAGGTGTTCGTTGAAGGTCGTTGCCGGCGTTGGATCATGCTTTCGCCAATAATCCATCAGACGCTCCCGACGTTCGGCATCGTTGCCATCGGTAATGTCGTCAAACTCCTGGTCTGTCAGCACGTAATTGCACAGTTCGATGGCATAGCCGGCATTTCGCAGCGATAGCGGCATCTTCTCCCAGTAAACTCTGAACGTCAGTCGGATCGTATCACCCTCGCCCCTTGGAATCACCTCCAGCGTGTAGGATGCAGGTACCATGCTGGTAACGGCGATCGGGATTCGGAGCAGAGCAGCTTCGGCGGTGCTGTTGCCGTGCACCAGCGACAGCAGTGGCCTATCGTTGCTGCTGCGGGCCGACACTACGGGGATGACGCCGGGTTCCGAACGGGCCTCGCCACGCACGTCGCCAACACGCCACCATCGGATCTCGCGATCGCCCCATGGCTGCTGGCGGATCACGTAGTCGTACATGCGCGGACGAACGTCGCCAACCATCATCAGGGCTACAACATCAGTTGGCTGGAAGGGCACATTGCCGTTGTTCACAAAGGGACGAAAGCTGTCCGTCTCGCCATTGGTTGCCGGTTCGGCAACAATAGGCGGAGCAAGCATGCCTGCGGTCTTTGCCGCCCTGACAACCTTGATGGTGGGCAAGGTGATCTTGCGCTGTGTGCTTTCCTTGGTGGTCACAACTTCGAGGGTCACCTTGCGTTCGCCCGGCGGAGCCGTGAACGAGATCCATCCGTAGTGGAATGCCTTGCGCGCATTTGTCTCTTCGAACGTGTTGACGTAGGCTGTACCCGTCCACGGCAGACGCTGGCGGATCACGCCGATACCGTCGCGCACTTCGGCCGACACCTTCATGTCCGCCTTGAAGTTTCCGCCAATGTCATTCGGATCGACCACCTTGGTGAATGTCAGCATGTCGTTCGACATCCGGAAGAATACGGTCACCGTGGCCGAGTCTCCGGATGACGTTGGCACAACGATGGCGTCGGCAAACAGCCGGTCGTCGGTATCCGCATACACGGTCTGCTGCTGTTGCACCCTGCGCTGCTGTGCCGACGCAGTCATGCCGAACATCAGAAGGGTGAGAACGAAAAAGTACTTCACGGTGCGTGCTCCTGCAGGAAATCTCGGAGTATGACGGCGGCGGCGACCTGATCTTTGACGCCCTTCTGTTGGCGGCGCTTCTTTGACATACCGCCCGAGCGCATGATCTCGTGTGCTCGCTGCGTCGAAAACGCCTCGTCCGTCTCCAGCACCTCAACACCGACGTGCGATCGAAGTTCCACGATGAACTGCAGGCATCGCTCAATGATGGGCGAGGTGGTATCGTCGTGACGCCGAGGAACACCAACCACGATCATATCGATGCGGTCGTCGGCTACACGGCGTGTGATCGACGTCCACACGTTGTCGTCGTTCGGGATAACGGGCCGCGTCGAAACCACGATATGCAGTTCATCGCAGACGGCCACGCCAATGCGGGCATCGCCATAGTCAAGTGCCATGATGCGCTTACCACGATACGTCATACGGCATCCACCGTGGTTGGTTCGGCTGCATACTCGGCATTGCGCAGCCGGCCACCCTCCATGCCATGCGGGAAACGAAACACAACCTGGGTTCCTTCGCCGGGCTGACTGGTCACGCGCAGCGAGCCCTGATGCTGCTGCACCACGTGCTGCATGATCATGGTGCCGATGCCGGTGCCACTGCCGTCGCTTGACGTGGTAAAGTAGGGCTTCATCATGCTTGCCATCGTGTCGGCATCCATGCCGACGCCGGAATCGCTGACCTTGATGTAGACATTCGAGCGATCAAACCAGGTGGCGATCTCGATGGTCCCCGGTTCGCCGCGAAGCGCCTTGATGCCATTCTCGATGGCATTACGCACGGCTCGCGAAACCTTGAGTCGATCGACCAGCATCATCGTTCCTCGCAGCTTCATCGAGAACGTCACATGCGGGAAGACCGACGGGTCGAACTCCTGCCGCAGGTCTGTACACAGTTCTGCCGAGTGCACCATCGTGCGGTGGAGACCTTCACTGCGGCCGACGCTTACCAGGTCACGGACGCGCTGGATGAGGATGCCCACCTGAAACAGAATGCGTCTGCGTCGCTCGGCATCGGCACCGGCACCACCATCCAGCTGTTCGGCATTCAACCTGATCGTTGAAAGATTTGTCTGCATGTCGTGCGCCAATTGCGCCCAGTTCACCAGCCGACGCCGTTCGAGCGCCTCGGTAATGTCGACACCCGTGATCACGGCTCCGTTGTATCGGCCAAGGCCCGTGCGAAGCGGCACCGACGTGAACATGTACTCGCGCTGGACACCGGCATCATCGATCGTGACGCGGTCGGTCATGGACGTCTGGCCCGACTGCGACGCCGTGACGAAGTCGAGCAGGCCTCGTACACCGTCGTGCAAGGCGTAGCCGCGGAACAGTCGTCGCATGGGTACGTTTGCCGTGATGCCCAGAACGTCAGCGGCACGTTCGTTCGTACGGAGGAGACGTCCGGTAGCATCGACGTGCAGCACCATACCGGAGCCGGGCAGCTCCATCATGGCGTCGATCAGACGCCGCTGACGCCGAATGCGCCGCCACAGAGCAAGCACTATCACGATGAGGGCAAGGGGCACGGCCACACCAAGAACGTCACGCACAAAGCGGAACGCCCACCAGAATGGCTGATCGACGCGTTCAAGAACAACGGCTCCGCGGGCATCACCAACAAACAGGAGTCCGGCCGGGGCCGAAACAACGTCGCTGCGTTCGCCGGCGAGCTGCACGGTGTCGACGCTGGTGATCGAACCAAGGTGATCGACGGAGACGATGCCGGCATCCATGATGATCACGCAGCCAGCGTCGACCAGATGTAGCCGCAGCGGACGTCCAAGGTCCGGCGGCAGCGCAGCCCTGTGGGTGACCGTTCGGCCGATGCCCAGCAACGGACTGAGCTCGACTGCATGACCGCTGCCGTACGGCTGGATGGCATAGGCCACCGGTCCGGCCGATGATGGCGCCACGGCGAGCAGCGATGCAGCCACGTTGACCGTGGCGAACTGCGTGACCGATGTTTCGGGATTCACGATCGTGATCTGCGTTCCGCGGGCGGCCTCGAGCGGCGTCAACACGACGAGTTCACGATCCAGTTCGACGATGGTTGCCGCATCGGCAACCGGAACGCTGGGTGCGATCCGTGCACGCATGAAGGTGTCGAGAACCGCAAGGTATCCAACGGGTCCGGCACGGTAGACGTATCCAAGACCGTACTGCCGTTGTCCCAGCACCGAAAAGCCGCTCACTCCGCGCTCGACAAGGGTGACAGAACCTGTCGCAGGACCAAAGGTCCACAATGCGTCACCGGCAAGGACGCACACAAGGTCTCGGCGGGTGTCGCTGGCAAGCGTCACTCGTTCAGGGGCGGCCACGCCTGCACCCACAGCAGGTACATCTGTCTGCCGAATGACACCCAAGGTATCATCAAGCACGACAAGTACGATGCCCTGCGCGCTCCGTGCTGCAACAACAAGACGTCCCCTGTGCACGATGGCTGCTCGCACGTCGGCACCCGGCAGTGCCGATGCCGTTACGCGCTGACGCTCATCCGTCACGAGCAGCGCCGGCCGGGCAGACTCCCACGCCGGACGCGGCTGTACGACGATCACATGTCCACGTTGCGACGGATGCGGCAACGCCGCGCCGCGCTCGATGGTCTGCACGCGTCGGTATGACACCGGATATGCCGCTTCAGCCATGACGTTTGTCAAGGTCAGCAGCAGCGCCATCGCCGTGATGATCGGTCTTATCGTGGTTGCAGCTCGCATATGCAATACGCCTGTACGCCCTCGAGACGTCCCACAAACCCAACACGTTCGGACGTCGTGGCCTTCAGACTGACGCGTTCCACAGGCAGTCCACATAGCTCGGCGATGCGGTCGCGCATGGCCTGCTTGTAGGGCAGGATCTTGGGCCGTTCAAGAACAAGCGTCGCATCAAGATTCACCAGCGCGTAGCCGGCCTGGGTGATGATGTTCACGGCGTGTTCTACAAACTGACCACTCGGAGCGCCTTTCCAGCGCTGGTCGGTATCCGGAAAATGCTCTCCGATGTCGCCCATCGCGGCCGCTCCAAGTATCGCATCAACGATGGCATGCAGCAGCACATCGCCATCGCTGTGCGCCACCGTACCGACGTCCGAGGCAATATCAATGCCCCCTAGGATCAGTGATTCGCCAGGCGCGAGTCGATGCACATCATATCCAAAACCTACCATCGTTTCATTTCTCGTGTTTGAGGATTCGCCAAAATACGTGAGGTTTGCCACCTATGCCTATCGATCCCACAGGAATTGAATCCGTCAGCGTCAGCGAACTGACGCACGCCATCCGAGCTCTGCTCACGGAAGGTATTGGTGACGTGATCGTCCAGGGCGAGATCTCGAACTTCAAGGCGCATTCAAGTGGCCATCGGTACTTCACGCTCAAGGATGCCGACGCACAGATCGCCTGCGTGATGTGGCGTACACGATCGTTGGCAATCGTACCGCAGGACGGCATGCAGGTCATCCTGGGAGCCAGGCTCACCGTCTACCCTCCGCAGGGCAAGTATCAGCTGGACGTGACCTGGGTGCGTGCCTATGGCGTAGGTGCACTGCAACGCGTACTTGAGGAACGCAAGCGACTGTTTGCCGCCAGAGGATGGTTCGACTGGCAACGGAAGCGTCCCCTTCCTGAACTGCCAATGGTCATCGGTGTGGTCACATCGCCCACGGGAGCGGCATTGCAAGACATCCTCCGCACCGTGGGTCTGCGATTCCCAGCCGCACGCATCATCGTCCGTCCGGCCCTCGTTCAAGGTCAGGGGGCAGCGGAAGACGTGGCGGCCGCCATTGAGGAACTGCAGGACAGCGAAGCAGACGTTCTGATCGTTGGTCGCGGCGGCGGTTCGATTGAAGATCTTTGGGCCTTCAACGAAGAAGTGGTCGCCGAGGCCATCATCAACTCTGCCATTCCGGTGATCAGTGCCGTTGGACACGAGACAGACGAGACGATCTCGGACCTCGTGGCTGACATGCGGGCCGCCACACCCACACATGCTGCCGTCCTTGCCACGCCGGTGACTGTCGACGACCTTGTGTTCGGCATCGACGATGCGCGCATGCGCATGACGCGCAGCGTTGCCCGACGCATCGACGAGTTGCGGCAACTTGCTGGACGATTCACCGACGGCTCGACCCTGCGGCGTCTGCAAGAACGACTGCTCCAGCGGCAACAGCGCATCGATGAACTCAGCAGCCGTTATCACCGAAGCATCCACACAACGATCGACCGTCTGTTGCGGCGTGTCGATCATCAGTCTGCCCTGCTAACAACCCTGCATCCCCTTGCACCACTGCGTCGCGGCTTTGCCGTGGTGGAACGCCAAGGCGTGGTACTGGCGCCGGCCGACGAGCTTCGCGACGGCGAACTGGTCACCGTGCGGCGGTACCTGCAAACTGCCCAGGTGACGGTGACGGCAACCCAATCCCTTGCACAACCTGAAGGACCATCCGATGAAGAAACAGGAAGCTAAACCAGATGAGCGTCCGCTGGAGGAGCGGCTGAAACGACTCGAGGAGATCGCCAAGCTGCTGGACGTTGGCGATCGGCCACTGGACGAACAGCTGCGATTGTACAGCGAGGGAATGACGTTGGCAGAAGCCTGTCGCGCCGAACTTGAACAGGCACAACTCAAGGTCGAAGAGCTGTCGAAGTAACTACTCGCAGCGTACAGGTCTTGTCATCAGCTCATAGAGCGCTGTTCGCGGATCAAGCCCCTCGAACATGATCTGATAAACCTTTGTACTGATGGGCAACTCAATGGCCCGCTCGGACGCGATCTCCATGACGGCCTTTGTCGTCGGAACGCCTTCGGCAACGGCGCTCATGTTGCCCAGCACCTCTTCGAGTGCTCGGCCGCGTCCGAGTTGCTCTCCCACGAAGCGATTGCGCGAGTGCTTGCTGTCGCAGGTAACCACAAGGTCGCCCAGACCGGCCAGACCATAGAACGTAGCTTTCTCGGCGCCCATGGCACAGCCGAACCGAGCGATCTCTGCAAGCCCACGCGTAACGAGCGCAGCCTTTGTGTTGTCGCCCATGCCAAGACCATCGATCATGCCCGCAGCAATGGCAATGACGTTCTTCATTGCCCCGCAGATTTCGACGCCGACAACATCACCGCTAGTATAGACGCGGAACACATCCGTGTTGAAAATGTCCTGCACAAGATCGGCAGCCCGGGCATCGCTCGACGCTGCCACCACGGTGGTCGGAATACGCCTACCAACCTCTTCGGCATGGCTTGGTCCGCTCAGCACGACATATGCCGAAGGCTTGGCACCAAGATCGTCAAGGATCTCACTCACGCGCAGATGCGTTCCCTGCTCGATTCCCTTCGATACATCGACAAGAATTGCCCCGTTCAGAATGTCGATGTTCGGTCCAAGCGTCGGCCGGATGAACTGTGTGGGAATTGCGACGACGATCACCGGACAATCCGCGCAGGCGTCCATCGATGTGGTGGCCGTGATACGATCCGGCAACGTGACGTTTGCAAGGTACGGGTTTGCATGATGCTGATTGATCTCGCGAACAACCAGGTCTTCGCGTGCCCACATGAGCACGTCATGGCCGGCATCGGCGGCGACCAGTGCCAGGGCCGTGCCCCAGGCTCCCGAGCCCAGGATGGCAATGCGCGAAACAAACTCCGTTGGTATCATCGCTTGAACAGCCGCACCTTTTCGAAACGGTTTTCTGTGCCGTTGATGAGACGCCTGATGTTGGATCGATGGGCGTACATCACAACGATGGCCACGACGCACAGAAATGGCAGCAGTACGTCGTAGTCATTCACATGCGCTCCAAAAATATGATGTCTGACGAACACAGAAAGCGGGACAATGACGGCACCGACAATACTGCCAAGAGATACGTAGCCGGTCGAGAGCAACAGCAGCAGGAATACCACCGCCGCGACGCCAACGTCGATCGGCGCGATCGCCAACAGCATTCCCAGCGACGTGTTCACACCCTTGCCCCCCTTGAAACCGGTGAAGGCAGAGAACACGTGTCCGATCACGGCACTGGATCCGGCAATGATGCGCAGGGTAACGGTGTCGGTCAGCGGATCCGGACCGGGAGTGGCAGCCACCGAACCAAGAAACAATGCAACAAGGATCGCTGCGACGCCTTTCAGGATGTCGACAATCTGGACAAGGAGACCCCACTTGAAGCCAAGCACACGCATGACATTTGTGCTGCCGATATTACCGCTCCCCATGGTGCGGATATCCTTTCCAAATCGAACCTTCCCTACCACAAGTCCGGTAGGAAACGATCCGATCAGATAGCTCGCAACGACAATGCCGATCAGCCGCCAGTGCGGTTCCATGTTGCCCTTTTTTCCATAGGAAAAGTGTCACGATGATACAACGACAGGTGTCGGGGAATTGTAGAATCCTGTCATAGGATGTTGGCAAATGAAAGAGTTTTGTATTCGTCATAGGGGCGGTGAATATGCCAGAAAGACATAACCATGACAGATGATACGAAGGCGATCACGCGCCGAAGACTTGACGAGATCGACCGGGAACTTGCCGAACTGCGAAAGGATCACGCTGACCTGCGGGCGCGGTGGGAGACCGAGAAGGCGCATATCAAGACGCTTCGAGACCTGAAGGCCGAGATCGATGGCGTCAAGCAGGCGGCCGCAGAGGCCGAACGGGATGGCGACTACGGACGTGTTGCCGAGTTGCGCTACGGCACCTTGCTTGAACTTGAGCGGCGCCTGGCATCGGCCACTCAGGAGATGACCGAACTGCAGAAAAACGCCACGCTGCTGAAAGAGGAGATCGGAGCCGAAGATATTGCCGATGTCGTGGCAAAGTGGACGGGCATTCCCGTTCAGCGTATGCTGGAAAGCGAACGGTCCAAACTGCTTCACATGGAAGAGCGGCTGCACGAACGCGTCATCGGACAAGACGATGCCGTGGTCGCCGTGTCAAATGCCATCCGACGCTCGCGGGCCGGACTGCAGGACGCCAAACGACCGATCGGGTCGTTCATCTTTCTTGGCACGACCGGCGTCGGCAAGACCGAAATGGCACGGGCCCTTGCCGAGTTTTTGTTCGACGACGATGCGGCACTCGTGCGCATCGACATGTCGGAATACATGGAAAAGCACGCCGTCTCGCGTCTGATCGGCGCCCCGCCCGGCTACGTGGGATACGAGGAGGGAGGTCAACTTACCGAAGCAGTACGCCGTCGTCCGTACAGCGTCGTCCTGCTCGACGAGGTCGAGAAGGCTCACCCCGACGTCTTCAATGT
>VFFB01000108.1 GCA_018882585.1 Candidatus Kapaibacterium sp.
CACCTGGACCACGATCAATGGCGCTACCGGTCTGACATATGACCCTCCTGTGGGTCTGACGGTCTCGACGCGGTATCGTCGCGTGGCCATCAGTACGCTTGGTAGTGTTGTCTGCGAAGCAGCAACGACGGATCCAATCCAAGTCGATATCAACGACGTTTCGGCAGGATCCATTGCCGGAGATCAGACGATCTGTCCGTACACAGCTCCGCCTCTCGGCTTCAGCAACAGCGCATCGGCTACGGGAAGCGGTACGATCACCTATCAGTGGCAGTCGAGCACCAATGGCGGTTCGACCTGGTCGGATATCTCGGGTGCAACGTCAGCCACATACGCTGCCGGTCAGCTGATCGTCGACACGAAGTTCCGTCGCGTCGCAACAAGCACAGCGAATGGTTTTGTAAACTGCTCGGCTGCTACCGAGCCGGTGACTATCACCGTCAACGAACACGTCGCAGGTTCTATCACGGGTAACCAGACGATCTGCGAAGGGGGCGATCCAACGCCATTCCTCAGCAGCGCGGAGGCAACTGGTGATGGCACCATCACGTATCAGTGGGAACAGATGATCTCGGGCAATTGGACAGAGATCAGCGGTGCAACTGCCTCGACGTACGACGCGTCTGTGTTGAACGCCGACGCAACATATCGTCGAATTGCGATCAGCACGCTCAATGGTATTGCCTGTGCTAGCCCCAGCAATTCCATCACCGTTACGGTGAACAACCTTCTCGCCGGTTCGATCTCGGGCAACCAGACGATCTGTGAACAGGGTGATCCCGTGGCGTTTGGCTCCGTAGCAGCCACTGGTGACGGAACGATCACCTATCAATGGCAGCTCAACACAAACATTGACAGCCCTAGCTGGGGTAACATCGATGGTGCAACGTTGGCAACGTACGATGCCGGCACGTTGACGGCAGATGCGCAGTACCGACGCATTGCAACGAGCACACTCAATTCCAATGCTTGTAATGCCGTTTCAAATACACTGACCGTTACGGTTAACATCCTGAATGCTGGCAGCATCACCGGAGAGCAGACCATATGTAATGGTGCAACACCGGCTACAATCGGCAATGGGACTTCCGCCACCGGCAAAGGTGCGCTCACGTACAGCTGGCAGACAAGCCCTAGCGCAACGGATGGTGACTGGACCAGGGTGCCGCTCGAAACTGCAGAAACATTGTCACCGGCTGGAATGACTGCATCGATGTATTTCAGGCGCGGGGCAACGAGTATGCTCAATGGCGTGCCATGCACGAAGTACACTGATGCAATCAGAATCAAGGTTCAATCACCAGTTACGCCTGGCGTTGTGGCAGGATCGCAAACGATCTGTAACGGTGGCAACCCGGTAGCCTTTACGTCGCCGACACCCGCCGAGGGCGATGCCACGCCGACGTATCAGTGGCAAACCAGCACGAACAGCGGCGCTACATGGTCGAATATCACCGACGCCACGGATGCAACGTATGATGCCCCTGCACTTACGGCCAACGCCCAGTATCGTCGTGTTGCTACAAGTACGCTTGACGGTGTAGCCTGCTCGGCAACATCGAACGTGGTAACAGTCACTGTGAACAACCTTACGGCCGGTTCGATCTCGGCAGATCAGACCATCAGTAGTGGAGCTACGCCCGCAGCATTTGGCTCGGAAGCCGCTACAGGTGATGGCGACATCACATATCAGTGGCAGGTTAATACCACCTTCCCGGTGGCGGATTGGAGTGATATCAGCGGCGCTAACGCGGCCACATACGCAGCAGGAGCGCTGACAGCCGACGCCTCGTATCGTCGCATTGCAACGAGCACGATGGGAAGTTCGGAATGTACTGCCATCTCGAACGTCGTGACGGTGACCGTCATTAACCTGAACCCCGGTACGATCGCTGCCGATCAGACGATCTGCTCGGGTGATGACCCCGCAGCATTCACCTCGACGGCGGACGCTACAGGCGACGGCGATATCACGTATCAATGGCAGGTGAATACAAACCTCTCAACGCCAAGTTGGGGAGATATCAGCGGTGCGACGGGCTTGACATACGATGCAGCGGCGCTGACGGCAGATGCACAGTATCGCCGCGTCGCAACGAGCACGCTGAATGGTGTTAAACTGACGCTAGCTACTGACCCTGTTACAGTGACGGTAAATAATGTGACGGCTGGTGTCGTTGGTTCAGATCAGACAATCTGCTCCGGCGGCGATCCCGTAGCCTTTACGGTTGTCACACCTGCTACGGGCGACGCAACGCCAACGTATCAATGGCAAGTGAGCACGAACAGCGGCTCTTCATGGGCTAACATTACCGACGCCACGTCGGCAACGTATGATCCAGCAACACTCACGGCCGATGCCCAGTATCGTCGTGTTGCTACAAGTACGCTTGACGGTGTAGCTTGTACGGCAACGTCGAACGTGATCACGGTAACGGTGAACAACCTGACGGCAGGTGTCATGGGATCGGATCAAACGATCTGCTCCGGCGGCGACCCTGCAGCCTTTACGGTTGTCACAGCTCCGGTCGCCGATGGTTCGCTGACGTATCAGTGGAAGATCAGCACGGACAACGGCTCAACGTGGAACGACATTGACGGTGCGACATCAGCAACGTATGATGCAAGTACGCTGACAGCCGATACAAAGTATCGTCGTGTTACAACAAGTACGCTGCCCGGTCTTGCTTGCAGTGAGTGGGGCAACGTCATCACGGTGACGGTGAACAACCTGACGGCAGGAGTCATGGGTTCGGATCAGACCATCTGCTCCGGCGCTGACCCTGCAGCTCTCACTGTCGCCACGCCTCCGACGTCCGACGGCGATCTGACATATCAGTGGCAGGTAAATACGTCGTTCCCGACGGCAAGCTGGAGCAATATCACGAATGCCACGTTGGAGACGTACGACCCAGCCGTGCTTACCGCCGATGCCCAGTATCGCCGCATTGCTACGAGCACGCTCAACACGATTGCCTGCACGGCAACATCCAACGTGGTGACGGTGACGGTGAACAACCTGACGGCCGGCTCGATCTCGGGTAGCCAGACGATCTGTTACTCCGGCAATCCGGATGCGTTCGGCTCGACTGCTCCTATTGCCGATGGCACCATCTCCTATCAGTGGGAAAGCTCGACGGACAACAGCACCTTCGCGCCTATTGCATTGGCAACGGCGGAAACGTACGACGCACCGGGTTCACTCACCGTCACGACCTACTACCGTCGTGTCGCAACCAGCACGCTCAACTCTGTTGCTTGTACGGCAACGTCGAATACGCTGACCGTCACGGTACCGGCTACTGGTATCTCTGCCTCGGTTGCTTCGACAGACGTCACATGTAACGGTAATGGCGACGGTACGATCACCGTGAGTGCACCGGCCGGTGGCTACGGCACCTACGAGACGTCGATCAACGGTACAAACTGGTTTGCAGTGAGCGTTGCAGCTCCGTACACGTTCAGCGGTCTGACGCCGGCCACGTACGATGTACGCATCCGTGATGCTGCATACACGACGTGTTCGCAGTCGCTTACGAACGTCACGATAACGCAGCCTGCAGTTCTTACGCTCTCGGTTACGCCGTCAAGCACGGGCACGACGTCGCGCAACGGACGTAGCACGGGTATTCCGACGATCGTGACGGGCGCTTCGCCGTCCATCAAGGTTCGCACGGGCGAGCAGATTCAGCTGGCAGCTTCGGCTGGAGGTGGTAACGGTTCGTACACCTACGCGTGGACGAAGAGTGGATCGGCAACTGTCCTGTCCACGTCAGCAACGTATGTTGTGTCAAGCTCTGCTACCACGTCCACAACCGGCACATACACGGTAGTGCTCAAGGACGCCAAGGATTGCTCGACAAGCGTCAGCGTTGACGTGACGGTATACGGCACAACGGTCTATGTCGACAAAACGGCCGGTAATGCAAACGACAACAACGACGGCTCGGAAGCTGCTCCGTTCTCGACCATTCAGAAGGGTCTGGACGTCACCTCCGACGGAAACGTTGTGAACGTCGTTGCCGGTAGCTACACGGAATCACCGATCATTGATGGTCCGCGCAGGATCATCGGTGGTGCCGGTACGCCGTCGATCACGGGTGACTCCGCAAGCTTGAGCCATCGCTTCCGCTATGCGTATTCGTCCAATACGACGCCGAGCATTACAACGGACAGCATCACCGGATTCTCGGCTGCTTCCTTCGCTACGGTCGGAGCCCGCACGGCTTCCGGTATTTACAAGGCCATTGCCCGCGTTAATACGGATGGAACGGTCCTTATCGACAACGGCACCTACAGCATCTCGTCCTCGATCAACATCTACGGTCAGATCACGGTTGCCGGTCATACCAACAGCATGACCGGTACGTGCGACCTTGCCCCTTCGGCAGTGCTTGAAGGCAGCGGTACTGTGAAGCTCTTCATGATGTACGGTACGGGAACGGGAACAAAGACGCTCCGGGACCTGACCTTGCAGATCGGCAATGCGACGGGACGCTTCATCGAGGTTCCGTTCGGTCAGGCACACAACGTCAGCACAGAACGCATGGTCTTCAAGAATGCGTTGGGTACAAGGCTGTTCGGTACGATGAATGCCTCGCGCTCCGGTACTGACGTGAACGATGTGGCCAGGTTGGTCAATGACGGAGCCGACTTCGGCTTCGGCAGCGGCCGGGTCAACTTCGGCGTGTATGCTCCGCTGAACATGTCGGTCGTTGCCACAGGCTGGAAGGCCGAAGATGTCGACCATAACAATAACAACACCGCAGCTGGCACATTGTACGCGTACAAGGGCAGCAACCTTGTGAACGGCGGTGCTTCAACAACCAAGCCCAAGTATTTCAACAGCACGCAGGCGGGTACGGCATTCAACGATCGAGCTTACCTGAAGTTTGACCGAGTAGGCCAGACGTACATGGATGCCAACACAAATGCCGACGTCAATGGCGGAACCGCCAAGACGATTCTGGTGGCCTTCAGGACGGGCGCTGACTTCCCCGCAGACATGGTGATCTACAAGCATGGCGACGAAGACCAGGGCATCAGCATCAACGCCGTTACAGCGTCTTCCGGCTCTGTCGAGATCAACATCCGAGAGAACGATGGTACGAATGGTCAGCAAACCGCAACGCATACCTTCGATGTAGACGCCAACACGGACTACATCGCGCAGATCTACTTCGACGGTGCAAGCACAACGAAGCGCGTTGGTATGGCAATCGATAAGGCTGATGGCCAAGTCGACTTTAAGCACTTTACCAGCACACAGTTCGCCGATGCCGATCTTTCCACGCCTGCTGCCGTTACTGCCTCGAAGATCTCGATCGGTGCCCGAACGGGTTCGACGTACATCAACGGTGCAAACGAAACATCCACGACGCGTGGACACTTCTTCAATGGTTCCATCGCGGAGATCATCGCTCTGAACACAGCTGCAGCAGCGCAGCGCGACGCTGCCTACTGCTACCTGCGGAACAAGTATTTCGACGGCAACCAAGGAGTGGAGAATACTCTTGAGCGCGTTGACGACGACGTGATCGCCGGCGACAATGTGATCACCGAGCCGTTCGTTGCCGCCTATCCGAATCCTGCCGACGAGGTTTTGGAGGTCGAAGCAACCATTCCATACGCCGGATTTGTTCGCGCAACGCTTCTTGACGTCACCGGTCGCGAAATGATGAATGTCTTCGAAGGCGACGTACCGAACAATGCCCAGCTAACGCTTCAGGCCAATGTTCGTGACTTGCCCTCCGGTGCATACGTCCTGCGAATCATCGGTGCAAACGATCAGCACATCCAAACGCCGGTCGTGGTTCGTCACTAAGCTAAACTGCAACACGTAGCAACGAACGTTGCTCATACAACATCGTGGAACATCAAAACGGGCGTGCTTCGGCACGCCCGTTGTCGTTTCATACACCGCCCACGCCATATCAATCGTTCGACAGTCATTGCATCAAGCATGGTCACAGTCACCTGATGCATATTCAAAGATTCGTCCAATTGTATTTTTACACAATCGTGACAACAAAGACAGAAACCGTGATATAATCATCGTAACTTGCTTCTTGATGCTGTGTATAACATGCCATAAACAACACTTGTGGCATCGTTCGCTCCGCGTCATGGGGACTGCATACGATGTAAGGTGGGACTACTTTTTCCGTGACAGGCAATGAGCCGGTCGCGTCGAAATATGTCTGCTACGTTGCTTTCGTAGAGTCCGACCAACTTCATGAACAACAATCCTGTTTACAATCATTCCATGGTGAATCCATGATCTCACGTGTACTCATGTCGTTGCTGACGCTTCTTGTCGCAACGTCCATGTATGCCCAAACCACGATCTATGTTCGTGCAGGGGGCAATGATGCCAACGATGGCTTAAGCGCAGCAAATCCGAAGGCAACCATTCAGTCGGCCGTTGACGCTGCTGTTGATGGCGACTACATTGATGTGGGGCCGGGAGCATTCTACGCGGCCGTCATCGACGTAAGTGTGACGATCATGGGGGCGAATGCCCTTGATCCAATGGATAACTGGGTTGGTGCACCTACGCGGACGCGCTCGCCGTTCTTCGTAGGAGCGGACAACCTGACGGTTGTACTCAGCGGTATGACGCAGAGCGCACCCGAGACGGGCTTTCGGTTTGTGGAGGTGTGGAACAGCGCCGCGACCGTGACACTTACGAACTGTAAGATCAACGGCGGTCAGGCCATCACAACGGCCGGGCAGAACTGGACAGCACTGAATGTGAACGAGTGTACGTTCACCGGTGGTGGCAGTGGTGCCAATGCCATCACCATTGGTACATCTGCGAATGCACTGTATCCGCCCGGACTGTCGGTCTCGGCCTCGACGTTCTCGAACTACTCCAGCTCGGCGATCAGCATTGGCGGTAACTCCGCCGGTGCCACAATCAGCAACTGCGAATTCAGCAATAACAACACCGGTGCATCGGCCACGCAGGCTGCCATTGCACTTACACTTGCGAATGTTGGTGGTGACATCTCGATCAAGGAAAACCTGTTTGGTGTCGGTGCCTCGGCAAACCGGGGCATGGTATACGTCGATGGTTCCTCTGCCTACTCGGTAACCATCAACCGCAACAGATTTGGCCAGCGCGCCGGCACGCAACCCTACCTTGCCCGCGGCGGTACGGCCACCGGCTTCATCGACGCTTCCTGTAACTACTTCGGCACGGGCGCCGCATCGGCGACCGCTGCAGAGATCCGTGACAACGTTGTCGGCAAGTTCATCGCTGCCCCTTACAATAGTGGTGGTGCCGATAGCGACGGAGGCCTGATCGGCTTTGTTCCGTACGAAGCCGAAGCCTGTGGAACGGAAGGCCCGGTCAAGACTAGCACCGACCTTACGAAGGGATACTTCTGGATACAGGACGCCATCAACGCATCGGCGGCCGGCGCAACGGTCTATGCCCAAAAGGGAACGTATACCGAAAACCTGACCATCACAAAGAACCTGACGTTCAACGGCAGCTACGACCCATGGGTTGCTGCCGGTGGAACATACACGTTTGCGGGCACACAGACAGACGCACGTACGAAGTCGACAGCCGATGCTGAATGGACGGTTGTGAATGGTACCGTAACGGCCACGATCGGTGCCGCAACCTTCGCCATGAATGCCGTCAAACTGCACAGCACCACGGCAACCACGCTCCTGAACCTGAATCAGGGAACGTCGGCAACCGTTACGAACTCCTGGCTGTCGGTCGCCAAGACCGGACTGACATCCGTGCCTACAAATGGTGCGATTCACAGCACCAATAAGGGCACTGTTTCGATGTCGACGTCGAAGGTGACCCGCCCTACGGGTAGCAACTACATCAAGGCGCTGACATTTGGTATTGGCAATGCCTGTACGTCGGTCAGCATCCAGAACAACGAACTGCAGGGATCGCTCGAATTGCGCGGTCTGAACGCAGCATCTACCGTTACCATTACCGGTAACAGCATTGCCGATGCCGGTGTGGATGGTATAGCCCAGCTCGGCAACAGTATCCGGACGTTCACGATCACCGGTAACGATGTTGTGAATTCACAGGAGAACGGTATCGCCCTACGTGGTACTTCGTACTTCGGCACGGCGCTGACCATCAACAACAACAGGGTGATGGGTTCAGGGGCAAAGGGTACCGCGGGCTTCGCCGCGCTGAGCTTTACTGCCTCGACCACCGGTACGATCTCGTCGGTCTTCGAGAACTACCTTGCACCGGCAACAAACGGCGTTGCCATCAGCAACGCTCGCAGCACGGAGCTTGCCGCCACATGCAATTACTTCGGCTCGTCGTCGGGTAACGACATCGATCCGGAAGTCAGCGGAGCCGTGGATTATGATCCGTGGCAAGTTGCTGATGAGACCAATCCGAGCATCGGCTTCAATCCTCCGGCCAACAAGTGCATCGGCACGAACTTCAACTTGAGCAACCCCGCTCCGGCCATCATCTGCTACGGTACGTCCGACGGAGCGATCGACCTTACCGTAACGCCCGTGAGCACGGTTGTACCGGCTCCGGTCTACTCC
>VFFB01000015.1 GCA_018882585.1 Candidatus Kapaibacterium sp.
GAACAGGAGCAATTCGGCGGTCGGAGTGATGGACTGCTTGTTGCTGAGCAGGATCTCGCGGATCGACTCCGACAACATCGTCGCTCCGGGCTCGCGCACGGTCAACACACGGTGTCCGCGCTCTTCGAGCCACTCACGCAGCAGCGTGAGCTGTGTTGATTTGCCGCTTCCGTCGATTCCTTCGAACGAGATGAACATTATGCCTCCGCGGCGCCGCCCACCAGCACGACGCACTCTCCCTTGATCGATGGTCTGTTCGCCAATTGTTCGTGTACCTCACCAGCCGTGCCACGAATGTACTCTTCGTGCAGCTTCGAGAGCTCGCGGGCAACCACGACCTGTCGATCGGCACCGGCCACGGCCCGGATCTCCTCGAGCAAGGACGCAAGTCGGTGCGGCGATTCGTAGATGACCGTTGTTTCCGGCCGCATCAACGCTGCCTCGAGCCATGCTCGCCGCCCCTTTTTCTGGGGTGGAAATCCGGCAAAGGCAAAGGCATCGGTTGGCAGACCCGATGCAGCCACCGCTGTGATCACCGCCGATGCACCCGGCAGGGCCGAGACATTGAGTCCGGCATCAAGACAGGCCCGCACGGCGCGATAGCCGGGATCGGAAATGCCCGGCATACCGGCGTCGGAAACAAGCACGACGTCCCTGCCTTCGCGCAGCCATCGCACGATCTCGGCAGCACGTTCACGCTCGTTATGCTCGTGATTGCTTACCAGCCGCTTGGGAACGATGTTGTAATGACGCAGCAGCGACCCCGTTGCACGCGTATCCTCGCAGACGATGACGTCGGCATCGCGTAACGCCTTGAGCGCTCGCTTGGTGACATCGTCGAGGTTGCCGATCGGCACGGGCACCAGCAAAAGCGTGGGCACCAAGGCAGACGCTGCGGGTGCCGGTGCTTCGGCAGGAACCGCAGGCGCATGCTCCTGCCGACGCGTTGCAAAGAACTTCGAAAGCAGTGCCGCACATTCGTCGGCCAGGACACCGGTGCGGATGATGGCACGGTGATTCAGTCGTGGGTCGTCTGCAAGTTCAAATACGCTGCGGCAAGCCCCCGTCTTGGGGTCGGCAGCACCGTAGACCACCGTGGGCAGGCGCGAAAGCACGATGGCTCCCGCACACATACTGCAGGGCTCGAGCGTGACGTACAGGGTGCAGTCATCCAAGAACTTCTCGCCGACGGTGCGACAGGCCATCTCGATGGCCTCGATCTCGGCATGGCGCGTCGGCTCGCCGGTCCGCTCAATGGCATTGGCGCCACGCCCCACAACCTCGTCGCCGCGCACGATGACGCATCCAACGGGAACATCGCCGTGTTCGGCGGCCGCCGTTGCAAGGTCGATGGCCATACGCATGAATCGTTCATGCCGACGCTGCTGGTCCGTCACGTTCTATCGCCGCAATGCATGTTACTTGCCTCGAGCAGCCTCGTAAATCTGGGTGTTGCCGGGATCAAGGAAGCGCAGGTCGGACCACAGTGTGTTATCCTTCGCCCCTTTGAATACATCGGCGATCTCGAGATGCTTGGCATCAAAGAAGGCCTGCATAATGACGGATCGGTTGCTGATCTTTTCGCGCTTGAAGGTGACCAGGTCGCCGATGACCAGACGCAGAGCTCCCTGTCCCTCGACGCGGTTTTCGTCCATGACGTCGATGGCGTCGTGGTAGTCGAACAACAGCCGACGAAAACCGGTGTAGCGCAGGTCAAGCAGCTCGTTCACAAGGGCCATGCGCGTGAATTCGCCCGGCTGATAGAACGTACGGAATGCGTTGACGCCCTGGTTGTTGCCCAGCTGTGCAATGAATTGCGCCGCCTTGTACGGCTCGGTCCCACCCAGCTCGTCGTACGTGTCCATGTCCATGCCAATGGCAAGCAGCATGTAGAAGTCAAGTACGCTCGTGAAGGCATCGTAGCGCGAGGACTGGAACGTCAGCGTCGGGTTGAAGTTCCACTCGAACGACCACTCCTGATCATAGACGCGGAACAACGCAGCGCCCGTTCCGGGCTTGTTGTTGACCAGACGCTTGGATACGATGGCAAGCCGCGCATTGTAGCGGTTGCCAGACCTGCCAAGCAGCCAGATGGTGACGTCGACCGGAATGCGCTCACCCTCCCAATCTGCACCCGTATAGCGCTGATTGTTCAGGTACGTCTTGACGTCATTGGCCATGGACTGTACTTCCTGCCGCTGGTCCATGGCAATGGCATCCATGTTGACCACGACGTTGGCATTCAACTCCTGCGCCCGTGATGTCACAATTGCACAGCATGCCGCCACAAAGGCAAGAAGAAGATGTCGAAAGGGGCTTTGCATGACGCTCCCGATGAACGATGATGGACTGAGCGTGAAGTTACGGACGATCGTACTGACGATGCTAACCTCGGGGGCGTGTGCTGTGGCACAGCCGGGTGTGCCGTTTCCGGTATCAGCCACGGGGCTGACGTCGTTGAGTGCAGCAGCGACCATGTTGCATCCCGCAACGGCCGTCGACGTGCAGTCGCGCCTTGTCGAGGTTGGCATCATGCCGGGACCGTTCGGCCTTGTCGAGCTGACGTCGGCCAACGTGCTGCTGTTCGAGGCCGACAGCGGCCACGCAACGGGGTACGGCCTTTCCGGCGTAGCAGGCACGCTTTGGTACGATGTGGGACTGTCTGTGACACACGGTCGCCGCGTGGCCAACGATGCCGACATTGGTGTTGCAGCCACGGCAGGCATGGACGGTGGTGCCGATATTGAACGCCGCTGGCATCTGACGCTGACGGGCGGCCTACGGTGGCGCCTCGATTCCGCCCTGCTGTTCGGCGTCAGCGTGGCCAATGCCATGTCGATCGGCCTGACGCCGTCGCCCGGACCCCGCCTTGCGATAGGCGTCGGCATGGCCCTCGGCGATGTGACGACGGCAACAGTCGATGCGTCGATGGAGTCGGTTGCCGGGCTTGGCATCATCATCGGCATCCTGCACGAGGCACATCCGCGCCTGACACTACGTGCTGCATTTCGGACACGGCCCATGTGCCTGACCGCCGCCGTGCGTTGCCGCGTGGCAGCATCGACGTCAATACTGTTTGACGTCGATGTGGTGACGGCCCTTGGCTTCCGCTCCCGTCTTGGTGTTGCATGGCAGCCGTGAACACCATTGCCACCCTGCTGACATTGGCGTTGGCCTGCATGTCGATGCGTGGCCAGACGATGTTGGACATGCTTGCCGATGCGGCCGAAGCAACACCGCAGTGGGATGCCGTGGAACGCTTTGGCGAGCAGCCGCTATGCCTGAAGGCGGCCTCGACGGCCGATCTTGTGATGATCCCCGGCATGTCGGCCCGCATTGCGACCCGCGTCCTTGCCGTTGCTGCGGCGCGGCCAACGTGGGATGTGGGACGCATCGCCGATTCGCTCTGCCTTGGCCTGGCACAGCGTCTGATGCTGATGCTGTGCACAACCACACGCTGCGACACGATGTCGTGGTCGGCCATGACGTCCCTTCGCGCATCGTCGCGCCTGGATGCTGCCCAACGTCTGTCCCTTCAGGCAGGCACGTGGACGCTCGACGCGACAGCATCGCGCCAACCCGAGGAGCGCCACACCGTAGGCCACGTCGGCGCAGCACTGCGCTGGCACACCAAGTCCTTGACGCTGCTGGCAGGCGACGCCGCGATCCGCGTGGGCACGGGCCTGCTGATGGGCAATGCCGGGATGTCGAGGGGGACGGCACCGACAGACCTTGACGACCCGCTGATGCTTCGGCCGTGGACGTCAACCCTGCGCACAGGCTTCCTGCGCGGGCTGGCCGTGATGCGAGACGACGATGTAGGCTCATACACGGTTCGCTCGGTCGGCGCCTTCGCACGGCGCACGCTTACCGTCCGCCTCGACACGCTTCACAACGTTAGCAGCATCCCCTCGGCCCAGCCCATGTTTGCTGCGCCTGCCGCAACCAACATCGACCTATGCACCGAAACCGTCGCCGGCGGCGCCATCGCGGTGCAACGGCCGGCATGGCACGTCGGACTGTCGGCTTGGTCCATCCGCTACGACCGACCACTGCAGACGTCTTCGGCCCGCACCATCATCGGCAGCGGCGGCATTGCCTGGTCGTTGTTCGGCGGAGCGACGTCGGATCGAAGGTCGGCACTATGGGAAGCAGCCGTTGACACACGTGGACAGCTTGCCTTTGCTGGCGGCTACGCAATAGCCGGACGCCGTGGACGCGTGGCCATTTCAGGACGTCACATTGGCGCAGGCTACCGCGCACCCTACGGCGATGCCCCCGGCGACGCCGGTGCAGCGGCCAATCTGGCGGGTCTGTCCGTGGCAGGTACGCTCCGCGTTGACACGCTCACGCGCGTCGATGCTCAGTTGGATATCTTGGGCACGTTCGACCGTACATATAGCGTGCCGCGTCCGGTACGTGGGTACGTCACGGATCTGACGGCACACCGACGCATGGCACGTCGCGGTGCAGCCTATCTGCGCTGCCGTCTCGACGAAGAAGACGATGCCGTCCGCCTTGCCGGTGTTGCACGTACGCTCACCTCCGTCCGCATGCGCCTGCGCATGCGGGCAGGCCTCGACTGGCGTATCGCCTCGCCCCTTACCGTGACCTCTCGTATGGATGTTGTGCACGCACAATGGTCTGCACACGTGCCGGCGATGAACGGCACGGCCATGATGGTACGATGCGTGTTCGTACCCGTACCTTGGCTGCGGTTGACGGCGCAGACCACGGTGTACGACACTCCCGGCATGGACGCGGCCGTGTACGTGGCCGAAGCGCCGATGCCATCCATGCTTCGCATGCCGGCACTCGTGGGGTCGGGCACACGCACGATGCTCGCTGCCCGACTGTCGATCGCGCCTGGGCTGACGCTGTGGACGTCGATGCTGGACGCGCCGCGAGAGCGGCGGTACGACGTGATGCTGCGCTGGAAGCTTGGCGGAACGGTCGTCCTACCGGCGGATCAGGAACTCGTAGGCGGCCACCTCGCCAACGAAGGCCTGGGCGATGGGTAGCGAGAATGGCGAGGCGTGGTCCATCCGCTCGGGATGCCACTGCACAGCCAACAGGAAAGGCTTGCCGCCCAACGTACCGTCGGCCCATTCGAAGGCCTCGATCACACCGTCGGTAGCAGTGGCCGATACCATGAACGGTGCGGCAAGACGCTCAACCGATTGATGATGGGCCGAGTTGATCTCGCCGTCCATCACCCGACAAAGTTTCTTGATCAACGAACCGCCTTCGACCTCGACGGCATGTCGCGCATCAACACCGTCGATCTGGCCGTGGGGTAGTGCCGACGCCACGGCTGTTGGTATGTCGGCCACCAGCGTACCGCCATAGGCCACATTCAGCACCTGAGCGCCGCGACAGATACCAAGTACCGGCAAACGACGGTCGAATGCAGCGCGGATCGCGGCAAGCTCCATCGCATCGCGCGCTGCATCGGGCGGCTGACACAGGCCGTGCTTCTCAGGCTCGTGATAATGCTCCGGATCGACATCGGGTCCACCTGTCAGCAGCAGCCCCGAGCATGCCTGCATGGCTTGCACTGCCGCATCCGGGTCCATGCCGTACAGGTCGACAACTTCGATCGAACTGTCGGCGGCACGAAGCCATTGTTCATACAGCGCGTACTTCTCGCTGCCGGAGGCTCTCGAGGCGGCGATCTTCATGATGTGATCCGATCAGAAAGGAGTGTGAGAAATTCTCGGGCGCCGTCTTCGATGGTCGCCTGCACATGCATCACCACCACATCAACGCCGGCCGCTACAAACCTGTCAACAAAGGCATGCAGCTTGACCGCATCTTTGGCCGTGGTCACAACAGGAAGGTGCGTCCTGTTGACGGCCGCAATGACGCCGTCGATATCGGTCTTCGTGTAATCGTGATGGTCGGGAAAGGGGCGGTGATCAACGACGTCGACGCCGGCGTCGGCCAGCATGCCCAGCATGCGCTCGGGCCTGGCGATACCGGAAAGGACAACGCAACGGTCCGGTAGCGGCACGTCGGCCCCGGTGGCCAGCATCGTGCATCGCCCGCGTTCGATGGTCATCCGCACCACCACGGCATCATCGCGCAGGTACGGCCGAACGGCAGCATCCTCGATGGCCGGATGCATAAGCATCACAACGTCGGCACGGCGCAGCGACGTCAGCGGCTCTCGCAGCCGCCCTACCGGCAAAAGGCGTCCATCCGTCATGGTGGCGCGGTCGACAAGCACAATATCGATGTCGCGTTCCAGGTCGCGATGCTGAAATCCGTCGTCCACCACGATGACATCGCACGATAGCGTTCCCGCGGCGTGAACGGCGGCGTCGCCTTTGTGAGGGCCGACGATGACGGGCACCTGACAGGACGTCGCCAACAGAAAGGGCTCGTCGCCGGCCTGCGTCCAGTCGGTACGGACGGCAACACCGTCGTGAACGACGGTGAGTCCGCGTCCGCGACGCTTATACCCCCGAGCAACAATGGCCGGCCTGCGACGCAGTTGCTTCAGCATGTCCACCACCAGCTCGGTCACGGGGGTCTTACCACTACCGCCAACGCTCAGGTTGCCGATGCTGATCACCGGCTTGTCGATGCGGATGCGCGCCTTGCGGCCGCTGTCGTAGCGTCGGTTCCGCCACGCGACGGCAGCTCCGTAGAGCCAGGCAAGCAACGTCAGCATACGACGCTCCCCAGCGTGTCCATATGATGTGTCAGACGCGCAATGATGACGTCCACGTCGTGCCGGTCCGCCGAAGGCGGCACATCCATGGCGTGGCCGATGTGCACCGTCACGCGCGACCACGGCAATGGCAGTGCGAAGGCATCCCACGACCGGTCAAAGATCTTTGCCTGCTCGATGGTGACGGCCACGGGGATCAGGCTTACGCCGGCGCGCTGCGCGGCAACGACGGCGCCGGGCTTGGCCTGGCGTGCCGGACCTCGGGGTCCGTCCGGCGTGACGATCACGGGACGTCGTGCGGCGTGACGTACAAGCTGCTGGAGTGCTTCACTGCCACCCTGCGACGATGAGCCACGCACGACGTCGTACCCCCAGTCGAGCAGCAGCTGCGCCAGCAGACTTCCGTCGGCACTGGCACTTGTGAGGCCCGTGCATCCGCGACGTCGAAAGGCATACCAAACCGGTAACATCTGTCCGTGCCACACGGTGACCACACAGGGTGCGGCCGGCAGCACGCCATCGACATGCACTCGCCACGTTGCGGCCAGCATGCGGATCAGCAGCGATGCAAGACGGGCTTTCATTGTTGTGCCTTCATTGGTCAAGCATCCGTACGATATGTTCGGCTGTGCGGGCCGATGCTCCGGGTCCGCCCAGCAGGGCACGCACCTGACGTGCAGCATCCAGAAGCTCGTTGCGGCGCTCCTCATCGTCAAGCAGGCGCAACGCTTCGCCTGCAAGGGCTTGCGGTGTTGCCTGTGCCTGCAGTAACTCGTGTACCACGTTGCGCTGCAGCAGCAGGTTGGCAAGGGTCACGCTACTGACCTTGATGAGCCGCTTCGACAGCATGTATGAGATGGGCGACGTCTTGTAGAACGTCGTAAATGGCAGGCCCAGCAATGTTGCTTCGAGCGTGGACGTGCCCGCTTTGACAAGGCCTGCACCGGCATCGCGCATCAAGGTGCGGGCATCCTGCACAAGCTCGACACCGGCGTCGCGCAGCGGCGCATACAGGGCGGGGTCGACGCGTGGCACCGTGGCACAGGCAAAGGTCACGTTGCCATCGCGCCGACGTATCACATCGGCCGTTGCCGCAAGCAGCGCCGCGTGGCGTTTGACCTCTTGCGCACGACTTCCCGGCAGCAGCGCCACGGTCCGCGTCACATGTGCACCAACGTCGCTGAACGTCGGATCATCAAGCAGCGGATGTCCCACATGTGTCGCCCGCACGCCGCGCTCGCGGAAAAAGGCCTCTTCGAACGGAAACACCACAAACAGCTCATTCACCAGCGTTGCCATGGCAGCCGTTCTGTCACTGCCCCATGCCCATGTCTGCGGGGCGATGTAGTAGGCGGTGCGGACGCCGGCGCGACGGGCGTGGGCGGCAAGCCGAAGGTTGAAACCGGGATAGTCTACAGGCAGGAACAGACGATACCGACCGCGCTGCGCAAGGAGTTCGGCACATTGTCGCAGCAGACCCTTGAAGTAGCCATACCGTTTTGCGACCTCCCAGAAACCGGTCACGGCAAGCTGGTCAAGCCGCGCCAGCGAACGCAATCCCTGCAGCTCCATGGCCGGACCGCCGATGCCTTCGAACTGGACAAATGGTCGGCGTCGGCGTATCTCCGCCATCAGCCGGGCCGCATGCAGGTCGCCCGACGGGTCGCCCGCGGCAATGAAGATGCGCTCGATCTCGGCTGATACAGACATGGCACAAAACTACCGCCGTCGGGCACGACGAATGCAGTAGTTTCGTCACTGCACCTTGATTCATATCGTTCACCGCGTAGAGATCACCATGCAAGACACCCAGATCAAGGAGATGGTTGCCCGGACGTATGCCGGCATCGCCGAGCAATCCCGCGAAGCCAACGCAGCGTCATGCTGTGGCGTCGGCGGCTGCTCTACGGTCGACTACACCATCTTTGCCCAGGACTACAGTGCGCAGAAGGGCTACGTGCAGGAGGCCGATCTTGGACTTGGCTGCGGTATTCCAACAGAGTTCGCGCAGATCCGCGAGGGCGACACGGTGATCGACCTTGGCTCAGGCGCCGGCAACGACTGTTTCGTCGCCCGCGCCATCACTGGTCCGGCCGGCAAGGTCATCGGCATCGACATGACGCCGGCAATGATCGACAAGGCACGCATGCATGCCGACACGCTGGGCTTCAACAACGTGGAATTCAGACTTGGCGACATCGAAGCACTTCCCGTGGCGGCCAACCGTGCCGACGTGGTGATCAGCAACTGCGTGCTCAACTTAGTACCCAACAAGCGTCAAGCCTTTGCCGAGATGTTCCGCGTGCTGAAGCCCGGAGGCCATTTCAGCGTGAGCGACATTGTGCTGCGCGGTGATCTTCCCGAGGCGCTGCGAAACGATGCCGAGATGTATGCCGGATGCGTAAGCGGAGCCATTCAGGAGTCTGACTACCTTGCACTGCTTTCGGCTGTGGGCTTCGCCGACGTGTCGGTGCAGCGCGCCCGCGTGGTGGATCTGCCGGACGACATTCTGTCTGCCTACCTGACGTCCGACGAGATCGCCGCCATGCGCCTGGGCGGCACGGGTATCGTGAGCGTGACGGTCTACGGTAAGAAACCCATCGACGCATCGGTCTGTTCACCGTCATCCGGTTGTTGCTGATGTCGCTCGTGCTGGTAATGCTTGGCGGCGCCGTGGGCAGTGGCCTGCGTTTTCTGGTAGCGCAATGGCTGCCCTCGGCGCCTGGCACCATGCCCCTTGCCACCATCCTTGTGAACGTCATTGGCAGTGGCCTGTTGGGGGCAGTGACGGTACTGTCGACACAACATACCATGCTCTCGCGCGATATGGCACTGCTGTTGGGTGCCGGACTGTGCGGTGGGTTTACGACGTTCTCTACACTGTCCGTCGAATTGCTCACGATGGCCGATCACGGGCGACTCGGTCTGTCCATCGTCTATCTTATCCTGAGTGTGGGCCTTGGCCTTGCGGCTGCCGCTGCCGGGGCCGGTCTTGCTCGCATGTTCGCCCCTGCAACCTGAGTTCCATCAACCAGCCGTTCGACTACCATGATCGACGTTGCCCAGATCTGGACACAACTTTCGCCGCTCCTTGTTCGCTACGGCCTGCGCGTGGTTGGCGCCATCGCATTGTTCATCGTCGGACGCTGGGTCATCTCGATGGCGATGCGCTTGGCACGTCGATCGATGATCGCACGGCATATCGATCCCACACTGCAGCGTTACCTTCACTCGATAGGAGGCGTTGCGCTGAACATGCTGCTGGTAATCGCCATTCTTGCGCAGTTCGGCGTCGAGACCACATCGTTCGCTGCCCTGATGGCTGCTGCAGGTCTTGCCATCGGCACGGCATGGGGAGGTCTGCTGGCCAATTTTGCTGCCGGTGCCTTCCTGCTGATCCTGCGGCCCTTTCAGGTAGGCGACCTTATCAGCGGCGCAGGCGTGACGGGTAGGGTTGACGAGATCGGCATGTTTGCAACAACACTGACAACGGCCGACGGCGTGAAGACCTATGTGGGTAATAACAAGCTCTTTGC
This sequence comes from Candidatus Kapaibacterium sp., assembly GCA_018882585.1. Lineage (GTDB taxonomy): Bacteria > Bacteroidota > Ignavibacteria > Kapaibacteriales > Kapaibacteriaceae > ZLKRG46. The sequence continues at coordinate 10,213 of VFFB01000015.1, forward strand.
CGATAACATCCAGAACTTTTCTGCTTCGGCCATACGAAGAGTAGACCGCACCATGCTTCTGGCGCATGGCGTAGACATCGACGATGCCATAGCAAAGATTCGTGCTGCAGCCGTGGCGATTCCGAACGTGCTGGAGACCCCGGCTCCGGAAGTATTCGTGCTGGAATTCACCCCATCAGGAACGCTCATTGCCGTACGACCGTTTACGACGCCAGACAACGTAATCAACGTCGGCATCGCAACGAACGATGCGATCCGACATGTAGCTCGCGACGCGGGATTCCCCGTCCCGGCTGTCCCACAACTTCAAGTATGACGCTGTTCCGTCCAATCCAGCTGGCTTGCACGATCTGTGCCTTGTTCCTTGGCCTTGTTGCCTGTGCGCGAGCCGGGGGCGACACAAACGTGCCGGCGCCATCCACGAAAGGTTCTCGCATGTCAACGTCTGATACTGCCACGGCCATCCTCGGAGGCGGCTGCTTCTGGTGCATCGAAGCCGTCTTCCAACGTCTTGACGGCGTCTTGCACGTCGAAAGCGGCTACGCCGGCGGCTCGACCGTCAGCCCGACCTATAAGCAGGTCTGCGACGGCAAGACCGGCCATGCCGAAGTGTGCCGCGTGACGTACAACCCAAGCGTTGTGTCGTATGCCGATCTGCTGCATGTGTTCTTCACGGCCCATGATCCGACGACGCTGAATCGGCAAGGCAATGACGTGGGCACGCAGTACCGAAGCATCATCATGTACATGTCCGACGAGCAGCGCTCGGTTGCCACAGACTATATCAAGCAACTTGATGCGTCAAAAACGTGGGCCGACCCGATCGTCACACAGGTCGTCCCGGCTGATACGTTTTACGTTGCCGAGAACTACCACCAGAACTACTTCAACGATAACGGCTCGCAGCCCTACTGCGCCTTTGTGGTCCGCCCAAAGGTCGAGAAGTTCATGCAGAAGTTCGGTGACCGCGTAAAGCAGAACTACCGTTGAAACAGAGCATAAACCCGACGACATCACGTATCCACGGCTTGTGGTGACAACACGCATCGCTGATATCGGTGGCATGCATTGCGCCGCCTGCGTCCAACGCGTCGAGACCGAGCTACGGCAGACACCCGGCATCATCGATGCAACGGTAAACCTTGTTACCAATAGGGCCACGGTTGCTGTCGACGACAGCACGTTTATCGATGGCAGCATCGAAGCAGCCATCACCCGCGCAGGATACACCGCCGAAGGCGTCTATGCCGAACGCGAGCAGCCATCGGCCGGCCATGCGCGGCATCGGCGCGAGGCCACACTCGACGAGCTGCGCTCCGCGCTGCGCCTGAGTATTCCTCTGACGGCCGTCGTCATGGGTACGTCGATGTTGGCAATGCTACCAACGGTGCATGCTGCGTTGCATGCACATTGGGTCGACGTCGTACTGCTCCTGCTGACGTTGCCCATTCTCTGGGCCGGGCGTACGTTCTACGTCACGGCAGCACGCGGTCTGCGCTATCGGACCTTGTCGATGGATACCTTGGTCAGCGTTGGCACCGCTGCCGCCTTCATCTACAGCGCCGTGCTGATCCTGGCGCCTGATGCTGTGGCGACGCAGATGCATCATGTCGGCGCCTATCTCGACACCACGGCAACGATCATCACGCTTGTCCTTGTAGGCCGCTACCTCGAGGCCCGGGCCAAGGGCAAGGCCGCCGATGCCTTGCAACGGTTACTCGAGTTGCGTCCGCCTACGGCACGCCTGCGTCGCGGCAACGCAGAGCAGATCGTCAGCATCGACGATGTTGTCGTCAACGACGTCGTCACGGTCCTACCCGGCGAGCGCATCCCGGTTGATGCCGTCGTCATCGATGGTACGTCGACCATCGACGAGTCGATGGTGACGGGCGAGAGCATGCCCGTAGAACGTACGGTGCATGCGCCGGTCATCGGCGGTACCGTCAATGGCACGGGAGCGCTCACATTGCGCGTGACGGCCACGGGTATCGACACCGTCTTATCGGGCATCATCGCCGCCGTAGAACGCGCGCAAAGTGGCAAAGCCCCAATTCAGCGTCTGGCCGACCGTATCAGCGGCATCTTCGTTCCCATCGTACTGTCAATTGCCGTGACCACCTTTGCGGCCTGGATGCTGTTTGGACCCGAGGCCGACACGTTCGCCCATGCCATACAGGCTGCCATCGCCGTCCTGATCATCGCCTGTCCGTGCGCGCTGGGTCTTGCCACGCCAACAGCCATCGTGGTAGGTACAGGCATCGGCGCCGAGCGCGGCGTCCTGTTCGGTTCCGCCGAAAGTCTGGAACGATTCCGTCACATCAACACCGTCGTCCTTGACAAAACGGGTACGCTCACCATGGGCACGCCGACGATGGTCGATGTGGCATATGCATCAACGGGGACCATCGCGCCCGATCGGTTGTGGTCCGTCATCACCAGCCTTGAACGTCGCTCTGAGCACCCGGTCGCCAAGGCACTCACCATGCCCCCTTCCACTGTACAAGGGGCAGTGACGAACCTGCCTGTGGAACGGAGCGAGGCCGTAGTTGGCAAGGGAACGGTGGGTATCGTGGACGGCCTGCGCGTGCGCATCGGGACGGAGGCGCTGATGGAAGATGCGCTGTTGATCGTCCCGCAGGACCTGCACGCTGCCGCCGAATCCATGGCCATGCGCGGGGCCACAACGGTCTACGTTGCCGTCAATGGCCTCGTCCTGGCAGCAATCGGCGTGGCCGACGTGCTACGTCCCACCTCGGTCGACGTCGTCCGCTCGCTGCGCTCGCGCGGCATTGAAGTCGTGCTGCTGACCGGCGACAACGTCCATGTGGCGAAGGCCATCGCCGCCGAAGCCGGTATTGAGTCCGTCATTGCCGGCGTCAGACCCGAGACCAAGGCAACGCACATCGAACGTCTGCAGCATGCAGGCAAGACCGTTGCCATGGTGGGCGACGGGATCAACGATGCGCCTGCACTTGCGCAGGCAGACATTGGCATTGCCATGGGCGGTGGCACTGATGCGGCCAAGGCATCGGCCGACGTGACGCTTGTACGCGACGACCTGCAAGGCGTGCTAACGGCCATGGACGTGTCGGCAGCGACACTTGCAACCATTCGACAGAATCTGTTCTTCGCCTTTGCCTACAACACCCTTGGCATCCCCATCGCCGCCGGCCTGCTCTACCCCATCACCGGCATCATGCTCAGCCCGATGATCGCCGCCGCCGCCATGGCCCTGAGCTCCGTTACCGTCGTGACGAATGCGCTGCGATTACGTCGTACTGTTGCCTAGCAATTTGTGTGCTATATTTTTAGGCACACCAATTGCTGAGACGCATGATAACGCTTGACCATTTACTTATCGAAGAGTCGGTGCTGACATCGACCTTCGCCTGTGACCTGCAGCGCTGTAAAGGCGCATGTTGCACGTTGCCGGGCGGAGCGGGAGCACCACTCGCAGATGCTGAGGTTGACCTGGTGCAGTCGGCAATCCCCCATGCATGGCCATATCTGAGTGCAGAGTCGCGAGCCTATATCGAGAAGCATGGTGCTGTCGAAGGTCATCCCGGTTCGTATGCAACGACGTGTATCGATGACCGGGCCTGCGTCTTCGTGACGTATGACGGTGACGTTGCAACGTGCGGCATCGAAAAGGCTTGGCATGCCGGCGCACTCGAGTTTCGCAAGCCGCTGTCATGCCATCTCTTCCCGATACGCGTGGCAAACTTTGGCGGACCCTATCTGCACTACGAGAAGTTTGACGAGTGCAAGCCCGGACGCGAACACGGTGCCGACCTCTCGCTGCCGCTGGTGGTAGCACTGAAGGATGCCATCACGCGTGCCTACGGAAGCGACATCTACGATCGCATGTTGGCCCTTGCGAACGAGGGCCGTGCCGAGGGTTCGGCATGAAGCTAGGACTGAGTCTTCAGGTAGCGCTGCAGCAGACGCTGACGCCGCAGCAGATCCAGTATCTGAAGATGCTGCAGTTGACGGCGCAGCAGATCGAGCAACAGGTGCGCTCCGAGATGGAGAACAATCCAATGCTCGAGGAGTCGGCCTCGGACGAAGCGCCGATCGCACAGGAGTCGTACATCACCGGCACCGACGTAGCCGAGGACGTCGAGGCTGCACAGCAAGCCGCGAAGTCCGTCCCGCAAAGCGAGTCTGTCGAGGCGGAGCGCTTCCCAACAGAAGAAGCCGGCGAGCCGCAGCAGCCGTTCGAGCCCGAAGATGCCTTCGAATTTTACAAGCTGCTCTGGGGCGAAGACCCGTCGGCCGCACGTGCAAGCGATGGCGTGGCGGCGATCGACGAGGACGACAACGAAGGCTTTCAGATACAGGATGCACCGACATTCGAAGAGGACCTGATCGAACAGCTGCGGTTCCTGCCGCTGTCTGTCGAAGATCGTCTCTTCGGCACGTACATCATTGGCAACGTCGATAGCGATGGCTACCTGCGACGCGACATGACAGAGCTGTTGCAGGAGTTCAACGCCATGATCGCCGAGCATAACCTGGCGCTGGTAACGCCGGCCTTCCTTGGCGGCCGCGCCGCCGCGGCCAAGGCCGCGGCCGTATTCGAAGACGTCGACCAGACGCTGATGCCTATCACGGCTGCCCAGGCCGAGCACGTTATCCGGCGCATTCAATCGCTCGACCCACCGGGTGTTGCCTCGCGCAACGTACGCGAGTGCCTGCTGGCACAGCTGCGCGCCGTGCGCAAGCCCAATGCCGCGCAGAAACTTGCCATGCTGGTGCTGACGGATGCCTACGAGGCCTTCGCCATGAAGCACTACCCTGTGATCGAGCGTCAGCTTGACGTCGAAGAGTCGTACCTGCGCGAAGCACTCGAGGTGATCCGACGGTTGAACCCACGGCCGGGCGGAGGTACCTTCGAGTCCGAGATGAACACGGTCGTGCCGGACTTCATCGTGGAACGCGACGAGGAACACGACGATTTTCTGGTAACGGTCAACGACTCGCGTCTGCCCACGCTTCGCGTGAACTCGGCCTATGAACGCATCAAGAAGGATGCCCGCTATCGGCAGTTCAACAAGGAAACGCGTGAGTGGATGCGGAAGAAGTACGAGGATGCGAAGTTCCTTGTGCAGGCACTGCGGCAACGCAAGAGCACGATGCTAAAGGTGATGACGACCATCGTGGCGCTGCAGAAGGACTTCTTCCGTTCAGGTCCCGAGCAGTTGAAGCCGCTGATCTACCGTGATGTGTCCGAGATCGCCGGCATGGACATCAGCACGATCTGCCGCATCGTCAACGGCAAATACGTCCAGTCGCAATTCGGCACGTTCGAACTGAAGTACTTCTTCAGCGAATCGCTGGTGACCGATGAAGGCGAAGAGGTGTCGACGCGCATCATCAAGCAGAAGATCAAGGAGATGATCGACGCCGAGTCGAAGTACAAGCCGCTGAGCGATGATAAACTGGCACAAGATCTGAAGAAGCTGGGCTACAACGTCGCCCGTCGCACCGTGGCAAAGTATCGCGAGCAGCTTCGCATTCCCGTTGCGCGGCTGCGCAAGGAACTCTGATCCTAGCCGATCCGCGGCACCCAGAGCTTCATCGAAATGTCCATGGCCACGGCGCTGTGCGTGATGGCGCCGACACTGATGAAGTCCACGCCCGTTTCGGCGTAGGCACGAATATTCTCGTACGTGATGCCGCCACTGGCCTCGGTCTCGAAACGCCTGTCAACGATACGCACGCCCTCTGCCACCTGGGCAGGCGTGAAATTGTCGAACATGATGCGATCGACTCCTGTGCACTGCATCACTTCTTCGACGTCGGCAAGATCGCGTGCTTCAACCTCGATCTTGACGGGAGCACGACCATGAAGTTCGGCAACGCAGCGCTCGACGGCTTTGCGGATGCCGCCGCATGCGGTGATGTGATTGTCCTTGATCATGATCATGTCGTACAAACCCACCCGGTGATTCACCGCACCACCAACGCTCGTCGCATACTTATCCAGCATCCGCCATCCAGGGATGGTCTTGCGCGTATCCAGGATGCGTGCATGCGTACCCGCAATGGCGTCCACGTACTGACGCGTCTTCGTCGCCACGCCGCTCATGCGCTGAATGAAGTTCAGTGCCGTACGCTCGGCGGCAAGCAGGGCATGGGCCGGACCCTCGACGGTAGCAATGACGGTTCCGGCCGACACCATTGCCCCCTCCTCGACCTTGATGTCAATGTTGACATCGGCCGAGAATTCACGGAATACGAGGTCAAGAATGGGCAGACCGCAGATGACGCCGTCCTGCTTCATAAGGAAGCGTGCAAGCGCCGCATTCTCGGCGGGAATGGTCAGCTCGGTCGTGATATCGCCCGATCCGATGTCTTCGCGAATGGCGAACTGGATCAGACGCAGGATCGAGGCCTGATGGAGCAGGTTCTTCATGATACAAACATAGGCGTGAAGGTGAATCGACGTCCGTCAAACAACCCTTTATCGCTCAGCTTCAGATCAGGGATCACCAGCAAGGCCATGAAGCTCAGGGTCATGAAGGGGGCTCGGAGGGGGCTGCCAAGTTCCTTGGCTCGCTGGTCGAGGTCGGCATACTTGCGTGCGACATCGTAGCCATCGCGGTCGCTCATGAGGCCCGCTACGGGCAGCGGCAGCACGTCGACTTTACCGTCGGCGGCAACGCTGATGCCACCTTCGGCGGCGATGACGGCGTTGACCGCCGCAACGATGTCAGCATCGGTTACACCAACGGCAACGATGTTGTGCGAGTCATGCGCCACGCTTGATGCGATGGCGCCGCGCTGCAGACCGAAGCCGTGGACAAAGGCGACGGCAGGCGGGGCACTGTGGTAGCGATTCACCACGACCTTCTTGAGCACGTCGGCGTCGCCTGCCAAGGCCGTACGCTCGCCGGTGACGAGCTGTCCGTCGTAGGCCTCGATCACACGCAGCAGCCGGCCGTCGACATCAACATGAACGTCATCGACAGTAATGGGATCGCAGCTGAACTTGTTGATGACCGGAGCACGACGATGACTGATGTGTGAGGCGCCATTCATGGCCACGCACTCTCCGCGCACGAAGGTAGCCAGCACGCGTGATGGATCATTCGGTGCGGTAATGATGCAGTCGGCCGGATCGCCTGCGCGGAGCAGACCGACGGGAAGACCGTAGTGCTCAACGGGATGCACGCAGGCAGCACGAAGCACATCGAACAGGTCGTAGCCAAGGTCCATTGCCCGTCGAACGAGCAGGTTGATATGGCCTACGGCCAGTGCATCCGGATGCATGTCATCACTGCACAGCATCACCATGTCTGGATGCAGTCGCAACAGCGTGTGCAGAGCGTCGAAGTTGCGCGCTGCCGAGCCTTCGCGGATAAGGATCTTCATGCCGACGGCAACCTTATCAAGGGCTTCGTCGAGCGTGAAGCATTCATGGTCGGTACTGATGCCATGCTCGGCGTAGCGCCGGGCATCGTTGCCACGCAAGCCGGGAGCATGGCCGTCGATCACACGTCCGTGAGCACGGGCGACAGCCAGCTTTTGGACAACGATGGGATCGTCATGCAGCACACCCGGCCAGTTCATCATTTCGCTCAGGTAGCGCACGCGTTCATCGGCGAACAGCGCAGCGATATCATCGGCCGTGATCTCGGCACCGGCCGTTTCGAAGGTTGTGGCGGGCACGCATGACGGAGCACCGAAGGCGAACGTAAAAGGAACCGTCGAGGCATTATCGAGCATGTAGTGTACACCCTTGACGCCGCAGACGTTGCCGATCTCGTGCGGGTCGCTCACCGTTGCCACAGTACCGTGAACAACGGCAAGACGGGCGAACTCCGAGGGAACGAGCATCGACGATTCGACGTGGACGTGGGCGTCGACATAGCCCGGCATGATCCAATGCGTTGCCACTACGGATGCGTCTTCGGTGACAGACTCGATGCGGCCGTTCCTGATGATGACGACGCCGGGATACAGACGTCGGCCATGCACGTCAACGATGATGCCTTCAAGGCGTGTCATAGGTCGACCTCCGTCGAATGACAAGAACATAGATCAGCGAACCGATGATGGGCGCAACGATGGCTGCTACCTGCTGCATGGGCTTTGCCGACGCATACATGGCCAGCCAGCCAATGATGACCAGTACGACGGGCACCGGATAGAGCCACATGCGCCACGGCATGGCGGCGGCGCCCACGCGGCGGCGGAGCAGCACCAGGCCTACGGCCTGCGCAATGAACTGTGTGAACACGCGCATCGTGATAATCGCCTTGATCGTATCGTCCAGCGTGAGCGTCAGCGAAAACACGATGCCCAAGCCACCAAGCACCAGCAGCGCAACGTGGGGGAAGTCACCCGTTGGGTGCAGGCGTCCGAACACCGAAAAGAACAGCCCGTCCTTGGCTGCCGCATACGGGATGCGTGTGTAGCCAAGCATCACGCTGAAGAGCGAGGCGACGGCCACCACCAACACCAGTGCCGTCATCGCCGTTGCCACGTCGGCCCCGTACAGCCGCTCAAAGAACGTGCTCACGATGAATGGCGAAGCCGCAACGTCGGCAAATGGCACAACGGCATAGATCGACATCTGCATCAGCATGTAGATCGCCGCGATGCCGGCAATGGACACGTACATGCTGCGCGGAATGATGCGAACGGGATCCTTGACCTCGGCACCAAGGTGACACACGTTGTAGTAGCCCAGGTAGGAATACACCGTCGAGATCGTGGCCGCACCAAGGGCGGCCGCCTGCAGCGGGGGCCAGGATGCATCGCCTGACGGAGCAACCGTGAACGCGGCAACGACCGCCGGATCGATGTTGGTAAGGCCGCAGACGATCAGCACAAGCATTGTGGCCATGACGGCCACCCACAGCACCACCGAAATGGCGCCCACGTGGGCAATGCGTCGGTACAGCAATGCAACCAGCAGAACGATCAGCGCGACCGCAGCAAGCCTTGTCGTGAACGGATCAAGGGCCACCACGTAGCCCAAATACTTAGCAAAGCCTAGGGCGCCTGAGGTTACCACCAGCGGAGCCTGAAAGGTTGTCTGCCATGTGAACAAGAAGGCCATCAGGCGTCCCCACGTATTGCGTCCGTAGCTCTCGCGCAGAAACGCATACGTACCGCCGGCTTCGGGCATCTTCGCGCCGAGTTCACTCCAGATGGCGGCATCGACGACGCACAGCGCAGCGCCGGCCAGCCAGGCCAACAGCGCATACGGGCCGAAGCCCATCGTCGAGGCAACAAGTGCCGTCGTTACAAAGGGGCCAATGCCCACCATGTCGATCATGTTGAGCGCCGTGGCCTGCACGGCTGTCAGATCGCGGCGCAGTGCCATGTTACTTCGACGTTGGATCTGCCGACCATAGCAGCTTCTCGCGAAGCAGGTCGTAATAGGTGCTGTCGGCGCGCTTGATCAGCTTCACAAGATGCTCGCTCCTGCGGATGGTTATCACGTCGCCCGACGCCACTTCGGTCACCTTCTGTCCGTCGGCCACAAGGTTTGCCGTCGTTCCCTCGAATGCGAAGTCAAAGCGTATCTCGCTATCGTCAGGAATGATCAGGGGGCGAAGCGTAAGCATATGTGGCGACACCGGCGTGATACACAAGGCATTGGCCGAGGGCACGATGATGGGACCACCGGCGGCAAGTGAGTATGCCGTCGAGCCCGTGGGCGTCGTCACGATCACGCCATCGGCGCGATAGTCTGCCACGTGATGCTCATTCACGAAGGATCGCACGGCGATCATCTTGCTGGATGCCGAGCGTTCAACCAAGACGTCGTTCAGGGCAAAGGCACGGTGCGCGCCAACGGAGACTTCGAGCGTCGTCCGGTCGACGATGCGATACGTACCCCGCACGACATCGACGATGGCCTGATCGATGGCACTTTGAGGGAATTCTGCCAGGAAGCCCAGACGTCCAACATTGACGCCCATGATGGGCATGTCGGAACCCATCAGCAGACGTGCTGCAGCAAGCAGGGTTCCATCGCCGCCGAAGCTGATGACGACGTCGGCCTGGCGTTCGAACTGCTCGGCGGGAACGCATTCGCACTGACGTGCAACGTCGGCCGAAAAGGCCGCTGCCAGGGGTGCGTCAACAATGACGGCTGCACCTTCGCGAAGCAGCCGTGTAGCGGCATACTCGGCGCTGGCAACTGCACCGGAGCGCTCAGTAAAGCCGAACAGGGCGATGCGTTGCATCAGGCGAGTTCCGCCGGAGGCGGAGCCGAAGGATTGCCAAACTCTTCCAGGAAGTTCAGGCGGAGCGTGCTCAGGGTGTTCTGCAGGAATCGCTGCTCTTCGTCAGACAGATTGCCGGCCGTCTTTGCATCCAGCACTTCCAGTAGGTCGATCACAAAGCGGGCGTGCTCAGCATTCTTGGTGATCGTGTTCGTACCCGGGTTGAGCATCTTCCCGATGGCAACCATGCCCTCGAGCTGATACATCTGCACAATGGTCATGAAGGTAGGCGTCATGGTCATCTCACACGAGTAACGTTGAAAGGTCGATCAGATAGGAGGGCACAGCCTTGTGCGTTTCCCATGTTGCTTCAAGCGGAACATACGTCAGATCGGGGCCGGCCTGGCCAACCATGACGTCGCTTTGCCCCTCGAGAAGAGCGTCGACGGCTGCCGCCCCAAGGCGGGCCGCCAGTACGCGGTCGCGCACCGTTGGTGCGCCACCACGCTGTACGTGTCCAAGGATGGTGACCTTTGGGGCAATGCCGTAGCGCGATTCCAGACGCTGCGCCAACTGCATGGCGCCACCGGATTCGTCGCCTTCGCCTACGATCACGACCGTGCGTTTGTCCAAACCCTGCGTCACGATGCGCTCGTAGAGTACTTCGACGTCTGTGAGCGTCTCCGGCACGGCCACATATTCGGCACCACAGGCAACGCCCACGTCCATGGCAATGAAGCCGGCATGGCGTCCCATCACTTCGACAAAGAACACGCGGCCATGCGAATCGGCCGTATCGCGGATACGGTCGATGGCAACAGCCGCAGTATTGATGGCCGTATCGTAGCCAATCGTGTAATCCGTTCCGAACAGGTCATTATCGATGGTACCCGGCGTACCCACAATCCTGATGCCGTGCTCGACGTGCAACAGGTGAGCGCCATGAAAGGTACCGTCGCCTCCGCAGGCGACAACGCCGTCAATGCCATGTTTCCGCAGCTGCTGCACTGCCGCAGCACGCTGATCGGCATCGTGAAACTCAGGACAGCGGCTTGTCTTGAGGATCGTCCCACCGCGGTCCAGAATATTGGCAGTCCTGATCCGATCCAGCAGTTCGAAATGCCCGTTCAGCATGCCGGAATAGCCGCCGACGATGCCAATGGTCTCGACACCACGCTTCTCGGCCGTCCGCTCAATGGCACGGACGTGGGCATTCATTCCGGGGGCGTCTCCCCCGCTGGTAAAAACAGCAATGCGTTTCATTGACGGCGAAAATAGGGATTCGGAAACACGCATGTGTAGGTATTCACGGAACCCAGCATGCCTATGTTATCCCGATGTTACGAAATGGTTACGCAGGGGTCGAAAACCTTCGCTGTATGTTCGCCGCCGTTACAATTACACAACGATTTCGTTACACGAAAGGGGCTACGATGAACCCAATGCCAATCCGCCGGACAGTTACTGCCATGGTTCTGCCAATACTGGCCCTCCTCATGGCGCCTGCCTTGGCCTTCGGCCAGGCGACCACACAGTCGGCAGGCAGTTTCGACTTCAACAGCGACGGCATTGTGTTCATGACGGCCGACAGCTCGTCGAGGGTCGTCATGCGCTTCCGCACACAGAACTGGGCCACCTTCACGATGGACGATGAGTTCGACGTCGTTTCGTCCGAACTGCAGCCGCGCCGTCTGCGCTTGCGCTTTGGCGGACACCTTGTTGACCCGCGGCTGACGTACAACATCCAGCTGTCGTTCACACGCGGCGACCAGGATTGGACCGACACACAGTTCCCGAACATCGTGCGCGACGCCATGGTATTCTGGAACTTCACGCCGAATCTGCAAGTCGGCTTTGGGCAGACCAAGCTGCCTGGCAACCGCCAGCGCGTGATCTCGTCGGCAGACCTGCAGGTACCCGATCGATCCATCGTCAATGGCGCCTTCAATATCGACCGTGACTTTGGTCTGCAGGGCTTCTGGCGTCCCATCCACGGTAGCGTCATTGTGAACTTGCGTGGTGCCGTCTCAAGCGGCGAGGGACGCAACCAGCCCACGATCACCGGCGACGGTCTTGCCTATACGGGTCGTGTCGAAGTGCTGCCCTTTGGCGCATTCAAGGGTGGCGGCGACTACTTCGAGGGCGACCTGCTGCGCGAGCCGACGCCGAAGCTGAGCGTTGGACTGACGGCCCACCGGAACGCCAATCAGACGCGCACACGCGGAACGCTCGGCACGCAGCTCTTTGCCCAGCGAACGGCCGAAGTACTGTACGCCGATGCCCTCATGAAGTATCGCGGCCTGTCGTTCTACGGCGAGTTTGCTCGTCGGACGGCCGACAACCCCATCACGGTCAACAGCAAGGACACCACGCAGAAGGCCGCCATCCTTGTCGGCATGGGCTACATGGCCCAACTGTCGTACTGCTTCCCGTCGATGTTCGAGGTAACCGGACGCTATGCCGTTACCGATGCCGACGACGCTTTGGCTGGACTGCGCGATTATGTCAAAAACGAGAACGCATCACTGACCTGCACCTACTATGCCAACCGGCACCGGATAAAGGGGAACGTCGAGATGGGCCTGAACCGGCAGACGGCGTATAACAGCGGCAACGCCGTGACGACGACGTACTACGTTCGCTTCAACACCGAGTTGGGCATCTGACGTTACATCAAGAAGACGTAACACACGGCCCCCTTCACCCCTCACATCGTAACTTTGTTGCACTGTAAACGAGAACACAACCATGCTTCGGATCTTTAGAACGCTTGCTCCGGTCATTTCGATGATCCTGTTGCCGGGAATCCTTTTGGCATTCGCTCCGCAACGCATCTCGATCAAGGGCTCAGACACGATGGTCATCCTGGTCCAACGCTGGACCGAACTCTATCCCGACAAAGCAGGCGTCGAGTTTCAGGTTACCGGCGGTGGCTCGGGCGTTGGCATTGCCGCATTGATCAACGGCACCACCGACATCTGTGCTTCATCGCGTCCGATGAAGCCCGCCGAAGTCGAACAGATGAAGGCCAAGTACAACTACAAAGGTCTGGAAGTCCGCGTCGCCCGCGACGGCCTGGCAATCTACGTGCACAAGAGCAACAAGGTAAAGCAGCTTACCATGGAGCAGGCTCGTCTGATCTTCACTGGTAAGGTGACGAATTGGAAAGAAGTCGGAGGCGCCGACAAGCCGATCAACCTGTATTCGCGCGAGAACAACTCCGGCACGTATGAGTTCTTCAAGGAGCATGTACTCCTGAAGCAAGACTTTGCTCCGCAGGCGCAGCATATGGCAGGCACGGCCGCTCTTATCAATGCCGTCAGCAAAGACGTCAATGCCATCGGCTTTGGCGGCGCTGCCTATGCTAAGAATGTCAAGGCAGTGGCAATTGCCGAAGAGGCCGGCAAGCCGTACATCACGCCTAACGAAACGTCGATCCTGAGCGCGACGTATCCCATCTCGCGTTTTCTGTACTTTTACCTCAGCAAGCGCCCAGAAGGCAACATCAAGAAGTTCATCGACTGGGTGATCTCGCCGGCAGGACAGAAGGTTGTCGTCGATGTAGGCTACTACCCCATCAAGAAGATGTGAGACCATGAATCCGTTTCGGGCAACGAGCAGGCATGTAGGTGAACATGTTGCGGAGTGGAGTATCCGCATCGTTGCCTCGTTTTCGATCATCGTCATCTTCCTGATCTTCATCTTCGTGTTTCGCGAAGCGATGGGCCTGTTCGCAGGACCGAAGGAAGCAGCCGAGGCCGTCACGCAGGTACCGGCCGACGATCTTAGGCCGGAGGTGTACAATCCCGACGTGATGTCGCTCGAGGAACGTCTTGCCGCCGAGGCGGCTGCGGCCGAATCGCAGGACGTCTACAATCCCGACGCCGTCCTTGCCCAGGAACCTGCGGCATCGAACGAGCAGGACGTCTACAATCCCGACGCCGTCCTTGCCCAGGAACCTGCGGCATCGAACGAGCAGGAAGTGTACAACCCCGAGGTTGAGCTTGGCACGCCTGCGCCCACGACAAGTGTCGCCACCCCGGAGACACCTGCGGCGGAACTAGCAGACCGATCGCTGTGGGACAAGCTGACGGGCTCTGTCTGGCAACCCGTTTCGGAGATACCCAAGTATGGCATGGTGCCGTTGTTCATTGGAACGGCCAAGACGACGATCGTGGCCATTCTGATCGGTGCACCGCTGGGCATTCTTGCAGCCCTGTATACGGCCTTCTTTGCATCCCGAAGACTACGCAACATCGTCAAGCCTGCCATCGAATTGCTGGCGGGCTTCCCGTCTGTCGTCATCGGCTTCTTCTGTCTGAGCATCATTGCAACGTACCTGCAGGACCTGTTGGGTACAACCTTCCGTTTGAACGCCCTTGTTGGCGGCATCGGACTGTCGATCACCGTCATCCCGCTGGTCTACTCCATCGCCGAAGAGGCGCTATCGTCTGTCCCACGCTCGCTTCGCGAAGCGTCGCTCGCCCTTGGGTCGACCGAATGGCAGACGGCCTACAGGGTGATGCTTCCTGCTGCTGCCCCGGGCGTCTTCGCTGCCGTGCTGCTTGGCGTTGGTCGCGCCTTTGGCGAGACCATGATCGCCCTTATGGCAACCGGCAATGCCCCCTTGGCATCATGGAGCATCCTTGAACCGGCACGAACATTTGCCGCAACCATCGGCTCGGAAATGGGCGAAGTGGTCTGGGGCTCCGAACATTACGGCATTCTGTTCCTGATCGGCTCGATGCTCTTTGTGGTGTCGTTCGGACTGAATGCGATCACGGAGCTTTATGTGAAGCAGCGTCTCATCAAGCGGTTTCAGGGGAAATGATGCTGACCTTTTCAGGACATCTGGCTCCACACAAACGTGTCATCGGTTTCTTTGCCGTACTGGTTGCTGCCTTCGCAGCTGTTGCCATCCTTGGATTGCTGGTGTCGATGCTTGGCACGTTTACTATTGGCGGTCTGCCGCATCTTACGTGGACCTTCCTTACCGAAGCGCCGCGTAACAGCAACATGGAGGGCGGCATCTTTCCCGCCATCATCGGCACGGCGCTGCTGGTACTGATCATGACATTGTTGGGCGTTCCCGTCGGAACGGCTACGGCAGTCTACCTGAATGAGTACGCAAAGCAAAGCAGCGTCTTTGCACGTAGCGTACGGTTTGCCGTTAACACCCTTGCCGGCGTTCCGTCCATCGTCTTTGGATTGTTTGGCGTCGGCTTCTTCGTCCAATTTCTCGGCAAAGGGTTGGATGGGGCAGTGTATGGCGACACGAATGCCAAGGTCTTTGGCGAGGAGAGTCTGCTGTGGTGTTCGGCTACATTGGCCGTGCTGACGTTGCCCGTGGTGATCGTTGCCGTTGAAGAGGCTCTGCGAGCCGTACCCAGAGAACTGCGCGAGGCAAGCCTTGCGCTGGGTGCTACGCGCTGGCAGACCATCCGACGTGTCGTGCTGCCAAATTCGCTTACCGGTATCCTTACGGGGTCCATCCTTGCCGTTGGCCGTGGTGCCGGTGAAGTAGCCGCTATCCTGTTCGTTGGTGTGGCCTATTCCATGGGATCAGACCCCGGGCTGACGGAGAAGTTTATGCACCTTGGCTATCACCTGTACGTGTTGGCAACGCAATCGCCCGACGTCGAAAAGGCCCTGCCGCTGCAGTACGCCACTACCCTTGTTCTGCTTGCGCTTACGTTCCTGTTGAATTTCACCGCCATCTATATCCGGTCGCGACTGCGCGCCAAGCCCTGACCATGGCCAAGGAAACACCCATCAAAGCACGGACCGTTGACTTCTCGTTCTACTACGGAAGCAAGCAGGCGCTGTACAACATTTCGATCCCGATGCATCAGCATCGGGTGACTGCCTTCATCGGCCCCAGCGGCTGTGGTAAATCGACGTTTCTGCGTTCGATCAACCGGATGAACGACCTGATCGACGGAACGCGGCATACCGGCCTGATGGAAGTGGATGGCACCGACGTGTATTCGCCCGAGGTTGACGTCACGACGCTTCGACGTCGCGTGGGCATGGTCTTTCAGAAGTCCACGCCGTTCCCAAAGTCGATCTACGAGAACATCACCTATGGATTGTCGCTGACGCAGAACAAGCCCAAGTCCGAACTCGATGGCATCGTCGAATCGTGTCTGCGTCGTGCGGCCCTGTGGGACGAGGTGAAAGATCGTCTGCATCACTCGGCGCTGGGACTTTCCGGCGGACAGCAGCAGCGTCTGTGCATCGCCCGTGCCGTGTCGATCAACCCCGAGATCCTGCTGATGGACGAACCGTGTTCGGCCCTCGACCCGATCTCGACCGGCAAGGTCGAAGAACTCATCACCGAACTCAAAGACGCCTACACCATCGTACTTGTGACGCACAACATGCAACAAGCGGCACGGGTATCCGACTATACCGGTTTCTTCCTGATGGGTCGACTGATCGAATTCGATCGCACGCGTACGATCTTCACCAGTCCGGCACAGAAGGAAACCGAAGATTACATCACCGGTCGCTTCGGCTGATGCCGAGACACCGCCAACTGACGGTATGCCATGAATAAAACGTTCGAAGAGGATCTCGACAAACTCCGCACGCGCCTGATCCGCATGGGCTCGCTGGTCGAAGAACAGGTCGAGTTTGCCATGCGCGCCCTGAACGAGGGCAACACCGAACTCGCTCGGATCGTGACGGAGCGTGACGATAAGATCGACAAGCTCGATCTGAAGATCGACAAGCAATGCCAACGCATCTTCGCGCTCAACCAACCTGTGGCAACCGACCTGCGGCTGCTGCTTACGGCCATGAAGATCAACAACGAGCTTGAGCGCATCGGCGATCGCTCTGCCGATCTTGCGCAGATGGTCATCAACGACCCCCGCACCGTCCAACTGGGCCAGCGCATCGGCATCAACCGCATCACGCAGGCCACCTACGTGATGATCAAGTCCAGCCTTGATTCGTTCATCAACAACGATCCCGAGCTGGCGCACCATATTCTTCCGACCGATGATACCGTCGACCGTCTGTACGACTCGCTTCATGCTGACCTGGTCCGCGAAATGGCAGCCGATCCATCACTCATCGAACCTGGTGCAAGGGTTATTTTGGCCCTGCACGAGATCGAGCGGATGGCGGATCATGCTACCAACATCGCCGAGAACGTGATTTTCCTCATTGAAGCAAAGCTTGTACGCCACCGCTCCGTAACCAACGACGATGCGTCGTCACGTGGCGATGAGGCCCAAGCGGCAGAAGAGAATGGCTGAGACCTGCGGTATTATTCTTGCCGGCGGCGCCGGTACACGCCTGCATCCAATGACTGCAGTGGTGTCGAAGCAACTGCAACCGGTGTATGACAAGCCGATGATCTATTATCCGCTGTCGACACTGATGCTGGCAGGGATCCGCGACATCCTGATCATCTCGACACCGCACGATGTTCCGCACTTCCAGCGGTTACTCGGCGACGGGTCGCGCCTTGGCATCTCCATCACGTATGCCGTCCAGGATGCGCCGCGAGGTATTGCCGAAGCGTTCATCATCGGACGCGAGTTCATCGGCACACGACGTGTATGCCTGATCCTTGGCGACAACCTGTTCTACGGCAAGCTTGACTTCCTTCGCAAGGCATTAGCCTCGGATGCACCTGCCATTGTTTTCGGCTATCGCGTCCAAGATCCCGAGCGCTATGGTGTTGCCGAAGTGGACGCTACCGGCAAGGTGATCTCGATCGAAGAGAAACCGGCCCACCCCAAGTCCAACCTTGCCATCCCGGGCCTGTATGTCTACGGTCCTGATGTCTGCGATATTGCAGCCAACTTGCAACCAAGTGCAAGGGGCGAGGTCGAGATCACGGATGTACACAAGGTGTATCTCGAGCAAGGCCGCCTTCATCTGATCGAACTCGGTCGAGGCCTGGCGTGGCTCGACACCGGTACTCCCGAGAGCTTGATCGAGGCCGGAACCTTTATTCACGCCATCGAGAAACGTCAGGGCATGAAGATCGCCTGCCTCGAAGAAGTAGCCCTTCGACAAGGCTTCATCGATACCGAAGCCTACGGCTCTGTCGTTGCTGCACTCCCCCGCTCCGACTATCGCCGCTACTGCGAATCTCTGCTGGGCGGCCTATGAGCGCCCGACGTCGGATCAGCACCATTGCCAGCACCATCGGTACAACCTTTCAGGACTTCGTAGCCTCGTCAACGGCCGGAGGCATCATCATTCTGGTCTTCACGGCCGTGGCCATGCTCTGGATCAACTCTCCCTGGAGCGCGTCGTACGAGCATCTCATCCATGCGCCGATCAACATTCAGCTGTTCTCGCTGACGCTGAACTTTTCGTTCGCCCACTTCGTGAACGATGCGTTGATGGTGATCTTCTTCGTGGCCGTTGGTCTCGAGATCAAACGTGAATTGCTGGTGGGTGAGCTCTCGTCGCGCAAGCGCGCCCTGCTGCCCATGATCGCCGCCGTCTTTGGCATGGTTGGACCTGCGCTGATCTACCTGGCATTCAATGGCGGGACCGAGGCGGCACGCGGCTGGGGAACGCCGGTGGCCACCGATATTGCCTTTGCGCTTGGTGTGCTGGCGCTTGTGGGACCTCGCGTGCCGCTTGGCATCAAGGTCTTCCTTGCGGCGCTTGCCATCGTCGACGACCTGCTGAGCGTCCTTGTGATCGCCCTGTTCTACTCGTCGAGTCTGAACATGGAGATGCTCATGTGGTCTGGCATTGTCGCCGGCATCCTGTTCATGGGCAATCGACTAGGCATCTACTCCATCAAGTTCTACGTCCTTGGCGGACTCGTCCTGTGGGTCTGCGTGCTGTCGAGCGGCATTCACGCCACCATTGCGGGCGTCGTGCTTGCCATGACCATTCCGGCGCGCCGCAAGCTGAACGGTCCGGAGTTCTTTACCAAGGCACGGACGTTGATGGACGAGGTGCTGCGACGTCCCGACGTTGACGTCAACGAGGCAACGCAGATGGATGCCGTGCATGACCTTGAGAAACTTGCCGAGCGTGTACAGACGCCATTGCATCGGATCGAACATGCGCTGCAGCCCTACGTCGCATTCGTCATCATGCCGATCTTCGCCCTGGTCAATGCCGGCGTTGCCATCAACGCGTCGCTCCTTGGCGGACTGCTGTCGCCAGTCTCCTTGGGTATTGCCCTTGGTCTGTTCGTCGGCAAACAACTTGGCGTCACCCTCTCCGTGTGGGCCAGCGTCCGCCTTGGCATTGCCGACCTGCCGCAGGGTTCATCCATGAGGCAGATCTACGGCGTTTCGCTGCTGTGCGGTATCGGCTTCACGATGGCACTCTTCGTTGCCAATCTTGCCTTCCTTGATCCAGCGCATCTTGACGCCGCCAAGCTGGCCATCCTGCTGGGCTCGACAACGTCAGCCATCGTCGGATCGATCGTTCTTCGAGGGTCGCTCGCTGCCCCTTCACCAACACCAACGGCATGATCTACTACACTGTGACCGTGCGGGTGCCGCTCGACCTTGTCGAAGATTGGCGCACGTGGATGCTTGCCGTACACATACCGGACGTGCTGGCAACAGGCCAGTGGGAAGACGGAACGCTGCTGCTGCAGCTTGAACCGGCCGAGGCCGACGCCGTGATCTTCCAAGTGCGCTATCGCACGACGTCGATGCAGCGCTACGACGAGTACCGAGCAAACCATGCGCCCCGATTGCAGGCCGAACACACGAACCGTTATGGTACGCGTGTGACGGCGATGCGCACCGTGCATGTGGCTGAGCAGCAGACGTGAGGGGTCACCGCGGTTCACGATAGCGTCTATCCAGATCCGCTACAGCTACGGCGTCTCGTATCTCACCGAACCGGCCAGCATCACTGGAGTTTGGGTTTGAACCTTGCGTTTAGATCTCTTCAAGACAATCCTTGATGATCTTCTTCATCTGCCGTAGCTCCTTGATCTTGTCGTCGAGTGCCTGAAGCTTGCGCTCAAGGATCTGTCGTTTTTCTCGCTTCGTGTACGTGTCTTTATACCACGCATCAATGATCTCGCTGATCTCCTGCAGCGTAAATCCAGCAGACTTGGCGTCAAGAATGAGTTCCAGACGATCTACAGATTCCTCGTCGTAATGCAGGTGGTTATTCGAGGTGATTGTCGGGTCGCGATGACCGCGAACAAGCCCGTATCGTTCATAGAACCGAATTGTGTGGACGCTTACGCCCGCGCGTTTTGCCAGCTCGTTGATCAGCATTGACGTTGTTGCCTGTGAATAACTGTACGTCAACCATAGACTATGCTCTAAGGTTAACACAAAGGCGATTATCGCTGTAGGTTGGAAGAGTTCCAACGATTCTTTTCTCAAGCACATCAAAGGCAGATCAATCATGGCAGCAAAGACAGTACTTATCACGGGATCGAACAGCGGGATCGAACAGCGGGATCGGCAAGGCTGCGGCAACGCTGTTTTCACAAGCCGGCTGGAATGTCGCCGCAACGATGCGCACCATCGAATAGGGTACCGACCATTCGAGTTGACAAACATCAACCACGCATCGACGACAAAAGAGCTCACTCCCCCGGCATTCATGCGTCTGAATGGATCGCTAGTGGTTGAACGCTTGCTGCATTTGATGTATCTCCTGCCGCGAAAGGCCGATCTTCTTCGCCTCATCAGACCATGTGGACACGATTGACGCCATGTACGCGATCAGCTCTTTGGCTCGAAGCGATGAGACTCTGAAGGAGGGTGCAACATCTTCGACGAGAGCAAGATCAAGGAGATTATCTGTCTCACTGATGTTCAGACGCAATCCTGTTCCAAAGGGCACCGGGTTAATGTCATACACCGGTGCGAGCTGCCACATCCCATCAGGTCCGAGCAGAAAGCTATGATTTCGAAGATGATCATCCGTGTTCGCTATCAGAACGTTCAAGAGAATTCGCTTCCACAGTTCTTCAAGCTGCTGTGAAACGTTCGAGCAATGACGGACGATAAAGTCAGCAAGATCAAGGTAGCTTACCCCTGTTGTATGGTCATCGCCATCCTGCCGACCCAGAAGAGTCATCGCAGACGCCGCATGAATTCGTCCGCCATTACCGGAGCGGTCAAAGCGTTTGCTCAATAGTGTGCTGTGCCCCATTCCGAAACGTTCGAGTCGCACAGTAGGTGTGTTGATTCCACACCTTGCAGCCAGTGTCGTTACCAGGTACTCCCAAGCCGCCACATTCCACGAATCCGATCGACTAGGGAACTTCGCGATCCAAAGATTACCGTCAGGATCAATGACGCTTGCCTTTGGCCGAGCACCACCAAGTGAGGAACCGGGTGCAAGAAGTTGCAATAGACGAGCCAACTCATGCTCATCAGCATTACCTTGTTCGTAGGACAGACTAACCTCTTGGAGCTTCCGTAACGATGTTAGCGGCGGTGCTGCATAGGTATCATTATCATCGAGGAACGGCCCGTCAGGGCTGAGCTGAAATCGAAGTCCACCGAAGCGTCCCGCGTCATGGACACCGAGAAGGAAATCGCTATCGAGCATCCTGCCGGGTTCGACTCCCTGCTGCCTTGCCAGGTATGACGCTCGCTGCTGCATGATGGTTCTTCCCCAACGATCAGGAGCAGAGTCCATGAACACGCCGAACATAGACCTACCAGCCGAAACGTACTGAGGACCAGAGAATAGCTTCAGATCAGGATCGATCACAACCGCGGATTTGCTGCGAAGCCACGACGGGTCGTACGTGAAGGAAAATGTCTCCCTACCCCGTGCTGCGTGAACATTCAGCTCACCAACGCGGACGGGTCCACCAAGACCAATCCAGTCTGCAACAACATGTATCGTCCGGGACGCGCTCATGGTGATCAAGTTCCTCTTCGCGTCGACACCCGTTTCCGTGCGGCAAGTCCGAGGTCCTGAAGTTTTCGGCCCAGCTCATCGTTACTGGCCGCCGTGCCGAGCCCTGTCTCCAGACCAAGGACAACCAAGACCTGCAGGTATGCTCCGATGGAGACCGATGGCGTGCCCGCCTCAATACGCATGAGTGTCAGCCGGCTGATGCCGGCGCGCTCAGCAACCTGCTCGGCCGTGAGCGAGCGCCGAAGGCGTGCCAGACGAATGTCCCCGCCGAGGCCCTCAAGGACACGTCGATGCTTTGGAAGAATGATTTCATCGGTATTCATAATGTTCTCTAAACGTCTCATTATGTGCGTTATTGTTCAATCTACGGTACATTATTTGAAACAGAGAGCAACCATTTTCCCTCTCGGACATCCTACCTGTTACGGCGAGAGCTACCATGACTCACCGAGCCTACGTCCTCACATGCACCCCGATTGCAGGCCGAACACACGAACCGTTATGGTACGCGTGTGACGGCGATGCGCACGGTGCATGCGAGCAGACCGATGGCGTAAAGGATACGTCGGATAACGACGTCAGGCTGTTAAATCACGCAATTATTGCGTCCGTATATTGCGCGCAACGTCAAATGCGCAAGTATCATTGTGTCGAATCGCATACCACCAAACGCCATTGATGCCCTTATAGGGATTATTGCCGCGCATGAACGTGGCGCTGCTCTTGAGGACATTGCGCCATTGTGTTCGGATGTTCCACGGCGGACACTTCAGCATCGATTGTCGGTTCTGGTCAGCCAGCAGCGAATCATTCGGGTTGGAAAGGGGCGTGCCACGCGCTACCATCATGTACGAACGCTAACGCTGCGAGAGCAGACCGAGCGCTATCGTGCGGATGACCCCGCGTCGAATATCTCAGCAACACTTCGGCTGACGCCAGAGGGCAAAGAGGTCCAGCAATTGGTACGTTTGCCAGTGGTAGCTCGAACGCCGGTAGCATACAACCCGGACTTCCTCCATGCGTACCGTCCGAACGAGACCTTCTATCTGTCGTCGGATACTCGAACGGAACTGCTCGAATGCGGTCGCACGCTCGACGCTGTGCGACCTGCCGGAACGTACATCAAAACGATGTACAACCGACTCCTGATCGATCTGTCGTGGAACTCTTCCAGGCTTGAGGGAAGCACCTACTCGCTGCTCGAGACCGAGCATCTGTTCACACAGGGTCGCATCGCCGATGGGGCGAACCTGCATGACGTCCAGATGATCTTGAATCACAAGACGGCCATTGACATGCTTGTTGAACAGCAGGAAGACATCAATCTCAATAGGTTTACGATATTAGGATTGCACAACATTCTCTCGGACAATCTGCTTGCCGATTCCAGTGCCCAGGGACGGCTTCGCAAGCGTCCGGTTGGAATTGCAGGCACTGTCTATCTTCCACTGGAAGTCCCGCAGCTGATCGATGAGTATTTCGGCGCAATACTCGATACCGCAGTCGCGATCAAGGATCCATTCGAGCAGGCCTTCTTCGTGATGGTGCACCTTCCGTATCTGCAGCCCTTCGAAGATGTCAACAAGCGCGTCTCACGTCTTACCGCAAACATCCCGTTCATACGGGAGAATCTCAGCCCCTTGTCCTTCGTCGACGTACCCGTTACCGAATACATCGAAGGACTTCTCGGTGTATATGAACTCAATCGTATCGAGCTTCTTCGCGACGTGTTCGTCTGGGCCTACAAACGATCCTGTCTGCGCTACTCGGCCATGCGGCGCACGCTCGGCGAGCCCGATCCGTTTCGGTTGCACCATAGAAACGCCTTGTATGCAACGATCGCAGAGGTCGTCCGCGCCCGAATGGACCGCACCTCGGCGGTGGCCTTCATCCGAATGCGGGCCACAGAATCTGTGTCCGATGTCGACAGGTCCCGTTTCGTCGAAGTCTGCGAGACCGAGATCATGAATCTGCACGAAGGCAACATCGCTCGCTTCCGTCTGCGGCCGTCAGAGTTCATGGAATGGAAGGAAGCATGGCAGTAGGGGGCATTGAAGCACGAGGGGGTGATTCAGCGTGCGAATATCTGGATCTCGTTTGTTGGAACAGGTTGTGCCCTCAGCTACATGCCTGATGTGCAACACGAAGTAACTCGAAGCTCCGTTGCTACGATATCTCTTCAAGACAATCCTTGATGATCTTCTTCATCTGCCGTAGCTCCTTGATCTTGTCGTCGAGTGCCTGAAGCTTG
>VFFB01000109.1 GCA_018882585.1 Candidatus Kapaibacterium sp.
CGTACACACATACAGTGCCATCAGCACCGATGGGGTGACGTATACCTTCGAACCGGGTGCACGATATGCCGTATCCGCCCGAGCAAGTACATGTTGTGTGTTAGGCTTGCGTGCTGAGGTCGATCCTGTGCGGCAGCAGGGAGTGGTAGCGCGATCCGGTGCCGTGAAGTTGATGCGCAGCAGTAACCTACGAAGCCAGTCGTATCAGAATATCACGGAGAACTTCGCATCATTGCATTCTTAGCCCACCACACATTCATCCACTCACACGTCGCCATAATCCCCATGCCAAAGATTCCGATGATAACCCTGAAGATCACGCTGGACCATACAAAGCCGGCGGTGTGGCGGACGATCATCGTGCGCGAGGATATTCCCCTTACGCAGCTGCACGATCGTATCCAAGGCGCGATGGGGTGGTTTGATTCGCACCTGCACTTGTTTACGATCAAAGGCACAATGTATGTGGACCACCAGATCTGGGATGATGAAGTCCGCATGGCCGATGAGAACCGGATGACGTTGAAAAAAGCAAAGCTGGCGGTGGGAGATACGTTCACGTATGTGTACGACATGGGCGACTATTGGTCGCATACGCTCGAGGTGCTGGAACGTACGTCCGTGCTACCAGAAAAGGCCGGGTCGTGGGTTCTGGATGGCGCCAATGCATGTCCACCTGAAGATGTAGGCGGAGTGCACGGCTATGAGGAGTTCATCATCGCTATGGCCAATCCGAACGACGAGCATCATCAGCAATTCAGAACCTGGTATGGGCACGACTTCGATCCGACGTCGTTCGATGTCCGGCCCGCACGTCGCATCGTTGTGATGCTCGACCACTTTGGTGCAGGATATCCGTGGGAGGGTGGGGCATAGCCGAATCGTGTAGCAGATACCTACGGAAGGTGGTCAAGGCTTCATGTTACGCGTGCAACATGATCACGCGCCGGTTCAGGACACCGCGCTGGTAATCTACTGTGTAAAGCTACTTTGCAGTTGGCCGCCGAACACCGCACTCTCGATGGCAAACGTTACGACTGCGATGCCGACGATAGCGAGGATCACAACAAGGACATATTGCAGTGTCGATACTCCATGACGATGCGCATAGAGATAACCGACGAACACCATCCACACATCAATAGCCAATGAAATCATAGCGACAATCAGCGTTACGATCATCACAGTTGGCTTGCTGCTGATTTGGCTGGTGTTTGCCCGTATCTGCTTGATCTTGGGAAGGATGGCCAGCGTAACAGAGTCAGTAGCATTGACAGGGAGCCCCTGCTCTAGGCTGTCTTGAATGTTGACAACACGCCCTAAATGTGGCTCGATCTGCCGCATTTGAACCTCGGATTCGCCGTACAACCGGGCAACCTCGAGATCGACCTTCATGATGTTCGTAGAAGAGTTTGCGAGCGTGGTCAGCACTATGGCGACGCCTGCTATGTGGGTAAAGAGGGCCGTAAATCGCTTGGTATCCGCACGGTGCCGTACTGCGCGAAATGCTATGATCACTACAAGACACGATAGTATGATCACCAGAACATTGAGCACGATTCCCGAGCCAACTTCTGCCAGTGCGTGTTCGGTACTTGGGATGATCTTGCTTGCAGACCACTCCGGAATGGCATAGGCAATCACTAGGGCTATGATCTCCGACAGTATAAAGAAGCGTATTCCGCGAGCTGATGCTTCGGCCCCGTCCTGCGACGTCATAATCTCATCCATCAGCTTGCTCGGACTAGTCAGCGCGTTGATAAACACACTGAAATATGACGGAAGCTCTGCAAACAGCTTTTCAAAGAAACTCTTCATGTCGTCCCTCCAATGTTGACCGCATTCTCAATCCGTGCGAAAGCTAACTCTGTTTCCGTTACGAAGAGATACAAACATCAACACTGATCCTACGTATCGTGTAATCCTTGCAAGCAGCCCCACATGAATTCGCAAACTGGCCTAGAATTGCTCGTGGCGTGATAAACAGACAATGTATGGAGGTCAGATAGGGTAGCCCCCTTGCCATCGAAGCGATATTCAGCACCGCGTCCATCGCATCCAGGGGGCGATGTGATACGTTTGATTCACACTTGCAGCTCTTCGTGATCAAGGGCACGGAGTATGCGAACTGCTATGTCTGGGACCAAGATGATGATGGCATGTCCGATGAGAACGGCATGACCTTGCTGGCTGTGGAGGCTACGTTCACGTATGCGCACGATATGGGCGACGACTGGTCGCATACGGTCGTGGTGCTGCAATGTACGACCGTGCCACTCGAACGGACCGGACCGTGGGTTGTAGGCGGACCACTTTGGTCCCGGGTATCCGTGGGAGGGTGGGGCATAGCCGAATCGCATCGCAGAAGCAGACGAGAGTTGGCCGCGAGACGTCAAACCTCGCTCACATATTCACGGCATAACAGATGTACTAGCAGGGACATACATGGAGGTGCGGCTCGATATGTTACGTTGCTGCCGCACAAGACCATGCGCGGCACGTAGGCCATAGCCGCCGTATGCTTTCATCGGAGCTTGCAAAGCACTCAACCTAGCGGTCCGATTTTAGCTTGGCGTACAGATGATGGTCCACAAACGCTCCGTTGAGATACTCGGCCTGCCTCATCGTACCCTCGTGTATGAAATGTAGCCGCTTCGGAATGCCCTGACTCTTGTAATTGTGGGTGGCACATCGAATCTCAATGCGGTTGAGGTCCAACGTGTCATAGCAGTAGTCTATCAGGGCTTGACAAGATTTTGTCATGAACCCTTGTCCTTGATAGCCTTCCCCCAACCAATATCCGAGTGAACATTTCCTGTTTATATGGTCGATGGTATGAACGCCGAGGATTCCGACCAACGAATCGTTGCTCATGATCGCCAATTCGAATCCGTTCTGCGCCTCATGCCGTTTGCGCGCATGTTGTACAAAGCGAATCGTGTCATCTACGGACTGTTGAGAGTCAACCCAAGGCATCCATTCTCTCAAGTACAGTTTGTCGTTGTTTAGCATGGCAAAGAGTGCCCCTGCATGATGATCATCAATGAGCTCCAGCTTCAGGTCCTGCTGAATAATCAGGTTCATTCATGTACCCTTCATTACGGTTGATTTGTCTGCGGTGATTTGATCTGTGAAAAATGCAGATTCCGTCGGAGACTGGCCACAGAATCCAACAGCAACCGTCCACGAGACCCTGCATCGTCAGAGTTGAACGTATGCATGTAAGGAAATGTAGGGGCCAGACGTACTCTCGCCCGCCATAATCAATCGGGCACCAACATACCGCGCCGACAATGTCACGTCATTCGTGCGGACGAGCCGGCGTCTCGCCCCAACATGCCGTCCGTGTATCGGCGCTCGAACATCATAACCCCGACATCGTTCGTGCGGGCGAGACGGCGCCTCGCACCTTCATCGTCCAACATTTCCTCATTCCCTACTGTCGCTTCCACATGGTTCGTGACCCGTGTCTGGAATGTGATGTAGGGGGCCACGTTGAAGCGTGGAGGCGCTGGAATCGAGCCTAATACGAAGCGTAGACTCTTCTACGCAGCATGCTGCGTAATTTTGCTCGACATGCCGCGTATTCATATCTTGCGTGATGCAACTTTATGTGCGTCAACATGTTGCCGAGGTACAGCAAAGGCTGCGTGAGCCGCGCCATACCATGCTGGCGATCACCGGGCCACGACAGGTTGGCAAAACGACGATCGTGCGACAGGCCCTCGAGGGGGCAATGGCACCCGTCATCTACAAGTCGGCCGATGGCATCGTGTCTGGCGTGCACGATTGGATCGGACAGGCCTGGCAGGAAGCTCGCGCGAGAGCAGCACAAGCACAAGGGAGCGCAGTGCTGGTGCTTGACGAGATCCAGAAGATTCCGCTGTGGAGCGATCATGTCAAACGCTACTGGGACGAAGACTCTTGGCATAAGCGGGATATCCGCGTCATCATCCTGGGCTCTTCCGTGGTCCTGCTCAACGACGGACTTCGAGAGAGCTTAGCCGGACGCTTTGAACGTCTGCATGTCATGCCATGGTCATTCGCCGAAATGCGAGATGCATTCGGATGGGACCTCGAGACGTATGCGATCTATGGGGGCTATCCAGGCTCAGCACCATATCAGCCCGATAGAGGACGTTGGATGGCCTACATGCAGGAGAGCATCATTGAACCTGTGGTACTCAAGGATATCCTGCAACGGAAGCGCATTGATAAACCATACCTGCTGCGCGACACGTTACAGGCTGGCGCACGACTGAGCGGACGTGAGATATCCTACACGAAGCTGATGCAGGAACTTCCTGACGCAGGGAATACGTCAACACTGGTCCACTACTTCGAGATGTTTGAAGAATCTGGACTCCTGTGTGCGCTACCCAAGTATTCTCGCGCTGTGATACAGCGCAGGTCAAGCCCGAAACTCCAGGTGTTTACAAATGCGATCGCTACTGCAAGCGGCACCCCATGGTCTGCAGCAATGTCGCCAAGCGACCGCGGAAGGTGTTACGAAAGCATGGTCGGCGCACACCTGCGATCGTTGATACCGGGAACATCCTACACATTGTCGTGGTGGCGGGATGGTATCAACGAAGTAGACTTCGTCATCAACACGCCAACATCGACCATCGCAATCGAAGTATCAACGACGCCGTCACATCATCGCAGAGGCCTGGAAGCATTTCGTAAACAGTTCCCGGATGCGAGCACGGTCCTGGTCGGCGAAGGCGGTATACCCTTTGATGTGTTCCTTTCCACGTCGATCGACGCGCTCGTGTCGTGAGATATGCATGATGCGCATGGCCCACATTGATTGCCGACACGGGCATCGCCGCCACCACATCGCCCCCATATCGTCTTGTCCCGATACATTCCATCAACGTCCATTATCTGGAATGCACTAACAAGAATAGACTTCGGAGGTAGGCAGTGGCTTCGCGTGCGCGTGATGTGTCGACAGGGTTGAGGAAGGTCACGTTGCTGCCGATAGGATCGTCGTTGAAGAATTCGCCTCTCATGCCGAGTATCGGGTCGCGCACACCGGTCCGAAAGACATCTTCGATGAATCGGGCCTGTGCTTCGGGGTTGAAATCACGCCACTCGATACGTCCTTCCTGGACTTCGTTTCGCCACTCATACTCGTCACCGGGTGCGGCCTGAGCCCATAAGGCATCGCCAACGTATCGCTGACCATGGTGCTGATTCTGCCATACGTGCACAGATTCGTGTACAAGTACATCGTTGTAATCGCCGAATTCACCGCTAACAGCGTTCTTCATGTAGATGGTGTTGCCAAGTGTAAACGGCCGATTGTTGGTCGAGAACAGACCTGCGAATCCATCGACAACTCTAATGGGATAGAGCAAGAGCGAGTTTCGATAGACATTGCGAAGGATGTCTGCCTCTACGGACGTGAGCGCACGTTCGCCTTGCTGCATCGTGAGTACGGCTTGGATAAAAGCAGCCGTCTTGCCAAGAACTGCGATGACGGGACCAACAAACGATACTGCGAAGTCATAAAGTCCCTTGAGCAGCAATGAAGCATCCCATGCCATGAGTCCACCAATGGCACCACCAATGATGCGGATCTGAGCAGCAATGTTGCCCGCAATGATCTCGAACATTGCCTTGGTGTAGGAGGCACACAGACTGAAGAAGGATGAGATGATCGTGCCCAACCAGTGCACAACGAATTGAAGCACCGGACCAACGACGGGGAACTTACCAAGTAGTCCTGCAACCCAGTCGATGGCATTTGCTATGGCCGCGCCCACAAGTTCGATGGCTGTGGTAAACACCGAGGCGACCGTGTTTATCACGGTCTCGACAGCACCCGCAACAGCTTCTGTTGCACTGTTGACAGCTCGGCCAACGTCGCGGAAGAACCCCGCAATGGGTCCATCGGTATGGTCATCGCGCTGCCAAAGAAAGTGAAGGCGCTGCCCCTCAAACTGTGTGAGATGTCGCATCTCATACATCGGTGTGTGGATGCCAAACCATTTCGCTTTGGCAAATACAAGACGAGCATCGTGCAGATCGTTGACATCCATTGAGAACTCTAACGGTCCGTTATCGGACTCAAGCTCGACGAAGTCAATCTTCTGACCACGACCATCATAGAGCTCGATGGCTTTCCACCATGTGATCGACGGCAGCTTTTCCAGGGCGAATGTTACCCGACCGATGGTCCCAGCAGTGAATACGGGACTTATCTGATCCTCGGGCGATATATCCGGGAAGTCGCCCGTACGTATCTGCGTCGCCATGCTCTCCTCCTTGGTTGTTGTTGTCCGCAGAACCACACGTAGGACAATCTACTTAAGAGATCTTTGCTGTCTTTTTTATTTCTGCTTGGTTTACGAGTGGTAGCTATTGGTTGGGCCGTTGTTTGAAGAGTTCTTCGGATGCCCATCCGTTGTGTGACATATTCAGGCATGGCATTTTTTATAAACGGGCGAGATAACTGGGCGACGCATGTACCTCGCCCCTACATGTGCGTACTTTGTGGCCTATGAACGGATACGGTTATCTACGCGCACAACGTGCTCTGGCCATCTTGCTGATGTTGGTCAGCGCGGCGCTACTTCGCGCCCAGCCCACAAACGGTCCGTGGCAGAGCCCTCTGCGCATGGCATGGTCGAGCGACGGACGTACGTTCTCGGCGCCGACGATGTTCCAGGATTCGTCCGGCGTTCCCTCGGCCGTGCTGTGGAAGGGCGATACGCTCGTCTGTGCCTTCCAGTGGTTTCGAGCACCACGCACAGCGCCGACGTGGGACCGCGTGGCCGTGAAGTTCTCGTATGATGCAGGGCTTACGTGGACCGAGCCCACGCCGATCGTCATTCAGGGGATGCCCTTGCAATATCAGCGCCCCTTCGACCCAACCCTTGCTGTGGTGGGTGACACGCTGCGTCTGTATTTCAGTTCAAGCGATGGCATGCCGTCGGGCGGCCTGTCGGATATCGTCAACACGTACAGTGCCATCAGCACCGATGGGGTGACGTATACCTTCGAACCGGGTGCTCGATATGATGTCGTGGACCGGCCCATCATCGATCCTGCAGTCGTCTACTTCAGGGGGCAGTGGCATTACGCCGCTCCGCGCGGCGCACCGCAGGAAGGAGCACACCATGCGGTGTCGGCTGACGGATTGTTGTTCACCCCACAGCCTCCGTATCCGTCAGACGGACAGCACAACTGGACGGGCAACTATTGTCTTGTCGATGATTCGACGCTGCGATTCTATGGCAGCGGCCCCCGCCTGTGGTATGCACCGTCTTCCGATGCAGCCAGCTGGCAACCGTACGTCGACATCGGCCTTCAGGGTGGCGACCCAACCGTTGTACGCGTACGCGACGATCGATGGCTGATCATCTATGTTGGGCCACGGCAGACAACAAGCGTTGATACTACGTGGATCGACAACATCACCATTGGACCAAACCCAACATCATCGTCGGTGAGCATTCGCGGTTTGCAAGATGATGATGTCGTGACGGCATTCTCCATGCTTGGTACGCCGGTGGATGCGTCGTTGCATGATGCAGCCGCAGGAACATACGTGATCGTCGTGCAACGCGGCGATGCACGGTTTGCAACGCGTGTCGTCAAGTTGCGGAACATGTAGGGGCGAGATGAAGTCGGGCCCCAATACGCGTCTCGCCCTTTCGCCACGATGTGAATACGTTGCAGCAACGATGTCGAGGCTTACCTCGCACCAACATATTTTTCGTTATACCGTTGATTATACGCATCTTTATTTATGACTTTTCTATCTCGTACCCTTTTTGTTTTGGCATGTTGCGTACTTCTGGCAGCATGCACTACCCATGTTGCCGTACAAAGGAACGTTACGATACATGCCAGTTCACCGTCCTACGTTGATGATCTCCGTGAGGTCGAAGAAACGGCCTCACAACTTACATCTTCCGTCATCATCGCGGGCGACTCGATTCCTGAAGAGCTGCTGCGCTTTCCAGTGAATACGGTTAACGGTACCAAGAAGATCACGATCGACAATGTCATGTTGCTGCGCATCGATACGGTATCCATAGAGATCGTCTCCAAGCAGCCTCCGCGCATAACCGCAATAGTGCCAATCACCAACGTGAGAAGCATCAGCTCAACGGGCACGCGCACACGATATCGATCGTGGTGGTTGTGGTTACTGTTGTTGATACCGATTGCGTTTGTTGTTGGCTACTTTTTATACATTGAAGCAAATGGTCGGTTCGATGCAGTTTCCGCAATGATCATGACCCTACTCTCACTGGGCGTCATGGGTACGCTCTATGCACTTGTGTCTGAGGTCGGATTCTTCTTTCGCCGCAAGATCATTGAGGCAGTGCGGGCTACATGGTGGTTCGCGCCGTAGTGGATATTGTCCGTGATCTTTGCGAATACGCTTGTAGCGTTCCATCGCTGCTGGCGCTTCAACATAGCAGTCCTGTTTACTTCCTTCGAACATGATGGTGGTGCATAGG
>VFFB01000110.1 GCA_018882585.1 Candidatus Kapaibacterium sp.
TGCGCTGCTCACGATACTGCCGACACCAATACAGCATCGTCGCATACGACACGCCCTGCTGCTCGGCATACGCCTGCTGACTCATCCCACTGCGTTGCCACGTCTCCACCATGGCATACATCTGCTCTCGCTTCGTGCTCCGTCGCATCGATCATTCCTCATGATTGTGTGACGGCAAACCTCGCTCACACGCTCACGCCATAACAGATGTACTTACTCGGGCGGATACGTATGAAGAACACAATCAGGACAATCATGTCACACGCAGTTGGCTGCGTAGATAGAGATCGATTTCGTATCGCCTTACTCTTCTGGTGTGGAAGTAGTAATTTTTCATACCAATTCTTTCCACTCTCTTGGGAGAAGACCCCAAACAGGAATGGTCGAGGTTCGTAATGACCTCGACCATTCTCAATGACTCCGTACATCAATCAATAGCTACGCTGAATTGACTCTGAAATCACTCTTCTGATTTGGAACTTTGAATTCCCAAATCAATACTCAAGAACGATCCAAGTGTTGTTAGCATTCCCAAGTATGCGTCCTCAATTCTACTGTCAAGCTCAAGAGCATCTAGCGCTAGTGCACTGGCTATAACTGTCAATCCGAACATGATAATAGAAAGTGGACCTCCTTTCAACGAGGCCCGTCTCTTGAGTAATAGGATTAGAATCAAGACTAGTCCACCAAGTACTACTCCGACATAAGCATAGCCAGTAGCCGTCAATCCTGTATGTGAGAGCAAG
The DNA here is from genome assembly GCA_018882585.1 of Candidatus Kapaibacterium sp. Lineage (GTDB taxonomy): Bacteria > Bacteroidota > Ignavibacteria > Kapaibacteriales > Kapaibacteriaceae > ZLKRG46. The sequence continues at coordinate 747 of VFFB01000110.1, forward strand.
TAACGGAAGACTGCTGCACTAACAGTGGCGTTGACTATCGTTGTGTACTTCATTATTTCCACAATCCACTAATCCAACGTACGACTGTATTAGCCATCTTAGGCATGCCACCACCGCTGGCGTTGGCTGCTCCCACAAGACCACCTGCGATTCTCTGTTTCTCCTGTGGTGTCATTTGACCTCCTATTGTCGCAGTGAACTTGCCCTCAGTTGCGATTTGGGCGCCTGCCGTGAGGGCCCATCCAACTAAGAATCCTCCGCAGTCAATTTGCACGACGGCTGCTAACGCGATTGCATTGGGTGTTGAACCATTCCATGATACATCGCTGAAGTTATACCAAAAATCAAGTGAACTCTTCGTGACCTGAACAAGTGCAATTTCACTTGTTACTGCAGTTTGCGTAGCCAAAGCGGCTAGCAGAGAGTCACAGACAGCATTTAGCTGATTCCGATACTGTAGTTTCGTCAGGCCGGATGGATCTGTGTCATCTAAGAAGTTAACTATTCTCGCTACAGCAGAAGGATTGTTGTAGTAGTTCAACGTGGAGAAGTACGTCGGGAACTTACGTGTTACTGAATCGGGCCACCAGCCTGTAAACCATGACACGATTGCTGGTCGAACCGCAGATAATCCAGTTGTGTCAATCCCTCCTTGTACAATGACAGGAGCTGTCGCTAAGTCTAGCTTATTATATGCTGTAGTAGCGGAACTACTAGAGAATGAGGGGAAATCCGAGGGAGTATATGCTGTGCGGACCGCCTCAAGTGCGGCATTGTGAATGTCACCGTAGTGAATGACGGAATTGACACTGCCTTCCTGTTCTCCGTTCGGTAGATCACCACGATGAACGATGCCACCATCATCATTGCAAGCAGTGAATGGCAGGCCTGCTGTAAGTACTAAACCCGCACAGATGGCGGCGTGGATGAAATAACGCATGGCTCAAATCGAAAAAATGATGAAAAAGGGCTACGGTACTAGAACGTAGTACCTATTGTCTAGTTCAAATATAGAAACACGGTAGTTGGAGTGGTGTGAAACAATCGGTCCAGTTGTACGTTGAGACCGAGGTCTCAAAGGAGGACTGATGCGGAAGAGCCTTTACAGCGACGAGCAGATCGTCAGCATCGTACGCGAGTCGCACGCCCACGGCGTGCCCGCAACGTCGAAGAAGTACAAAGTGTCGTCGCATACGATCTACATCTGGCGCCGGAAGTACGGCAGTATGGAGCCGAGCCAGGTGTCAGAGCTCAAGCGAATCACCCAGGAGAATGCCCGCTTGAAGAAGCTGGTAGCAGAACGAGATCTCGAGATCGAGGTGATGAAAGAGATTGCGGCAAAAAAATGGTAGGCGTACAACAGCGAGTCCAAGCTGTCATGTACGCCGTCAACCGGGGTATTGGACAACGCAGATCCGCAGCATTGATGGGTGTGTCCCGTTCGATGCTGAACTATCAACATCGGCAGCCAGTCAAGGATGCGCCGGTGCGGACGACAATCGATAACGTTGTAGCGGAGCACCCGGCATGGGGTAAACGCTTGGTGTATGGTTGGATACGAGAGGAAGGGCACGACTTCTCCGAGTGCACCGTACACCGCGTCTATCGTCAAAGCGGGCATGCGGCGCAGTGGCGCAAGCGCTCGCGCAAGATCCGTCGTGGTGTTCGGATAGATCCGATCGCGCTCCAACCACATGACGTCTGGTGCATGGACTTTGCCGAAGATCGGCTGTCGACCGGTAGAAAGATGATGGCGCTTCTGGTCAAGGATGAGGCCACATCCTATGGGCTCAAGATCACCGTGCAGCGATCATTTAAGGGAGTCGATGTCGAGGCCATCTTGGATGCGTTGGTTGCCCAGTACGGAGCTCCGAAGTACATTCGTTCCGACAATGGCGGTCAATTCATCGCCCATGTGGTACAGCGCTGGGCTCTTAGGCGCTCGATCACACTAGCGTACATTCAACCCGGCAAGCCATGGCAGAACGGCTTTGCAGAGAGCTTTGTTGGTACGTACCGACGAGAAGTGCTCAATGCAGAAGTCTTCCTATCTCTCGCTGAAGCCCACGAGATCTCAAACATCTGGCTTCACACCTACAATACAGAACGGCCACACAGTAGACACAGCTATCGACCACCAATCACAGCATTCAAAAACAATGCTGCTTGATTCACATTTATAACCTAAGACTGGACCGACAAACCCCACCTACTCACATGCACGTTAGCATCAAATGCAGTGGTGATCACTCATCCCTCCCCGCTCGATTTCTTGGACTGAAGCTTTCGATAGGCCTTTGCGGCAGCCAGCAAACGGGCATTCGGCTCGTCTTGTGAATGCATTAACTCTCGAAGAACAGAAAACTCCTCTCGCGTCAGCGTGATGGTCTCCGATTCGAGGATGGTTAGATAACGGATATAATGATCGATTGCTCGCTTAACGAACTCTGAGCTCGAAACCTTAAGCTTCTTGGACAGCTTGGTTACTTTCTTCTTGTCCTCTTCCTCCATGCGTAGAGCAAATCGTTCTGTCGCGGACATCATGTGCTCCTGTTGTGTGTACAATAGGCGTACAATATACGTCATTCCCGCGAACGCTCCGTCATCCCCGCGGAAGCGGGGACGCCGTCAGCATGCCGATACATGCGGGCCTCATCCGTCAGGCCGTGGTCATCATCACGCCATAGCGTAGTCCGGCCGTACTCACGCTGCAGCGGTCGATGCCGCATGCCTGCATGATGGTAAGCAGGATGATCGCTCCGGCAGGTAGCACGTCGGCTCGCTGTGGGTGGATGCCCGGAAGCGACCGGAGTTCGTCGATCGTCATCGACGTCAAACGGTGCATCCAGCGTTCGACGACGTTACGCTCAAGGACGTGACCATGGATGTGTCGGGCATCGAAGTCTGCAAGGCCCAGCTCCAATGCAGCCAACGCCACGGGTGTTCCCGCGACGGCATACATGTGCGTACCCGCAGGGATGCGCGCTGCTGCAGATGCCACGGCTGCGTGTACGACCGACGTTGCAGTCTCGATATCGGCTGCAGTTGATGGTTTCTGTGCAAGACAGTTCTCTGTAAGGCGCACCACGCCAACGTTCACGCTTTCGGCCAGCGCAACGCGTCCGCCAGTTCCGTAGCTGCACTCCGTACTGCCACCGCCGATGTCCACCACAAGACACGGTCTCGAGTCACCATCGACCGTGCCGGCAAAGGTCAGCGAAGCCTCGGTCGATCCGTCGATGACGCTGATCGGATGTCCAAGCGCACGCTCAAGTCTGATACGTACCTCCGTGGCATTTGCGGCATCGCGCATCGCACTTGTTGCAACGGCACGTACGTGCGTAACGCCAACGTCAGCGATGATCTCTGCGTAGCGCGCAAGGATGGCAATGGCACGTTCACAGGCCACATCCGAGATCAGTCCCTTCGCCGAGAGTCCTTCGCCAAGTCGCGCGATACCGTGTTCGTCGCGGAGGATCTTCCATGCCCCTTGCTCTGTCTGCTGACCGATCACCATCAATATCGTGTTGGTACCGATATCGATACCGGCGCAGCATCCATTGTTCGTGGTCATGGTTGTGAAGGGGGCAATGACATATCAGAAACGCTGTGCGGCGATGATTGCGTGCAGGACTTCGCGCGCGGCATGCACGATGTTCGTGCCGGGACCGAAGATGGCTGCCACGCCTGCGGCGCGTAACTCGTCGTAGTCCTTTGGAGGTATCACGCCGCCGGCGATCACCAGAATGTCCGACGCGCCCTCGGCGCGCAATGCCTCGATCAACTGGGGTACCAGCGTTTTGTGGCCGGCCGCCTGCGACGAAACGCCAATGACGTGCACGTCGTTGTCGATGGCCTGCCGTGCGGCCTCGGCCGGTGTTGCAAACAAAGGGCCAATGTCGACATCGTACCCAAGGTCGGCAAATCCGGTGGCAATCACCTTGGCACCACGGTCGTGGCCGTCCTGACCAAGCTTTGCCACAAGGATGCGCGGACGTCGCCCATGCTGCTTTGCAAAGGCTTCAACCTCGGCATGCACGGCCGCATAGTCGGCATCATTGGCATACTCCGCCCCATACACCCCTTCGATCGTCATGGTGGTAGCCTCGTAGCGTGAAAAGACCGTAGCCATGGCTTCGCTGATCTCGCCCACGGTTGCGCGCGCACGCGCACAGGCCATGGCATGCTCGAGCAGGTTGCCTTCGCCAGAGGCAGCCGCCTGGGTCAACGCTGCAAGTGCTGCTTCGACAGCATGTGCGTCGCGGCTCGCCTTGATCGACGTCAATCGCTCGATCTGCGAAGCACGCACTGCCGTGTTGTCGATATCGAGCACTTCGATGTCGGGCTCGTCGGCAAGACGGTACTTGTTCACGCCGACGATGACCTCGTTGCCCTGATCGATGCGCGCCTGACGTCGGGCAGCCGATGCTTCGATGCGCATCTTGGGGATGCCGGCATGGATGGCCTTCGTCATGCCGCCCATCTGCTCGACCTCGGCGATCAGCGCCGAGGCCTCGCGGACCAGCGCATCGGTAAGAGCCTCGACGTAGTACGAGCCACCCAGCGGGTCGGCCACATGCGTGACCTGCGACTCTTCGGCAATGATCAACTGCGTGTTGCGGGCAACACGGGCCGATGTCTCTGTGGGCAGGCCCAGTGCTTCGTCAAACGAATTGGTGTGCAGCGATTGCGTTCCGCCAAGCACGGCCGCCATCGCCTCGATGGTGGTACGCACGATGTTGTTGTACGGATCCTGCGCGGTGAGCGACCATCCCGAGGTCTGACAGTGCGTCCGCAGCAGGAGCGATGATTCTTTCTTGGGAGTGAACTGCTGCATGGCCGTGGCCCACAGTACGCGCGCGGCACGCAGCTTTGCCACCTCCATGAAGAAGTTCATGCCGATGGCAAAGAAGAACGACAGCCGGGGTGCAAAGGCATCAACGTCCATGCCTCGGGCTATGGCCGTGCGGACGTACTCAAGTCCGTCGGCAATGGTAAAGGCCAGCTCCTGCACGGCCGTCGCTCCGGCCTCGTGCATGTGATAGCCGCTGATCGAGATCGAGTTGAAGCGGGGCATCTGCCGACTTGTATATGCAATGATGTCGGCCACGATGCGCATCGACGGGGCAGGCGGATAGATGTAGGTGTTCCGCACCATGAACTCTTTCAGGATGTCGTTCTGGATGGTGCCGCTCAGCTGGTCCTGCGACACGCCCTGTTCCTCGGCCGCTACGATAAACATGGCCAGGATCGGGATCACGGCACCGTTCATCGTCATCGACACCGACATCTCGCCAAGCGGAATACCGTCGAAGAGCAGCTTCATGTCTTCGACGGAATCGATGGCAACACCGGCCTTACCTACGTCACCGACAACGCGTGGATGGTCCGAATCGTAGCCGCGATGCGTTGCCAGATCGAAGGCAACGCTCAGCCCCTTTTGTCCACCGGCAAGAGCTTGCCGATAAAAGGCATTCGATTCCTCGGCCGTCGAGAAGCCGGCATACTGACGTATCGTCCACGGACGATTGGTGTACATCGTTGCGTACGGACCGCGCATGTAGGGGAACGATCCCGGCAGCGTGCCGACGTGTTCCATGCGTTCAAGATCATCGGCCGTATACATCGGCTTGATGGGAATGCCTTCGGCAGAGGTGCGGACGAGCGATGCCGGATCGGTGCCCTTCAACTCCTTACGGGCCAGAGCTTCCCATGTGGTGGTATCTGTTGCCATGCTGCAAAAATAGGGAAGGGGCCCACGCGGGGCCCCTTCGAATAGTCGTTCCGAAGATGGAAGTACGCTGCTGACGGTCAACGGCAGGTCTCGACGACGCGTACGGCGATGCGTCGATTCTGCTTGCGTGCAGACTCGATCTGGTCACGCGTACCCTTGCGCGGTTCCGGGATCACCGGACGCGACGAGCCATAGCCGATGGTCCGTGTGATCTTGGATGCATTCACGCCTTGGTTTACAAGCCAGTTCTTGACAGCTGATGCGCGGAGCTCAGAAAGCTCCTGATTGCGCTCAATGGTCCCCTCGGTCGAAGCGTGGCCCTCGATCTCGACACGCAGATCGGCACACTGTTCGACAAGTGCCTGGATGCGGTTCAGCGACTCCATCGTGCCGGGTACCGTCATGTCGAACTTGTCGGTGTTGACAATGAAGAGCACGCCGGGGAAGTTCGTAACCGTGTTTGCTTTAGGCGCCGGAGGACATCCATCGGGAGCGATGCCGGCAATCAGCGAACACTTGTCAACGTTATCGCGAATGCCATCATCGTCGGTGTCGGGTTTCAGTGGATTCGTCCTGGTTCGCGATACCTCATCACCATCCTTCAGCATGTCGCCATCGGTATCGGCCCGGGCGGGGTCTGTCTTGATGTCCAGCACTTCCTGTCCGTCTGCAAGTGCATCATCATCCGAGTCGATCGCTCGCGGATCGGTACGATACAGTTTGATCTCGTCACCATCCAACAGCCGGTCGTCATCCGTATCGTTCTTTGCCGGATCAGTACTGTAGATCGTCACCTCGTCGCCGTCGGCCAGCAGATCCGAATCAGAATCCTTCACCAGCGGATTCGACCTGTGTTTATGCACTTCATCGCCGTCTGAGAGGCCGTCGCCATCAGTATCAACGGCGGTTGGGTTCGACGTAAAGGTCAGCACCTCTTCTCCGTCCGACAGGCCATCGCCGTCGGTATCGGCTTTCGAGGGGTCTGTCCGATTCGTACGGAGTTCGGCACCATCCTGTAGGCCATCGCCGTCGGTGTCGGCAAGTCGTGGATTGGTATTGTACTCCCGGACCTCGGCACCGTCGGCAAGACCATCGGCATCGCTGTCTGCAGCAGTCGGATTCGTTGTAAAGCGATTGATCTCCTCTCCGTCCTGCAGCCCGTCACCGTCGGTATCGACTGCCAGAGGATCTGTCTTGTGGCGTTCGACTTCGTCGCCATCGAGCAGACCGTCGCCATCGGTGTCGGCCTCATTCGGATCGGTCTTGCGCGCAAGCTCGGTGTTGTCGGCAAGTCCATCGGCATCGGTATCCGGCGCTCGCGGGTCGGTCTCGGAAATGATCAGTTCCTCGCGGTCGCCGATGCCGTCACCATCCGTATCCTGCTTGGTAGGATTGGTACGGATCTTCGACGTCGGCAGCATGCTGATCTGCTTCTCGGTAAAGCCTGTTGGTACGACGCGACTGCCTGTTGCCTCGTAGCCGTCGGGCAGGCCGTCGCCATCGCTGTCCGGATTCTGTTCGTCGGTCTGCAGCTGCCGTTCACGGGCATTGCTCAGGCCGTCTCCGTCAAAGTCCGAGCGGCCAAACACATAGTACGTCAGACCAAAGCCGGCCGTCAGGAAGTAGTCATTCGTTCCGGCATCGACATTTGCAGGTAAGGGGGCGGTGGTGTTGCTATATGCCTGCGCGTTGGCATCCCACGTCTTCATGCCGCCGGGGTTATAGTCGTCAAGGTACTTCGTCGTTGTGAACCGGAAGGTTCCGCGTCCGTTCAGCACCACGTTGTCGCTCAGGTAGAGTTCGAAGCCAAGGCCGACGGGGATGATCAGACCTCCGTTCATGCCACTGGTCTTGTACAGGCCTGCTGCCTGCCCGGGCAGGACTCCTGTTGCCACAACGGGACCGCCGTTCGTGGCGGGCTCCACAACGCCAAGGCCGGCACCCGTCTCTTATACAAATCTG
>VFFB01000111.1 GCA_018882585.1 Candidatus Kapaibacterium sp.
GTCCAAACAATCGTAAATGAAGGCCCTGCGATTCTCGTACTTGTATGTTTCGCGGGCATCGGACGTGGCCACCAGAACGTGATCGTGATGCTCGAACGGTCGGTCAAGGTATTCGACACAGTTGTCGAAGTTCGGAATGCCGGTTACGACGACCTTTGAAGGATCGGCACCTTTGCGCACGAACAGGTCGCGATAGCCAGTACTGGCAACGCAGAATCGGACATAGGCGTCGGACAGACCCGTTGTCGATGTCGATGCGAGATATCGCGGAAGTCCGAAGTATTTCGAAAGGTAGAAGAAGACGTTCTCGGGATCGGTCATCCCCTCCTGTACTAACACGATCGTCGCGTATCGAATGTTCCGCTGCACGAACAGGTCCGAGCACGTCAGCACCAGATCATACGTGTGGCGTTCGCCGCGAACATCGATCTGGAGTCCATGCTGTCGCAGATAGTGCAGTGCTGCTTGCTGATGGACATGTCCGGCAATCGTGAAGTCAAGGAGACCTCGCCGCTGAAGGCGATCTAGTACTCCGTCCAGATAGTATGGCGTAAACCACAGATCGTGATCGCCAAGGTGCATGGCGATCTTGTGCATCATCGTTGTCTGATTGTGGCTACCGCAGATAAACAGGATCTTCTTGCGCTGCATGGTAACGGACGTGTTGTCGGTGACGCAACTTCCGCACGGTGTGTTACTGATATGCAACCGCACCGTGATGAAAGAGCAATGTTGATAACGTCGAATATTACTTCGACGTCACGTGGTCACACGTCAGTAAAACCGCGGTAAATCGCGCGTCAGGGCTTGGCAAACCGAGGATTGGTCAGCACGGTACTATCCGTGAGCGCATGCATGAAGGCAACCAGATCGGCCTTCTGTTCAGGAGTAAGCGACAGCTTCCGCACCCGGTCGTCCTGGTTATGGAACTTGAAGCCGCCCTTATCATAATGTTCGACAACGGCCTCGAGCGTCCACAGCTCGCCGTCGTCACTGTCACCGCCCGCCATGTATGGCGGCGTTAGGGCGATGTTGCGCAGTGTAGGCGTTTTGAACAGGGCTTCGTCGTCGGGATCCTTCGTCACACTATAGCGACCGCGATCGAAGTAGTGTCGGAAGAGTCCAACATTCCGGAATGAGTGATCTGTAAAGTTTGGTCCACCGTGACAGTTGCTGCACATCGAACGATTACTGAAGAACAGCGACATGCCTCGCTTCTGCGACGCCGTCATTGCTGTTCCATCGCCACGCACGTATCGGTCATACGGACTGTTCGCCGAGATGAGTGTACGCTCGAAGGCGGAGATGGCACGCATGGCCATGAGCATCGACACGGTGGTATCACCAAAGGCTGCCATCCAGCGGTCGCGGTAGTCGGCGCTGCGGAGCAGTGCAGCCACGGCGACCGTATCGGCAGCCATTTCGGTCTTGCTCAGGAAGGCTGCCAGTGCCTGCTCTTCGAGCGTCTGCGCTCGACCATCCCAGAAGAAATACGGCTGATACGCCGAGTTCACGATCATGGGCGAATTCCTGTTGCCGAACTGACCTCGGACGCCGACACTGGTCTGGCGTCCGGCATCGGCAAACGCAGCTTCTTGGCGATGACAGGAAGCGCACGACACCGTACCGTCGACTGAGAGTCGTGTATCGTAGAATAGTCGACGACCAAGCTCGACCTTCTCTTCCGTCAGCGGGTCGTTTGCTGGCACAGGAACGGGCGGAAGATTGCTCTGAACAGTCGAATGGTCGACCGGTTCGCCGGGCTCCACACTGCATGCCGCTGCAAGCGTCAGCAGACTAAGGCATATCGGCAGCAAGCGCTTCATGATGCCGTCTTGATGGCCTCCAGTTTTTCCAGAAACTCGGCAGCTTCGCGACCCTTCAGGCCGACCGCCGCCAGCTCGTCGGCCGTTACCTCGCGTGATGCAAGCAGCGCATCCAAAGCTTGGAGCTCAAGTCGAGAAAATCGTTCCGACTTCAGGATATAGTCTTCGAATGCTTCATAGGCAAGCGGCACGTATGGCCGGATCAGATCTGCCATGGCTTGTGCAAACACGCGTATCTCGTACTGGGCGTGAGCATCAATGCGCAGCCGCAGAAAGTGGAACAGGTTATGAAGATCGATCTTCCAGTACCACTCGGTGTAGTTCGACACCGGAAGGTTGATCCGCGCGACCTCGCGTGCGAGGTCCATCGACAGCAGTTCCTGATACTCGGCGTAGGCATGCTCCTGTGTTGCCGTCATCATGTCGACGATACGACGGGATTCTTCCACGGGGAAAGCTTCGTCGGCACGTCCCTGCTTGTTCGACGTGCTTTGCGCCCGAACTTGGTCCAGCGACGGCACGTAGAACTCGTCCTTCATTTCGGAATACCGTCCGCTGTATTCATTCACATTGGCCGTACGATGACGGATCCACTGCCGTGCGACGAAGATCGGCAGCTTGATATGGAACTTGAATTCCACCATTTCGAAGGGCGTCGTATGCAGGTGCCGCATCAGATAGCGGATCAGGCCGCGGTCTTCGTGCACCTTTTTCGTACCTGACCCGTACGACACACGCGCTGCCTGCACGATTGCCGCGTCATCACCCATCACGTCAACAAGGCGAACGAAGCCTTTGTCAAGACAGGATATCATCGTTCCGGTCGTCGCGTCACTCATGGTAACTCCTTCTGCTACAAATATACGACCTCGTTCAGGGGGAGGATGCCGTACCGCAAGGTCTTGGCTTTAGCGCCGTTGTACGTAGATTCCTGCAAGGAGGTCGTCATGAAGTATACAATCTGTACCGTTGTCACGTTTGTCACGTGCATCGTCGTTTTCAGCGCTACAAGCGCGGCTGCGAGCATTACCGACCGCAGCATCTCAAGCATTGTCGAGCAGGCCAAGGCTGCGAAAATCGACACTGCGGCTACCTACGCCATATCAGGAGTGCTTCTCGAAGATGGGCCTATGCAGCTGTCGCTTGACAGCGGGACGGTGGTCTTCTTCAAGCCTGTTGCAGGCCGACGCGTCGCAGCACTCTTCACGGGCGCCGGATCTGCTGCCTTTAACCCAGCGACCTCCGTGGAACGTCGCAACGTCAAACGCTTTTACCCCGAGGAGTCATTTGCCGAGGAGATCACGTACGCTGTCATCGTATTTGCCGACACCAACGTTGCCGCAGCGCTTGAAGGCACACCTACGTCGCTACCGAAGCGCGGTCTGGCAGACATGGTCAAGATGACGTCATCAGCCTTGGTGTACGAGGATGGCACGATGGATTCGGACATCCTTCGCTGTCTTGCCAATGGATGGAACAAGTCTTCGATGACGATCATTGCCGGCGGAGGCCCCAATCAGTGGGAATGCACCATGATGGCCTCGCCGTTTGACGCGGAGCGCTACAGTCTATACATCACCAAGGTCAACAACAACATACGAGACTGGGTCATGGCCAGTAAGTGCGGTGCCGAAGGCGAGACCATCGAAGCCCGCGATGACGGCATGACGTCGGGAGACGTGGTCTTTACCGAAGCGCATACGATCGTTGCGACCTTCGAGCGCGACCTTGATGTTGCCGCCGTTGACAAGTTGCGGCTGCGGACACTGATGGACTCCATCCGGATTGTCGACATGGATCTGCTGAGCGACCTCCGCGTCGATTCCGTTTTTCTTGCCGACGGCACCCGACTGACCTTCACCCATCCCAAAGATCGTGGTCGATTCTGGATCGAACTTCCCCGGTCGCTCCCCCTTGGTTCCGTCGTCGATCTTGTTATACACTATCACGGCGAAATGATCGAGCGTTTCGGAGATTACACCGTCCTGAAAACGTCGATCGAATGGTATCCCGCCCATTCCTACAAACAGAAGTCGATGTTTGACCTGACGTTCACCTTTCCCGACAACATGAAACTACTGTCGGTGGGCGACCTCAAGGAATCATCGGACGGCGACGAAACAAAGACATCGCGTTGGGTCACATCACAGCCTATCCGTAATGCCTCGTTCCACATCGGGCTGTTCAAGGAACGAAAGATCGAGACGGAGAAGGACGTGCCTACGGCATCCATGTACTACCGCACCAGCGATCTGGCCGAGCCCGTCGCGATCGATGTCTCGCAGGCACTGACGTTCTATACCCGGCTGTTCGGCCCACTGCCAATCAAGCACCTGCATGCAACGGAACTGCCCGGCACGCACGGCGAGGCATTCCCCGGACTGCTCCACCTGTCAAGTCTGGCGTTCTTAAAGGCCGATGATTTCTTCGCTGAGCAGTTTCTGGCCCACGAGGTCGCACATCAATGGTGGGGCATCGAAGTCGACTTTGCCTCGTACCGCGACCAGTGGCTCAGCGAGGCCTTCGCCGAATACTCCTGTCTGATGTATTCACAGATGGCTTCCAAGGAGCGCGACAAGTTCTTCCGTCTGCTTGAAGAATACCGCAAGCAGATCATGAGCAGAGGACGACGTCTGATCGGCAGCAACAGACAGCCTCCATCCATCGCACTTGGCTATCGCGTCAGGTCGGGCGGCTACAGTGGCGACTACAACACCTACATCTACTACAAAGGGGCATGGGTCCTGCACATGCTGCGAAACATGTTGCTGAACCTGCAGTCGATGAAGGAGGACGAATTCCTTGGCACGCTTTCGGAGTTCTATAGCACGTATCGTCGCAAGCGCGCAACGACAGACGACTTCGTTCGTGTTGCCGAGAAGCACGCCAAGGTCGAACTCGGCTGGTTCTTCGATCAGTGGGTTTATGGCACCGACATTCCGACGTACACGTATGCGTGGACAAAGAAGCGGCAGGCCGACGGTACGTGGAAGGTTCGCCTCCGCGTGAAGCAATCCAACGTCCCGGCAACATTCCGTATGTACATTCCGCTGAAGGTTGTCTCAACGAAAGATGCTGTGTACCGACTTCGAATGCTGATGACGGGAGAGACTGCCGAGATCGACTTGCCCGTCTTCCCCGACGAGCCGGACGAATTGGTGTTCAACGATCTTTCGTCGGTCCTATGCGAGGTCGACGAAGAGTCGTTCGACTGACGGCACAACCGTCAGTACCACAACCGTGGCTCAGGATCCGGTGTGCAGAAACGGCTGCAACAGGCCGGCCAGCGCACGGACGTTACGCGTCTGCATGTAGATCCTACCCGGCCCCATGAACTCGCAAACGAGACCTTCGCCGCTGGCAAGGGTCGAGAAGAGTCCGCTGGCCGCCTTGCGGATGCTGTAGGTAACGCTTGACGGGAACGCAACGATGTGGCCGGTATCGACAACATAGCGTTCACCCATGGCAAGATCGCGATGATAGATCGCACCGAATGAGTTCAGGAAGAGCATGCCCGTTCCCGCTATCTTGCTCAGAAACAAACCTTCGCCACTGATGAGGGCTTTGATGCTCCCCTGTGTACCGAGCGTCAGCGCAGGATCACCGGCCAGGTAGGCGCCACGTTGTGCAAACCACGTCTCATTCCGCAGGTCGAGCTGCACAATATCCCCTGGCGTTGCCGGAGCCAGCACAACCTCGCCATCACCGTAGGCAGCGGTGTACATCGACGCGAAGATGGACTCGCCACCAACGGCTGCCTTGAGTGTACCCATGATGCCACGACCGCTCGACGTAGCTGCAAGTTCAATGGTGGGGCTCATGGAGATCATGGCACCCGCTTCGGCTCGGAATTGCTCACCCTGGCGCATGTCGACGCGGAGGGTGGAATAGACCGGAGCATGATCGATCTGGAAGTTCATGTCGAGATATTCGATGATGGTGGAACAGCATTGTAGATCAGACCGCCGCCAGATACGTACTGCTCCAATACTTGTTTCGCCTCGTCACGCAGCACGTCACGCACGACGTCGATCCCACGGCCGCGCAGGTCCTTCACCCACTGTTCCGGCTTTGCCCCCTCATCAAAACCGATGCTGCGTACGTCCTGATCACGGGCGCCGATCACGACGCGTCGAACACCACTCCAGGGAATCGCTCCCATGCACATGGCGCACGGTTCGGCCGTCGTGAACAGTGTCGTTGCTCCGTTCGCATGCAGGTCCCATGACTGCATCGCATGCGATGCACGGATGATGGCAACGATCTCGGCATGTAGCACGCTGCATTGCTCGGTCGTTACAAGGTTGACGCCGACGCTTACGATCCGCTGCGTTGCATCATGCACAACCATGGCCGCAAACGGACCACCGCTCCCTGCACGAACATTCGCACGGGCAAGGGCAAGCGCGTACCGCATGGCATCGGCATCGTCACGGACGTTCGCGGGGAGTGCGAGGTCGGCAACCCATGACGGAAGGTCGACGTTCACTTGAGCACCTTTACGCCGGTCGCCTCGAAGCCCAGCTCGCGCTGATCGCCCTTGATCTTGGCGATCTCCTCTTTGGAAGCGCCGCCATCCTCGGCATAATGTCGAGCGTCGGCTTCACTCAGCACCGTCTGACTAAGCACACCCTCGACCAGGACACGACGTCCGGCAAGGTCCTTCGGAACAAAAAAGCCGTAGTCCTTGAACGTCACGCGCACCGAAAGGTCCTTGTCCTTGAGGATCATCCAACACCCCTTCTTCTGACACACTTCCGATACCGTGGCCGTGATCCGGCAAGGGGCATTGAAGGTCTTTGTATCGACGGCCTTCGCAAGCGTGACGGACTCGCCCGATGACGGAGCATCACCATAGGTCGAACCTTGCGGAGTTGACTGTGCACGACCGATACCGACGGCGACAACGATCGACATACTGAGAAGAAGCAAACGGAACATGGTGTAAAATCCTTGGAGTGGTGTGACCTGCGAATCTACATATTGTACGCCATGCGAGCAGTTGTTCAACGCGTTTCACGAGCCAGTGTCACAGTCGACGGCGGACTTGTTGCCTCGATCAACACCGGCCTGCTTGTGTTGGTAGGCATTACGCATACCGACACCGGTGACGAGATCTCATGGATGGCCGACAAGATCCTCTCGCTGCGCGTGTTTGCCGATGACGACGGAAAGCTGAACCGTAGTGTAACAGACATCGGCGGCGGCGTGATTCTTGTGTCGCAGTTCACGCTTTACGGCAACCTTGCTAAGGGCACGCGTCCATCATTCATCGACGCAGCGCCGGGCAACATTGCACGGCCGTTGTTCGACATGCTCGTGCAGCGATGTACAGAACGTGCCGATGATCGCATCACGATCCAGCAGGGTGCCTTCGGAGCCATGATGGATGTATCCCTTGTCAACGATGGCCCCGTCACGATCATCCTGGAACGGAACCACGCAACAGGTACGTAGCGGATTCGATTCGCCTTGCCAACTGTGGCTAATTGTACAAACGAAGAACGCCTCGTGATCCGTGGATCACGAGGCGTTGCAGCTTCAGTCTTGTGGTAGCTGTTACAGCGCTACCGTCTTCTCGTTCATCGATTCGAGCGACTTGCAGATGGCAGCAAGACACTGCGTCGCAAGAGCACCATCGATCACACGGTGATCATACGTCAGCGACAGATACACCATGTGACGGATGACGATCACGTCTTCGCCACCAAGCGTGCGAACCACCGGACGCTTCTGGATGGCACCGATGCCCATGATGGCAGTCTGCGGCTGATTGATCACCGGCGTACCGAAGAGCGAACCGAACGAGCCGACGTTGGTGATGGTGATCGTGCCACCAGAGATATCATCAGGGTTGAGCTTCTTTGCACGTGCACGGTTGGCAACGTCGTTCATCACGCGTGCGATGCCCGTGACGTTCAGCGTATCAGCATTCTTGATCACCGGAACGATAAGGTTACCGTCGGGCAGTGCCGTGGCCATACCCAGGTTGATGCGCTTGTGCAGGATAATGTTCTTTCCGTCGACGCTGACGTTGACCATCGGCCACTGCTTCACGCCTTCGACGCAGGCCATGCCGAAGAACGGCGTGTATGTCAACTTGAAGCCTTCGCGTTGCTCGAAGGATCCCTTCATCTTCTCGCGCAGCTTCACGATGCCCGTCACGTCTGCCTCGGCAACGCTCGTCACATGCGGCGACGTCAGCTTGGACCGTACCATGTGTTCGGCGATAAGCTGGCGGACACGGTCCATGGGGATCACTTCGTCGTCGGCACCAACAGGAACCGACGGTGTCGCCGGGATGACGACCGAGGGTGCCGCCACGGCAGGTGCTGCAACAGGTGCTGCAACAGGTGCTGCGGCAGGGCGTGCTCCACGGTTGGCAATGTAGGCCATGATGTCGTTCTTCGTCACACGACCCTCGAGACCGGTGCCTGCGATGGTATCAAGCTCGGCAACGCCAAGTCCTTCGACGGCGGCAATGCTTCGTACCAGCGGCGAGTAGAATCGTCCGCCCGACGTACGCGGCACCGACGACGTTGCGGCCGCGCCAACGGCTGCAGGAGCATGACCATTCGTGACCGGGGTTGATGCGGGAGTAGTAGCCACTGGTGC
>VFFB01000016.1 GCA_018882585.1 Candidatus Kapaibacterium sp.
CTCCTGTTCAGTGCAGCACGAACACAGCTTGTCGAGTCCGTCACTATCCCCGCGCTTGAGCGGGGCGACATCGTCCTGTGCGACCGCTACGTCGACTCGACGACAGCCTATCAGGGATATGGCCGGATGCTGGACATGGAGGAGGTGCGTCAGTGTAACAGAATCGCCACTCGTGGAGTTATGCCGTCGGTGACCTACTTCATCGACGTACCCTACGACCAAGCGCAGCAGCGCATGCAGTTTGGCCCGACGTCCACCGAGCCGGACCGAATGGAGCGATCCGGAAAAGCATTCTACGAGCGCGTCCGCGCCGGCTATCTTGCCATCGCCGCCGCCGAGCCGGAACGATGCAGGGTCGTTGATGGGTTACAAGACAGGGACGCAGTGCATCAGGCCGTCCTAGCCGCCCTCCCAGAACTCGGTCGGCAGGTCCGAAATCCGTAAATTCACGCCCCTTTCACGCATACAATCCGCACCCCCTCATGGTACGACAGATTCTACGCCTTGCGACCCTTGTGGCATTGCTTGCCACGGGCACGAGCAACCTTCTTGCCGACCGCGGACGCGTCGTCGATGCGCGACTCCTGCTGCGTCCGAACCCCAAAGCGATGGACCAGGTACAGGTGACCGGATTCATGCGCACGTTCGACCTGCAGCATGACGTTGCCCGTGACGTCTTTGGTGCGGCTCCGGCAACCATCGAGCTGACGAACGTCGAGCTGCCCGGAAGCGCCGATGCCACGCTGGACCTTGTGCGCTCGCGTGACGTGTTCGATCCTACGACGCAGTTCTACACCATGACCAAGCAGGGCCGTCGCGCTTTCACGGTGCGCCCCATCACGTCGTACTCGGGTTCCGTCCGCGGTGTGCCCGGCTCGCGCGTGTCGCTGCACTACAGCGAGGGCGACCTTACCGGCGTGATCGAAGATGCGTCGGGTCGCCGCGTGGTGCTTGCGCAGGACATGAACGGCACGGACCGTCCAACGTCGACTCCGCACATGATGGCCGACGAGCAGGCCGCGTACCGCGGCAACCTGCTTTCGAGCTTCCTTTGCGGTAACGAGAGCATCGTCGATGACCCCGATCAGTTGGGTAAGCTGATGGCCGTGCGTGCCTCGAAGCCGCTCGAAGCGCTGCAGGACGATGACATGCGCGAGCTGAAGCTCGCCGTCGTGTTGCGCGAAGACCTTGATTCTGCCATGAAGCGCCGTGGTGCCACCGACGAGCAGGTCGCCCAGTACTTCATGAAGATCATTGCCTGCGTCAGCCAGGCCTACGAGGAAGAATTCAACACGACGATCTTCGTGCCGTACTTCCAGAAATTCACTGTCGACGAGCCGTCGCCGTACTTCTACAACGGCCGTGAGCCGGGCGAACTGCTGCAGGAGTTTTCGGAAGACTGGGCACAGAACTACTCCGACGTCAAGCGCGATGCAGCCCACCTGTTCACGCTGATCCGTCCTATCGGCGGTTCGTACGTTGGTGGTATCGCCTACCTGGGCAAGCTTTGCGATAAGGCACGCCGCGGTGGCTATGGCGTTAGCACGGTATGGACCAACGCAAACGAAATGCCGGGCCGTCCGACCGCGTCGAACGGCTTTGTGTGGGACTATTTCGTGATCGCTCACGAGCTGGGCCACAACGTCGGCTCGCCGCACACGCATAACTGCTTCTGGACGCCGAAGCCTGTCGACACGTGCCAGCTGCAGGAAGACAACACGGACGCCTGTTTCTCTCGTGGACAGCTGAATCGCGTCGTGCGTCCGGGCACCATCATGAGCTACTGTCACCTCGTCAACGGCGAATCCACGCCCTTCCTGTTTGGCAGCCGTGTGGCCGAGAAGATGCGTGGCTGGGTTGAACAGTCCTGTCTGACCCGTCCGGAAACGCCCGTGCTGCACATCACGTATCCGCGCGGCATCGAAGAGTGGAATTCCGGCACCAAGATCAACATCAAGTGGGCCGCCTATCGCGTGTCCAAGATCCGCCTTGAAATGTCGGTCGACGAAGGAAAGAACTGGACGCTGATCGCCAATAACCTAGATGCCGTTGCCCGCAACTACGAGTGGACGCTTCCGGTAACGACGGCTTCGCGTGTATGGATCCGTGCCGTCGACAATGGTTCATCGGGCGCAGCCGACACGACGCTGGCGCCATACTCCATTGTTTCGCCGCTGGCGCTAACCGACCCCAAGGGCGGCGAGCGCATCGGTCAAGGCACGACCTATACGATCAAGTGGACCCGACAGCCGTTCATCGCGTCGGTGAATATCGAGTTCGCGCCCAATGGCCAGGACTGGACGATGATTGCATCAAACGTCACGGCAACAACCTATGACTGGACGGTGCCCGAGGTGTTGACAGAGAAGGCACGGATCCGCATTACGTCATCCAGCAACTATGCGATCGTATCACTCGGCGGTGATTTTGCCATTGGTGCGCCGCGTTTCGAGATGGTGATCCCCGAGCCCGGTGCCACCATCTGCAGCAACCAGAGCAACCAGTTCCGATGGAACGCCGACTTCATCGACCGTATCCGCATCCAGTATTCGACCGATGCAGGAGCAACCTGGCGGACGGCGACGCAAGCCGCCTCGGTCTCTGTTTCGGATTGGCAGGTGTTTTCGCGTGCCGGCAGTCTTGGCAACATCGCCGACGAAACGGCTTGCCTTGTGCGCGTGATCGACAACGTGACGAGCGAGGAGCTCGACCGCGTCGAGAACCTCGTCATCAAGAAGTGCGACTCACCTGTGTCGGTCCAGGAAGATGCCAGCATGGCGTCGGACCTGCGCATCAATGCCGTGACGCCCAATCCTGCGCGTACCGAGGCCGTCGTGACGGTATCGACGGAAACGCCGATCGTTGCCGACATCGAACTTGTGAACGTACAGGGTGCCATCACGGTGCTGCAGCGTGGCGTGTCGATCGACGCAGGCGCCGATACGCGGATCAACCTTGGACTTGACGCCGTGGCGAGCGGTATGTATCAACTCGTGCTTCGCTCCGGCGCAGCTCGGGTTGCCGTTCCGTTCACGGTGGTGCGCTAAGGCAAGCGGAGAAACGCACGTGCAACTGTTCAATCAGCTGGTCGTTGCGGCCCTTCCGGTCGTGCCCAAGAGCGTCGTCAAGATCGTCGCGAAACGCTACATCGCCGGCTCGTCGCTGAGTGATGCCGTACGCGTGACGCAGAACCTGATGTCGAACGGCATCGGTTCGACTATTGACGTGCTGGGAGAGTTCGTTACCGAGCGCCCGCGTGCCCTGCACGAGACGTCGATGTCGCGCGATGTGGTCGATGCGATCAAGCGCCATTCCCTTGACAGTTACCTGAGCATCAAGCCGACCTCGTTGGGCCTTGGCATCGACTTCGATTTCGCCTACCAGAACATCAGTGGCGTTGTGGCAGCGGCGCGTGAGCGCGGCGTGTTCGTGCGCATGGACATGGAGAACACGCCCTATACCGACGCTACGCTTGATGTGTATCGGCGTTTGCGCAGGGACGGCTTCGACAACATCGGTGTCGTGATTCAAGCATATCTGCGCCGATCCGAACAGGATGTCCGCTCGTTGCTCGACTATGCACCCTCTGTACGCCTTTGCAAAGGCATCTACGTCGAGGATGCGTCGGTGGCCTTCAAGGATGCCGACAAGATCCGTCGCAGTTACCGCTCGCTCCTGCGATTGTTGGTCGATGGTGGCGCAACGCCCCATATCGCCACGCATGACGAGGCATTGATCGCCGATGCCGAAGGGCTTGTGCGGGAACGCAACCTTGACCGTATGCAGTATGAGTTTCAGATGCTGCTTGGCGTGCGCGAGGACCGGCGTGATACTCTTGTGCGAGACGGACATCGCATGCGTATCTACGTACCCTTTGGCGAAGACTGGTACGGTTATTCCACACGTCGGCTGAAGGAAAACCCACAGGTAGCAGGCTACGTAGCCAAGGCCATTCTCACGGGTCGATGATATGACCAGACTTCTTGCCGCTGCCCTTGTTGCCGTTATGGCCGTTGGCTGCGCATCCAACCGTCCGGCTCCCGACGGAACGGTCACGGTAGGTACGTTCAACATGGAATGGTTGGGCGACGGAAACGGCGACCGTAAGCCGCGCACTGATGCCGACTATCTTCGGATCGCCGACATTGTGATCAAGAGTGGCGTGGATGTGCTGGGGGTGCAGGAGGTCGAGAACGCCGCTGCCCTTCGGAAGATCCTGCGTTATTGCGCCGATTATGACGGTATGGTGCTGCGAGGCGAGACAGATCAGAACGTAGGTGTCATCTGGCGCAAGAGCGTCAAGGTCGACTCCGTAGGCCCTTACGAAGGCCTCGTCGTCCAAGCCGGACGGAGTCGTCCGGGCCTTGTCGTTCGATGTCGCTACGAAGGTTTCGACTGGATGATGATGGTCGTCCACCTGAAGAGCACGTCGCGATTCGACAGCACGAATCAGCTTCGCGAATTGGCACGCGAGATACGGTCGCAACAGGCCTCGGCATTACGTCGGTGGTCTGACTCCGTCCTGGCAGCCGGTGCCGAGAAGGACATCTTGATCGTTGGCGACATGAACGATGTGCCGACGAAGAAGTCGATGCCAACACTGACGGCGCTGACCGAGTCGACGGCCATGCGATTCCTGACGAAGGACATGAAGAGCTGCGGTCCCCGAGACCGGCTGGCAATCGACCATGTGGTTGCATCAACGCAAGCCGCTTCGCGCCTTGTAGCGGGCTCGATCCGTACCGAAGACTTTCATTCGTTTCTCGATGCCGAATCGGCCGAGAAGGTCAGCGACCACTGTCCGGTCGTTGTGCGATTCCACTCTGCTGCAGCCGACAACGATTGAGCGTTGTGCCTTAGGCGAACACGGTGACCTTGTTGCCGTGCTCTTCGGAGATGCGCAGTACGTGGTAGGTGTTCTCGAGCAGCGTCTCCCACGAATCCTGCGGATCAGCCTCGGCCACGCCTGCTGATACCGTCACCGAGAAGCGACGTCCACGATGTTCAAGGATGCTGCTTGCGATTTCGCGACGCATGCGCTCGGCCCAGATCTGTGCCTGCTGGGCACGTGAGCTTACAAGGCCAATGGCTACAAGACCCTGGTCGATACGGCCTACAAGGTCGTACGTACGCAGCTCGTCACGAAGGTGGTTCAGCACATGTTGCAGTACGACGTCGTGCTCTTCCTCGGCGGCATTGGGCGAAGGGTAACCGTCGATCTGCACAAGGCAGAGTGTGAACGGCGTCTGATAGTCCACACTGCGGGCGAACTCCTCGTTCAGGCGCGACAGGAAGCCCTGACGGTTCATCGTCGAAGTCTGGTCGTCCAGCACTGCATTGCTCTGCAATGTCTCGCTGGTATAGATCTGTTCCAGATACGAGCCTGCATGCTCACCGAGTGCTTCCAGCACATCGATGTCCTGGTGGGTGAGCACGGCGCTGTCGTTCTCGATGAACAGGGCGCCATAGACATTGGTGAGCGACATCACGGGAACGGCAACGAGCTGTCCGCCATCCATGGACGGTTCGCCAGGGGCAACGCGTAGCAGACCCTGATCGCCATAGGACACGACCGATGTTGAGCCCGCGATGGCCCGGCCCACGCAGGACCGCTCCAGCGAAACGGTAGCACCGCGTAGCAAGGTGTAGCCGTCGTGCACCGAGCGCACCTCGTTCACGGCCCATTGTTGCTGCTGTGCATCAAAGAGAACAACGCCGATGGTGGCAATGTCCATCGATTGGACGGCAGCCTGCATAAGGCTCTTCACAAAGCCAGGGGGCGTTGCGCCACGCTCGCGCAGGCTGTGCCTGAAGGCATTGATGGTATCCAGCGTGCGGGCAGACTGCAACAGGTCGTACTTGCCGGTGTACGACTGGATAAGGCCTGAGATAAGCTTGGTGAACGTTCCGAAGAAGCCCACCGTGATCGTGTCGTAGGCATCCTCCTCGGTCGAGTCTGCACAGAGCACTCCAACAACGGAGCCGCCGAAGTAGACCGGTACGCCGATGAACGACACTGTGTTTGCTTTCGACGTATAATACGGCAGCAGATCAGGCTCGGCCGTGGCCCGAATCGATGTCAGGATCTCGGGTCGGCCATGAATGGCGATCTGACTTACAACGTCATCGCCAAGAGGGATCTTGCGCTGATCTGTGAACCAGCCGCCGGCATCGGTGATCTTGGCTTCGACCACGAGCTGTTGCTTTTCGAGGTTCACCCAGAAGAAGGCTGCCGTGCGGGCATTCACCATGGACCGGATGACCTGCAGCACACGATTGAGCAACGCCTCGAACTCTTTCCGGGGTTCTGTCTGATCGAGCAGTTCGCCGTCGTCGTCGTCGTGCTGCACGGTGATGGGAATGCTTCGTGCAGGGGCATGGGGATGGACGGGGACGTCGATCGTGTCTGGCTTCTCGGTGATGACGTCTTGGCCGGATTCGACGATGTTCTCCTTGGGCACGTCGACGTATCGTTCCTGGGCCGGCGCCGTGGGTGATCCGGCAGGCTCGTTCGCAGCAACGTCCTCGGCCGATGCCGTAGGTTCCGCTGCCGAAGATTCGGCAAGCTTCCGCTTCGGCCGAACGATCACGTCTTCCGAAAGCTGCGTCTCTTCCGTGATCGGTCCGATCGGTTTATCGACGCCGGTGACGAAGGCACGCTCGGACGACGAAACATCACCGGTGGCGCGCGGCGAAGCCGCGTCGCGCTTGCGTGCAGGCTCTGCACGTTGTGGTGGCAGATCGTCGTCGGTACGATCCGAAGCGTCGGTGGTACTTACGGCCGGACCGCGTGCGGCACGCGCGCTGATCACAAGTTCGGGGGCGCGTCGGCTGGCCGAGCCGGCCTTGCGTACGCCAACGATGCGGATGCCGGAATCGCCGTCGCCGATCTCGGTACCGATAAGTGCATCCGTCGTGTCTGGTTGTTCGGCAGTGGGTTGGGCGCGTGGACGTCGCTCGGCAGCAACGTCGGCATCGTCGAACAGGAGTCCCTGTCGATCGTCGATGAAGGCTGTCGGCTCGCCTTCGTCCGATCCGAACGACTGTCGATACTCGTCCGGACGGAACTGAATGCGTACGCCCGTGGCGTCCTGCTTCGTGTCCGAACTCATGTCGGGCGGTTGGCTCACACGACGTCGCTTCGACTGCTCGATGGACAGTTCGGCGATGCGTGGCGAGATGATCATGAACAGGGCAACGCCACCCAGGATGGCGATGCAGACGCCGATCAGGCGGACGGCCATCTCGTCAAGGAAGAGGGCAATGAACAATCCTATCAGAATGACGCCCAGCGCGGTAGCATCACTCGGCTGCAGGATCTTTCTGAGATCAACTTTTCGCGTGGCCATGCGCGAATCTAGCGAAGTAGCTGCACTGTCGTACGCATCGTTGTACGTTGCGCAATGTTTTGTTGCTGTCCGGTGGCCGAGTTCTTGAGTACGGCCTGCAGGTCGGTCGACAATTCCGTCGTCTTCGAGATCGTGAATCCTTGGTCGACATCCACGACCGTACGTCCGTTGCCGGAGATCTCGGACTTGCCCATCGTGATGCGCATGGGCGATGCCTTGGGAACGTTGCCCACCGACACCGTGCCGGCAAGCTTGGCCGAGACGTCGGCGATACGCCGCCCCTTGACCTTCTTTACTCCATCGATGTGATAGGTGGCCGTGCTCGAGGCGGTGAAGAGCTCGCCAAGGATGGGTGCCTTATTCATCGTGGACCAGTTGCCGGCCGAATCGACGCCGCCAACGGGAAAGCGTAGGTATTCCTGTTCGACGAATGACGCGTAGGCGGCCAGCTCGATCTGACGAGCATACTGTGCACGAACAGCCGGGTCGACCTTTTGGTCGCCGATGATCTTGTTGACGATCGAGGATACACCGCCGATTTCCTGGATGGTCGCGTTTGGACGGAGGATGATCGTGACCTCTTCGCCAATGAGTGCCGAGAACTGGGCGTAGTTCGGATCCGAACGTTGGGTCGAGTCGGCCGACGAGTAGCGTTGCTCCTGCAGAACCTGGCCAGTACGCTTGTTGACGGCTTTGACATCGATCGCGATCGAGTCGAATCGCATGCCGATCTCAAAGCTGCCGTCACCCCGCACACTGCGTACGCGCTTGGTGTAGACGTGCTTCGAGCGCTGCTCCATGAATGCCGTGTCCACACCGCCCGTCGAAATCTGTTCGGCCCGGTATTGGAACGTATCGCCCACCTTGTACCGTAGCAGCAGGGAGTCGACCTTTGCCTCGGAGCCGGTAAGGGGCGATGCGCGATCGATGTCGGCCAACGTCACCGTTTCCGGTGCGACATCGCTTGGGGCTCCGTTATCGGAGCACGCCACGAGAAGTACGGCCGTGGCCGCAAGAAGCAGGCGAGTTACCACTGATACTGTCCGGTGAGTTTCCATGTCGTGATCGACGTCACGTCGTGCGTGAACACTTCGTTGTAGGCGCGTGCGCGGAAGCGTGCTTTGGCCGATGACACAACGTGGTTGATCGACCCCGAAGCGGCAAGCTCGATGGTGTGGTCGACGACGGCCCGGCCGTCGAGTACCGACGCAATGTAGGGCACGCCGTAGGCGTGGATCGGCTGATCGGGAACGACCTGGATGGTGTCGCGCAGGACGATGGAGTACAGGCCGCCGCTGTAGCCGGCGAGCTTTGAACGAACCTTGCCGGCGAACATCACACCGTCCAGCCGAAGCTGAAGATCGTGCTGCCACGAACTGTCAACCGCTACCTTCTTGCCCGGCAGGACGCGCTTCTGCAGATCCGAGTACTGGAGTATGTTGCCGTCTGCCACGCTCTGATTCCAGATCAGGGCCATCACGGAGTCCAGTCCGTCGCCATTATCCTTCAGGTAGTCGCGCATCCACTCCAACTGCTCGCCCTTGACCGACAACACGTCGCCGTAGGCGTTGTAACGGATGTCGGGCTGTCGGTTCATCGGTCCGACGTAATTCGTCAGATCGGCGAACTGCTTGATGGTCACGTCTTTCTGCGAGTCATACGTGAGCTCGACGCCTTCTGAGGCAAAGGCATACTGCAGCGAGTCGAGGTTGACGGTCAACGTCGAAAAGCCGTCAAGACTCTCCGTGCATCGCACCGTTGCGAAGTAGACCACCTTACGTGTGTACGACTTCGTCGAGGAATCGCTGTGCGTTCGAACCACCGTGTCGATCTCGGTGATCTCGTAGTTCTGCGCGATGCCGGGGCGATACAGTGCCTGCAGACGGTATTCGCGTCCCTTCGGCGGTGCACCTGCGGTCTGCGCTCCGGCAGAAGCGATGGCTATGGTCAGAATGACCATCAGGCTGGAAAGACGTCCGATCATGTTCGCTGACTGATGTGTTGCGGGGGCTGACAAGTTACTTGAAATGACAATGGGACCGCCATCGGCCTGCGGCCGATCGGGGTCCCATCATGACGTTTTCTATGCCGATCCTATTACCGGTTGGCGACCAGATCTTTTTCGCTGAAGAAGAACCCGATCTCGATCATGCCGTTCTCGACGCTGTCGGAACCATGCACGGCGTTCTCGCCCTTGCTGGCTGCAAAGCGCTTACGGATCGTGCCTTCGGCAGCTTCGGCCGGATCGGTCGAGCCGATCAGGGCGCGCCAGTCGGCCACGGCGTTCTCCTTTTCGAGGGCGATCGGCACGACGGGGCCGCTGCTCATGAAGGACACAAGTTCGCCGTAGAACGGGCGCTCCTTATGTACGGCGTAGAAGGCGCCGGCCTGCTCGGCCGAGATGCGCGTGAGCTGCATGCCAAGGACCTTGAAGCCGGCAGCTTGGATCATGGCGACGATGTCACCGACGTGGTTCTTGCGGACGGCGTCGGGCTTGATGATGCAGAGTGTGCGTTCCATGGTGGTGCTGTTGTGTTCGTGATGGATGGATGTTACTTCTTGCTGGTCTTTGCTGCGGCCTTCTTGGCGGCCGGCTTGGCCGCTGCGGGCTTGGAGCCACCTGCGGCAAGTACGTTCTTCATGGTGATGCCAATCGATGCCGGCGACTCCACAACGTGGATGCCGCAGGCCTTCATCGTTGCCATCTTGTCTGCTGCCGTGCCCTTGCCGCCGCTGATGATGGCGCCGGCGTGGCCCATGCGACGTCCCGGCGGTGCGGTCTGGCCGGCGATGAAGCCCACGACCGGCTTCTTGACGTTGGCCTTGATGTACTCGGCAGCTTCTTCTTCGGCGTTGCCGCCGATCTCGCCGATCATCACGATGGCTTCCGTCTCGGGGTCTTCATTGAACAGCTTGATGGCGTCGATGAACTTGGTGCCGATGATCGGATCGCCGCCAATGCCGATACACGTTGTCTGACCAAGGCCGACGTCGGTAAGCTGCTTTACGGCTTCGTACGTGAGCGTGCCAGAGCGCGACACCAGACCGATGGGGCCCTTCGAGAAGATGAAGCCGGGCATGATGCCGATCTTGGCTTCGCCTGGCGTGATGATGCCAGGGCAGTTCGGGCCGATCAGCACGGCATTCGACTGGTCGAGGCGTGCACGGACGGTGATCATGTCGTTGACAGGAACACCTTCGGTGATGCAGATGATCACGCCGATGCCGGCATCGATCGCCTCGAGAATGGCATCGGCCGCCATCGGCGCCGGCACAAAGATGATCGACACGTTGGCCTGCGTGGCCGTCACGGCGTCGCGCACGGTGTTGAACACCGGTAGCTCGCGTGTGAACATGTCGTCACCCTTGCCGCCATACATCGTGCCGCCCTTGCCTGGGGTGACGCCGCCAACGACGTTGGTGCCGTATTGCAGCATCTGCGATGTGTGGAACGTGCCTTCACCGCCGGTGATGCCCTGGACGAGAACCTTGCTATCCTTGTTGACGAGAACGCTCATTGTGCGGTCCGTTTCTATGCTTGTGTGGAATTGCGGACGGCAAAACTACGAAAACGGCCGCTACGGCGTGAATGAAGGCAGCCGTCCACTCCGAGATATGATGACAGGCGTCTGCGTCCTATTTTTCGGCTCCACCTACTGGAAAGGTTGACGATGGTCGAGATACGCATCGGATATGACGGAGGACCGCGCAGCATTGCCGAGCATGGCCCATCCGGCGATCGCATTCATACGGATGCCCCGGTAGACAACGGAGGCACGGGCGCATCGTTTTCGCCGACCGATCTGCTGGCGACGGCACTGGGCACATGTATGGCCACCTACATGGGCAAGGCATCCGAAAAGCACGGCTGGAACCTCGAAGGAACGCGGCTTGTCGTGCGCAAGGAAATGGTGGCCGACCCGTTGCGGCGCATTGGCCGGTTGGCAGTCGATATCTACTTGCCCGGCGAATTCGACGACAGAGCCATGAAGACGCTCACCAATGCCGTGACGTCATGTCCGGTTAAGCTGAGTATTTCGGACCGCATCGACGTGCCGATCACCTTCCACCCGCGGTAGGACGGCGGCAGCGTTGGTCGGTCAGGACTCGAGCAACGAGGCGATCTGCATCAGTCGCTCGTCGTGGAACAATGCCCCCTGCAACTGGAGTCCG
This sequence comes from Candidatus Kapaibacterium sp., assembly GCA_018882585.1. GTDB lineage: Bacteria > Bacteroidota > Ignavibacteria > Kapaibacteriales > Kapaibacteriaceae > ZLKRG46. The sequence goes on from VFFB01000016.1 coordinate 11,523, forward strand.
ATGGGCAGTCCGGATGCATCCTTGCCGAATGGTACCGAAAGGGCCGGAATGCCGGCGATGTTGGCACTGACGGTGAAGTAGTCACTAAGCCACATCGTGACGGGATCGGCGTTGCGTTCGCCCAGGCTGAAGGCAGTTGTTGGCGTGGTGGGCATGAACAGTGCATCGACATCGGCAAAGACGGCGTTGTAGGCGTCGCTGATAAGACGTCTGGCCTGCTGCGCCTTGCGGTAGTAGGCATCGTAGTAGCCGCTCGACAACACATACGTGCCAAGCATGATGCGACGTTTGACCTCGGCGCCAAAGCCTGCCGTCTTCGAGGCTGTCGTCATGTCGGAAATGTCGGTATGCTCGGCCCGCAGACCGTATCGTACGCCGTCGAATCGTGCAAGGTTGCTCGAAGCTTCGGCCGTTGCAAGAATGAAGTACGTCGGTACCCAGATCTCTTCATGTCCCAGGGCAACCTCAATGATGGCCGCGCCCTTTGTCCGGAAGCGTTCGATTGCCTCGTCATAGGCCGTGATGATTGCCGGTTCGCAACCTTGGATCGCCGTCCGTGGCAGCACACCGATGCGTAGGGGGCTGGCATGGGGCGAGGCGATGACGTCGAGCGCGCGACCGGCTGCGCCGGGATCGCTGGTGGCATCCATGGGGTCGTGGCCGGTGATCACATCGAAGACGGCTGCCGTATCGTGGAGCGACGAGGCGAAGATGCCGATCTGGTCGAGCGACGAGGCGAAGGCCACCAGGCCGTAGCGCGAGACGCGTCCGTAGGTGGGTTTCAGGCCATAGGTGCCGCAGAATGCAGCGGGTTGGCGTATCGAGCCGCCGGTATCGCTGCCAAGCGCAACATGGCACATGCCGTCGGCAACAGCCACGGCCGAGCCGCCGCTAGAGCCGCCGGGGACGCGGGATTCGTCAACTGGGTTACGGACGGCGCCGAAGGCTGATGTCTCGTTGGACGAGCCCATGGCAAACTCGTCCATGTTGGTCTTGCCGATGATGACGGCGCCGGCATCGCGAAGGCGTTCGACGACGGTTGCGTCGAACAGCGGGCGGAAACCGTCAAGCATGCGCGATGCGCACGTGAGGGGCATGCCGGCCACGTTGATATTGTCTTTGACGGCCACGACCAGACCTTCGAGCGGACGTGCCAGTCCTGCGGCGAAGCGCTCGTCGCTTTCGGCTGCGGCTGCCGTGGCGCCATCGGCATCAACATGCAGAAAAGCATTCAGCGAAGCGCGCTCGTCGATGCGTTGCAAGCACGCTGTGGTGCGCTCGGCGCATGACGTTGCGCCGTTGTTGATGTCGGATCGGTCTGTAGCGTAGGTGATCATACCTGCGGTGATTCCTTGGGCGTGTCGTTCGGTCGATTCCTTGGTTGCGCGCCCGGGGCGGGCGAAGGCGAGATCGTTGGCTCTGCGGCCTCGTCGGCCGGCTCCTTGGCTGCGACATCAGGCATCAGCCCGATCGATGCGTCGGGTCCGTCGTCGATGCTGCCGATATCGCTCACGTCGTTGCTTGCACGGTCAGGCGCAGGCAGCGTGGGGTCCTGCGTCGACAGGTCCCGGATCTGCCGCGTAAGGTCTTCCTGGGCGCGCCGGAAATGGCGAAGGCCCGAGCCGATGCTGCGCATCAACTCGGGGATCTTCTTCGGGCCGAACAGCAGAAGAATGATCAGGACAATGAACAGCAGTTCGCCGCCGCCGACGTCAAACATGGCAGGTCAGTGAGTGGTGGTCTGTCGGTCGCAATTACGACTTATCGGATTTCGAGTCGGAATCGTCTCCGCTGGCTGCCTTCTTGAATTCGCGGATGCCCGAGCCGATGCCCTTCATGAGATCAGGGATCTTCTTGGCACCGAACAGGATGATGACGATCAGCAGAATGAGTACCCATTCGCTGCCACCGGGTAGTCCAAACATGATGCCTCCGTTGAGAGAGAGTTTTGCGTCAGAAAAAACAGCGTCGGCGCACTACGACGCGATGGCCTCGAGCGACATCGCCAGACTTTCGAAGACACCGCATCCATCTGCGCAGCCAAGTGTTGCTTCGACGTAGCGCTCGGGGTGCGGCATCATGCCCATCACATTGCCTGCCTCGTTCACGATGCCGGCAATATGGTTCACGCTGCCATTGGGATTCGCCGAATCCGACGTTGTGCCGTCGGCCTCGACGTATCGGAATACGACCTGTCCGTTGTCTTCGATGCGTGCCAGCACGTCGGCCGAAGCGATGAAGCGTCCCTCGCCGTGCGCCACCGGAATGCGCACCACGGAGCCCTGTGCATAGGCCCGGGTGAATGCCGTTGGCAGCTCGACGCGCAGGAAGACGTCCTTGCAGACGAAGCTCAGATTCGCATTGCGGATCAGCGCTCCGGGAAGCAGGCCGGCCTCGGTCAGGATCTGAAAGCCATTGCAGATGCCCATCACATAGCCTCCGCCATTCGCGAAGCGGATCACCTCGGCCATCACCGGCGAGAACCGAGCGATGGCGCCTGTGCGAAGGTAATCACCGTAGGAGAAGCCTCCGGGCAGGATAATCACGTCAAGCCCAGCGGGCAGTGCCGTGTCCTTGTGCCACAAGCGGACGACGTCGTGGCCAAGCACGGTACCGGCACGGACGGCATCGCCTTCGCAGTTCGAGCCCGGAAAGGTCACTACGCCGATCTTCATGCGGCGGCCCCTTCGTGTTCTTCGATGCGGATGGCATAGTCCTCCATGACGGGGTTTGCCAGCAGCTTCGAACATGCTTCATCGGCAAGTTCCATCGCCGTTTCGGCATCGGGTGCCTGCACCGACATCTCGACGTACTTTCCGATGCGGATGTTCGTGAGCTGGGGCATGTGCAGGCTGTGCAACGCGTGTTCGACCGTTTTGCCTTGCACGTCCAGAATGGCGCGCCGCAGGGTGACGGTGATATGTGCAGTGTAGGTTTTCATGCGTCAAAGTTCGAATGGGTCTGGATCGGGTGCTTCCATCAGGTCGTCATCATCGTCGTTTCGACGCTGTCGGAACGACGCCACAACGTGACGTATGGCCCCGCCAACCATGTATAAAGCCATGAAGGGGAAGATCGCGGCGCCGCTGGTGACGATCGACGCGATGAGGCCCACCAAAAATACGAGAAAAACAACGGGGCGTTGGCGGATGGCGCGCGCCGTCGGACGCGGCATGTTGTCGTACTTGATGGTGCTCACCATGGCCGCCGCCGTGATGATGGTGGCCGTGAGCAGGCCCCACGGACGCAGGTCCGGGGGCAGCACGTCGTGCCGTTCGATCGTGATCACGTACGAGACGATGGTCAGAGCGCCGGCCGGAATGGGCATGCCACGGAAGTAGAGTTTGTCCTCCATCCCGGTCAGCTGCACGTTGAACCGTGCAAGCCGCAGGACGCCGGCAAGTGCCGGCAGGGAAGCGATCAGCAGGCCCCAGCTTGTCCATTGGTTGAAGAACACCATGTAGAGCATCATGCTTGGGGCGACGCCGAAGGAAACTGCATCGCAGAGCGAGTCGAGCTCGACGCCGAATTCGCTGGTACTGTCGGTAAGTCGGGCCACGACGCCATCCAGCATATCGAACACCGCCGCCAGCACGATCAGCCAGGCTGCGCGTTCGAAGGTACCCGCGGCCGAGGCAACGATCGAGGCGAAGCCGCAGAACAGGTTGGCCAGCGTGAACAGGTTGGGGACGACGGAGCGGGTGACGCGCATGATCAGCCCTGAGCGGCCGCGGGGCCTGCAAGTCGTGCAAGAATCGTTTCCGAGCTGCGCACCGTCTCGCCCACTCGCGTGCAGATCGTCGCCGACGGTGCCACCAGAATGTCCATTCGAGATCCGAACTTCATCATGCCGAAGCGTGCGCCAGGCTTGGCAACGGTTCCCACGGTGCAGTCATAGACGACGCGGCGGGCCAGGAATCCCGTGATCTGTTTCATCACGACCGGTCCGTACGGTGTGTCGATCGTGATGATGCTGCGTTCGTTCTCTTCGGATGCCTTCGGGTTGAATGCCATCAGGTACTTGCCGGCGACGTAGGCGACGGACGAGACCCTGCCCCCTATCGGATACCTGTTCACGTGCAGGTTAACGGGGCTCAGGAAGACCGTGATGCGCTGGGCCGGACCACCGAAGGCGTCGACGAAGGGCTCGTTGACGATCTCGGTCACGTTGCCATCCACGGGCGACACCAGCACGGACGCGTTGGCTGCTGCCTCGGCATTGAGCGGGCGTTCCGGATCGCGGAAGAACCACAGCGTAAAGGCGATAACGACGATGCCAAGGGCCATGACGATGCCGCGTAGCCATGGATGCTCTGTGACCATTGCAAGGCCCAGCAGGCCAGCCCCGATCCCCAGCATCAGGAAGGCATTGTCATATCCATATGGCGTTATCATTCGGCCTCGAAGTAAGGTTTGAGGGTGGGACTCGGTTTCGTAGATTCGCAGGGTAAAATTAGCGATACGCGCTGATTGTCACACCCTTCACAGGCGCACCCCACGGCGATGAAGTTTACCGTAGCACTTCCCGAGTTGCAGCGAGCACTCCAAAAGCTCCTGCCGGCCATTCCCGCCAAGTCGACCATCCCCGTCCTTGAGCACCTGCACGTTGCCCTTGTGGGGTCGGAACTGACCTTTACCGCCACGGACCAGGAGATCTCGATCTCGCTGGCCATTCCCGTTGCCGGCGAGGCCGATGGCGAGGTGCTTATCCCGGCAAGGCCGTTCAACGACCTTGTGAAGGAACTCGGACAGGCAGGCACCATCGAAGTGGGTGCTGGCGCCGACCAGGTGATCGCCATCCGGACGCCGACAGGATCTTTCGAGATGAAGGGTCTGCACGCACTTGAGTTTCCGACCATCCCGCCGTTTCCTGCGGCAACGAAGGCGACGCTGCGTCGCGACGACATCGCACGCATGGCGAACAAGACAGTCTTCGCCGTGTCGACCGAAGAATACCGTCCAAGCATGACGGGTGTGTTCTTCAGCTTCAACGATGCAAATGTCACGGCCGTGGCGACGGACGGATTTCGTCTGTCGCGTGTGATCGTCACCGCATCGGAAGGCACATTCCCGTCGGACCTCGAGTGCATCATTCCCGCACGTGCTGTAGAGCTGCTGCGCAAGGTAGACGGCGACGTGGTGATGGACGTGTCCAAGACGCATGCCCGGTTTACGATCGGACAGCACAGCATCACGACGCGGGTCATTGATGAGAAGTATCCGCCGTATCAGAATGTGATCCCGAGTGACAACGACAAGGCGCTGGTCATCAATCAACGCGAGATCCTTGCCGCCATCAAACGCGTGTCGCTCTTCGCCAACACGAACACACGTCACGTGCGTTTCCGCATCTCCGAGCGTTCGCTGGCCGTGCACTCGCACGACGAGGATTCGGGCAGCAGCGGTACCGAGACGATCCCCTGTGAATTCTCGCATGAGGCATTCGAGGTCGGGTTCAATTATCGGTTTCTGGAAGAAGCGATCAAGAATATCACGCAGGAAGACGATCCGGATCTGAACGTACGCATGACCTTTTCGACATCGATCCGCGCCGTGCTGATCACGCCCGGTGCGGCGAGCGATTCGCTGCTGATGCTGGTCATGCCGGTGAAGATCTGACGACCGTACCATGCAGATCCGAACGGTCGGCCTGTACGACGTGCGAAATCACGTTGCGACGGAGCTTGCCTGTGCCGGCCACGTCAACGTTCTGACCGGCCGCAACGGCTCGGGCAAAACGTCGGTCCTGGAGTCCATCGGCATGTGTGCCATCGGCCGAAGCATCGTTCCGGTGCCGGATGCGGCGCTTGTCCGACATGGAGCTGAATCGGCCACAATGATAGTGACCGCCAATCGTGACCTTGGTGCTCCGTGGAGCGTCAAGGTCACGGTTCGGGAAGGGGCAAGGAAGCGCATCGAGACGTCGCTTGCGTCGAACGCAACGGTGCGCGACCTGATAGGTGAACTGCCGATGGTGGCGCTGACGCCAGATCATAAGGCGATCACCTTTGGCGCCCCTGCCGACCGCCGGGCCTTCGTCGATGCCGTGATGGCACAGGCGAGTACCCGGTATCGAGACCTGTTGTACGAACTGCGACGCGTGCTGAAGCAGCGAAACGCCGTCCTGGCAATGCAGGCCGACGATGGTACTTTGACAACGTGGACGGCGGCATTCACGGCATGCAGTGCCGAGATCATTGTTCGCCGTAAGCACTTCATCGCCGAACTGGCGCCGCGCGTGCGCGAAGCGTACAGCATGGTGTCGGACGGCGAAGAGGCCATCGACGTATGCTACCGGCCCGACACCGTGCCGGACCCCGCCGACGTTGATACCGTGCGGCAACAACTTGACGAGGCGGCCGCTCGCCTGCGCGCGGTGGAGCTCCGTCGAGGTACGACGATGTTCGGTCCGCAGAAGGACGAGGTCGACCTGACGATCAACGGCGGCCTGGTGCGCGAGACGGCGTCGCAAGGACAGCATAAGTCGCTGTTGGTGGCCCTGAAACTGGCAGAGTGCGATGTGCTGCTGCGAACTCGCAACGAACGGCCCGTCGTTCTGCTGGATGACGTGTTCAGCGAGCTCGACAGGCGCCGCATCGAACGGGTGATGCATGGCGTGCTGACGATGGGAATGCAATGTTTTGTGACCACGACCGAGGGTGACAGTATCGGATCAATGGTGCCGCCAGGTACCGATATCCGAACCGTAACCCTCGCACGCGGTCAGATGATCGATTCGAACCAACAGCCATGGCGCACAACCTGAAGGATCTGCTGGGTGACGTCCTGCGCAAGTACCGGCTTGAGCCGGCCCTGCACAAGGCACGTCTGCCAGACTACTGGCGACAGACGGTAGGCGATCGCCTTGCGGCGATTTCCGAAATCCGGTCGTTCGAAGGTGGTGTGCTGCGCGTCCACGTGACCGAGGCTGCCTGGCGGTCCGAACTGATGCTTCGACGCGAAGAACTGCGACACAAACTCAACACGCTCGCCGGCGGAGAGATGATCACCGAGATCATCATTCGCTGATGGGCACATCGGGAGACGACATGGCTGAGCAGATCAGCAACACGCAAGGGTACAGCGAAGATTCCATCAAGGTTCTCGAAGGCCTCGAGGCCGTTCGGAAACGTCCGGCCATGTACATCGGCGACGTCGGAGAACGCGGTCTGCACCACCTTATCCAGGAGGTCGTCGACAACTCCATCGACGAGGCCCTTGCAGGGTTCTGCCGGAACATCGTGATCACACTGCATGCCGACGGCTCGTGCTCGGTGCAGGACGACGGTCGCGGCATTCCCGTAGGACCGCACCCGGTGAAGAAGATCTCGACGCTCGAGGTCGTGATGTGCACGCTGCATGCCGGTGGCAAGTTCGACAAGAACACCTACAAGGTGTCCGGCGGTCTGCACGGCGTTGGTGTCAGCTGCGTGAACGCCCTGTCGACCGACCTTACGGTGACCGTCGAACGCGACGGGAAGATGTATGAGCAGAAGTACAAGATTGGTGCGCCACAAGGTGCCGTTGTCGAGGTTGGGAAGTCGCCTCGCACGGGCACAACAGTGCGCTTCTGGCCGGATGCGACGATCTTCAAGACGGTCGAGTTCCGCTATGCCAAGGTGAGCGAGCGCCTGCGCGAGTTGGCCTTCCTGAATCCCGACGTAACGATCACGCTGCAGGATGAGCGCGACGGCCAGAAAGATGTCTTTGCCTACCGCGGCGGACTTGTTGATTTCGTACGCCACCTGGATGCCAACAACACGGCAATCACAAAGCCCATCCTTATGTCAGGCATGGCTCGCAACGAATCAGGCGTCGAGACGGTCGTCGATGTCTGCTTCGAGTATAACTCCGGTTACAGCGAGAATCTGCTGTCGTACGTGAACAACATCAACACCGTCGAAGGTGGCACCCACGTTAGTGGTTTCCGCAGCGCGCTGACGCGAACGCTGAATGCCTATGCGGCAGCCAACAACCTGACGAAGAAGGACGTCAACCTGACCGGCGAGGACTTCCGCGAAGGTCTGACAGCTGTCATCAGCGTGAAGGTCGCCGAGCCGCAGTTCGAAGGTCAGACGAAGACCAAGCTTGGCAATGGCGAGACCGAGGGTATCGTTCGCTCGATCATCAACGAAGAGCTGGCCAAGTACCTCGACGCAACGCCAAGCGCAGCGAAGCATATCATCGAAAAGGCATCGCAGGCCGCCGAAGCCCGCGCGGCAGCGCGCAAGGCCAAGGATCTGATCCGCCGCAAGGGCGCACTCGAAAGCGGTTCGCTGCCGGGTAAGCTGGCCGACTGCTCGCTTCGCTCGCCGGAAGACACCGAGATATTCCTTGTCGAGGGTGACTCCGCCGGCGGCTCTGCCAAGCAGGGCCGTGACCGTCGATTCCAAGCCATCCTGCCGCTCAAGGGGAAGATCCTGAACGTGCACAAGGCACGGCTGACGAAGGTGCTGGAGAACGAGGAAGTGCGGACCATCCTGACCGCCATCGGCGCAGGCTTCGGTGACGACTTCGATTCAGCAAAGGCACGCTACGGCAAGATCATCCTGATGGCCGATGCCGACGTCGATGGATCGCACATCCGTACGCTGCTGCTGACGTTGTTCTGGAAGCACATGCCCGACCTGATCAACGACGGTAAGCTGTACATCGCCCAGCCGCCGCTATACAAGGTCAAGAAGGGCAAGCAGGAATTCTATGCCTACAACGAGGCCGAGCGGGACGAGATCATCGCCCGCATTCGCAAGGAGAAGGCCGACCGCAAAGCCGCCAAGGCGGCCGAGAAGGGTGAACCCGTCGAAGAGGCCGAAGTGATCGAGGAAGGTGCAACGCCGGACGGTATCGTGATCAGCCGCTTCAAGGGTCTTGGCGAGATGAATCCCGAGCAGCTCTGGGCCACGACGATGAATCCCGAGACGCGGACGCTGCTGCGCGTGTCGATCGAGAATGCCGCCGAAGCGATGCGCATCTTCGAGACGCTCATGGGCGAAGCCGTCGAACCACGCCGCGAGTTCATTGAGCGCAACGCACAGTACGTCCGCAACCTTGACATCTGATGGACGGCGAGTCCCATAGGCAACAAGTTGAGCGACTGCTGCAGAGCGTAACCGAGGGTCGTCCGCTGGGTGCCGATGAGCGGGACGTGCTTGAGCACATCCTGCGCAACGAGTTGATCACGGATGTACCGGACGATTTTGAGGACGGCCCCACAACGGTAGGGCAACGGCTGGCCGATCATGTGGCTGCCTTCGGTGGCTCGTGGCTGTTCATCAGCGCCTTCTTCACCTTCATCCTGCTGTGGATGCTCACGAATGTGTTGCTGCTTGCCGGCCATGCCTTCGACCCCTATCCGTTCATCCTGCTTAACCTGATCCTAAGCTGCCTTGCAGCCGTCCAGGCACCGATCATCATGATGAGCCAGAATCGGCAGGAAGAGAAGGACCGTCAGCGCGCCCGAGCCGACTACCGCGTGAATCTGAAAGCCGAGGTCGAGATCCGGCTTCTGCACGAAAAGATCGACGCGCTTCAGCGTCTGCTACAGGAACAACGCCAGTAACCCTGGTGCTGCGAGGTTGACATCTACGAGGAAAACGAAAGGCCCCGAACGTCTGCACCCGTTCGAGGCCTTCAAGTCCTGTGTTGACGGGAATACCCGACCGTCCAGGCGCAGGCAAGAACGTCGTGGCCGCGTCTTTGGTTCCCGGCTTTCTACCTGACAATGACTGGCAGGCTTGACCGGCCACCCGGCGTCGTAACGACCAGTACGTACATGCCCGGTGCAACACCCTGCATTGGCAGCGCCATCCGCTGCGCACCGTCACCACGCTGCGTCAAGACGCGGGCCCCGGTTACGGCAATAAGCTCCATTTCGACGATGCCACGTTCGTCGACAACGGTTGCCGTAAGGTGTTCGGAAAGGGGCATCGGCATTACCGTCGGGGATGACGCTGCATAGCCGGCGACACTCACGGTTGACGAGTCGACGAAGAAGTGCTGCGACCAGAACGACGTGCCGACAAGCCGCTGCTGCGTCGAACCGTCGCCATTCGTCAGACGGATGCTCACCGGACGGTGGTCGACGATGCGGTTCGTGGCGCTGCCAAGGAGAACCGTATCAAGCAGAGCAAAGCCTTCCTCGTCAGTGACTGCCGTGGCAAGGACCGTGCCGGTCCGACTTACAATGTCGACCGTGGCCCCTTTTCGTGGATTGCCGGCTGCATCGTTGACGATGGCTGAAAGGGTCTGACGCAGATGCACGGCAGCCCCGTTTGGCGTGATGGTGTTGGGCAGGTTGATGGAACAGTCCACGCAGTGGACGATGCCGCCGCCGCTGACGCGGATGTCGAAGTTGTCGGGCCGGACCACGTCCAGACCGCGGATGACGTACGACTTGATGTTGCCCGAAAGGTCAACGGTGACTGCGTCGCCGCGGCTTCCGTACAGGCCAAGCATCGACACGTTGTGCGTGCCACCAGTTGGGCGTAGCACGAGCGCCGTTGTACCCGCGCGCATGCTGCGAATGGCAAGATCGTTGTGCGCGATGGATAGCTTTGGCACTCCCGATAGAACAAGGCCACCGATGTTGCATCGACCTGCCGCAGCCGAGGTCCACTCGAGTGGACTGCCGGTGGTGGACGTCGAGGAAATGTTGGCCCCGCTGATGCGGAGCTCCGTTGCATCGGCGGACAACGTCGATGTTGCCGACAATTCCACGTAGGAGTTCTCGATGCGGCGCACGGGATGCGTTCCTGAGGCAACAACGGCGTCGTTCAGCGAGAGGCTTGTTGGAAGGAGCATCGTCGAGTCGGCATTCATGGGCCGCAGGACGGTCGAACGCAGAATGGTTCGGGATGCCGTTTCCTTGTCGGTAAGCGACACGGTCACAGATCCGCCGCCGGGTTGGTCGGACTTTAGTGCACCTGCGATAACAAGGCGCGTGTCCGATGTTCTGCGTGTTGTCACCAAGGCCGGCAGTCGGACCGAATCCACGGCGGCACCGCCGGTCTCGACGCCGACGATATACGTCCGTGACGTATCGTCGTTAACCTGGAAGACTGTTCGATAGTATTGCGGATTGGTTGCCACCATCACCATCTCGCGCAGGCTGATGACCTGTCCGGAATCACTGATGATGGTTGGGCCATTGGCGCTGGGGGCACGGCGGATGATAATACCGTTCCATTCCGTAGGCAGTGTGGCGATACGGATGCGCTGTTGTGCATCGACTTGCGGGCGCAGGCGCGCAAGCACCGTGTCGTTACGGCTGGCACCACGTCCGCGAACGGCGATGATCTCGTAGACACCGTCAGCACGAAGGCGTGTATCGCCGACGTTCTCGATGTGGACGTAGCCGCCACGTACGATGGTGTCGCGGCGGGCAGCACCTGCTTTGACCTTCGTCGCAATCGAAAACTGTTCGGTAACGACGTACAGCGAACCATTGTCGGCTGGTATTACCCATGACGGATCGCTCCAGCCCTGCAGAGAGGATGCGGCAGCGCGCAGCGGCGAATTCAGATCGGTGACCGACGGGTTCGGGCGCACGGCGCTATCGCCCGGAGGCGTTGTGACGAGTGTCCAACGAGCTGCCTCGGCCACATCGACGTAGCCGTTGCCATCGGCGTCGGCATCGCGTGTAGACATGGCAACACGCAAGGCACGCTCCCAGTATGTGCCTTGCCCCGGCCCGGAGAGCATCGTCGATACCGAATCGGCACTCGCGATGAGCGTGCCGAGGATCTGACTGTCCGCAAGTCGGCCACGAATTCCAAGAGCTCGCGATGTGGTAACGTCAATCGTTATGTCAGCTGCGTTCAGCTCCCGCAACATGTCGACAAGTGAGGCCCATGGCAGGATCTCGGTGTTGTTGAACCCGTCGCCGCTCAGGATAGGTCCCTCGCTCGTGCTGTGGCCCAGGTACTTTACGATGACCGATCGGCATCCTGCCGACCGCAGTCCCTTTAGTTCGTCATGAAGTGCTGCAACGGTGATGCCTTCGTTGTTGACACCGCGGCGCACAATGATGCTGCCAAAGTTGACACGCGGGCCGGTTGTATTGCTGTTCAACCGTGTGATGAACGACGATATGTCGTGGCGAATCACCACATCATCAAGGTCACGCATTGTCTTGCCTGTGAAGACCAGCACACAAAGCGAATCGTTTGACGTGCGATCCGATGAGAAAGGCTCGGCCTGCGAGCAATTGCCGGCTGTGCCGCGAACGCGCGAAGCGTTCACGCCGCAGTAGGGCCCTGGGTCGACGGCGATGCTATCGATGCTGAATGGTACCTGCGTCGAGAATACCGCAACAGGCGCCGCACTGCCGATCTCGGCGGGGACTGCAACGCCAACGACATCATGTCCGAAGAACGCAAAGGGGTCGGTATCGACAAAGAAGACATGGCTTGGCACTGACAGCGTAACATCGCTGTTGTCGATCATGCGAATGATAGCACCGGCAGAGATGACGGAGTCGGCTTGATCCTTGGCGGGACGCAAATGAAATGCTGCGGCTTGCGCCGGGACGTTTCGAGCCCGCAGAACCGAGTCCAGTACTACCGTTGCCGTTGCGATCGGAATGAAGCCTGGCAGTGGGTTAGCCGAACCCAGAGCCGTGTTGTCCGAAGGGTCGGTCTCGGCACCGTACACCACTTCAGCCGTTGCCTCGTGCAGGCCCCGTCGTGTAGGCTTGAAGTTGTATGGCGTCCACACGTTCTGTGATGATTCGGCCAGGATACTTGTGCCGGAGGCCTCCTGCTGGTATACAACAGTGCCCTCGTAGCGGACCGTAAACCTGACCGTGAAGGTCCCCGATGCTTTCGTTCCGCTGTTGACGACTTCCAGACCAATTCGGCCGGCTCGCTCGACGCGAGGCAGCGGATCAAACGTGATCTTACTCGCCACAAGGTCGGTCGCAAGGGCATACGTCGCGGACGACAGCCACAGGGCCGCAGCCAAGATTGATGTTCGCATTGTCGACATGGATCCCTCCAGGAGTTCAGGCGCGAAAGATAGGACGTGCCAGCGGTAAATCCCATGAACGACGACGCCCCTTCTTCGCATGTGGAAAAAGGGGCGCGGAATGTGACGTTGTCGTTGGTCGAGATTCGACCGCGTGCTGATCAGTAGCGATAGTACTCTGGCTTGTAGGGGCCTTTGACCTCGACGCCGATGTAGTCGGCCTGCTTGTTGTTCAGGGTCTCGAGTTCGACGCCGATCTTCTTCAGGTGTAGACGTGCGACCTTCTCGTCGAGATGCTTTGGCAGCACGTAGACCTTGTTCTCGTACCTATCGGCATGCTTCCAAAGTTCGATCTGGGCAAGTACCTGGTTGGTGAACGAGTTGGACATCACGAATGACGGGTGGCCCATGGCGCAACCAAGGTTCACAAGGCGGCCTTCGGCCAGAACCATCACCTGCTTCTTGCCAAGCGTGTAGACGTCGACCTGAGGTTTGATCTCGACCTTGGTCTTGCCATAATTCTTGTTCAGCCAGGCCATGTCGATCTCGTTGTCGAAGTGGCCGATGTTGCATACCACGGCCTTGTCCTTCATGTTCATGAAGTGTTTTTCCGTGATGATGTCGCAGTTGCCGGTGGCCGTCACCACGATGTCGGCACGCTTGACAGCCTTGTCCATGGTCGTGACCTCATAGCCGTCCATTGCAGCCTGCAGGGCGCAGATCGGATCGATCTCGGTGACGATGACTCGTACGCCGGCGCCTTGGAGCGAGGCAGCCGAGCCTTTGCCCACATCGCCGTAGCCGGCAACCACGGCAACCTTGCCGGCCAGCATCAGGTCGGTGGCGCGACGGATGGCGTCGACCAGCGACTCCTTGCATCCGTACCTGTTATCAAACTTGCTCTTGGTGACGGAGTCGTTCACGTTGATGGCGGGAAGGGGCAGGGTGCCGGCCTTCATGCGCTCGTACAGGCGGTGAACGCCGGTGGTGGTCTCTTCGGACAGACCGCGGATTCCGTTTACGAGCTGCGGATTCTTGTCGAGGACCATGTTGGTGAGGTCGCCGCCGTCATCAAGAATCATGTTCAGCGGCTTGCGATCCTTACCAAAGAACAGTGTCTGCTCGATGCACCAGTCGAACTCCTCTTCGTTCATACCCTTCCAGGCAAACACCGGGATGCCAGCCTTGGCGATGGCAGCGGCGGCGTGGTCCTGCGTCGAGAAGATGTTGCAACTCGACCATGTGACGTCGGCTCCGAGTTCGACAAGCGTCTCGATCAGTACTGCCGTCTGGATGGTCATGTGCAGGCATCCGGCGATGCGGGCGCCAGCAAGGGGCTTCTTGCCCTTGTACTCGGCCCGCAGGGCCATCAGGCCGGGCATTTCGGCTTCGGCAAGCTGGATCTCCTTGCGGCCGAAGGCGGCCAGCGACATGTCGCGTACGCAGTAGGCCTTGGCTTTGTGCGCGAGTTCGCCCTTGGCAACGCGCTTGGGCGTGGCAAGCATGGTCGCAGCCTTGGCCTTGCCGTTTTTGTGAACGCCGTTCGTTGCGACGCCGTTCGCAACAGTCTTTGCAGCAGCCTTTGCAGGTGCGGATTTCGTTGTTGTTGTCATGCGGTTATGATGGTCGTGAAGTCAGATATCAAGCAAGGTTTGTGCGAAACAGTTCAACCAGGTCAAGATGTTCCCACGGGAACTCGTGACGTCCAAAGTGCCCGTAGGCTGCCGACGGCTGATAGATCGGCCGGCGAAGATGAAGTCGATCAATGATGCCCTTTGGCGTGAGGTCGACGTTGCCGCGGATGAATTCGCCGATGACGTGAGCCGGCGTGGTGCTGGTGCCGTGGGTGTCGACATGGACGGACACGGGCTGCGCGACGCCGATGGCATAGGCGAGCTGGATGGTGCACTCGCGGGCAACGCCGGCGGCAACGAGGTTCTTGGCCAGGTGTCTAGCCGCATAGGCCGCCGAGCGATCCACCTTCGTCGGGTCCTTGCCCGAGAATGCGCCACCGCCATGCGGTGCGCGGCCTCCGTAGGTGTCAACGATGATCTTCCGGCCCGTCAGGCCGGTATCGCCGTGGGGTCCGCCAATGACGAACTTGCCTGTCGGATTGATGTGATACTCCGTGGCCGACGTCAGGAGATGCTCGGGAATCACGGCTTTGACGACGTTCTCGATGACGTCTTCGCGAATGCGCGACTGATGTCCGTCGAAGTCCTTGTGCTGCGTCGACACCACAACGGTCGTCACCCTTACGGGTTCGTTTGCGTCGGTATACTCGATGGAAACCTGGGCCTTTGCGTCGGGCCGCAGGTAGGGCATCAGACGTTGCTCGTGCTTGCGAATGTCGGCAAGGCGCTTCATCAGCTTGTGCGAGTAATAGATCGGCGCAGGCATGTACTCGTCGGTCTCTTTCGTTGCGTAGCCGAACATCATGCCTTGGTCGCCTGCACCGCCGGTGTCGACGCCCATGGCGATGTCGGGCGACTGACGGTTGATGACATTGATGACGGCGCACGACTCGGCATCGAAGCGAAGTTCCGGGTCGGTATAGCCGATGTCGCGAATAACGCCGCGCACGACTTCGGGCAGGTCTATGTAGGTGGACGTCGTGATTTCGCCGCCGACGACGATCATGCCCGTTGTGGCGAAGCATTCGCAGGCTACGCGTCCCGTCGGGTCGTCCTGCAGAACGCGGTCAAGGACGGCATCCGAGACTTGGTCGCAAACCTTGTCGGGATGACCTTCGGATACTGATTCAGAGGTGAAGATGTACATGGGGGTGATGCGGGTTTTGTGAGGCGAGCGATGTTGATTCGTACGTGATAGCCGGGTCAGTCGGATAGGCGCACGATGGAGGCGTCGCCGATGTTGATCGAGTGAAAGCGTCCTGCGATCTCGGCGTGTTCGCCAACGATGGATCGATCCAGCGCAATGTCGGCCACGGTTGCCTTGTCGCAGATGATACTATCGCGCACAATGCTGTTGCGGACCACTGCCCCCTTCGAGATGGTGGCAAAGGGGCCGATGACGCTGTGTTCGACGATGGCTTCGGGGTCGATGTGGACTGGGGGGACGATGACGCAGCCTGCCGGCGAGCCGTTCATGGGGCGGCGATTGAGCAGGAACCTGTTCGTTTCCAGCAGCGTCTCGGGCTTGCCGCAGTCGTACCAGCCTTCTACGGGGAAGGTGGTGAACTTTTCGCCGCGGTCGACCATGATCTGCAGCGCGTCGGTTAGCTGGTATTCGCCTTTCGTGCGGATGTCGCGATCGATCAGTTCGTCAAGGGCGGCACGCAGCTGTTGGGGATGGTGGATGTAGTACAGGCCAACGATGGCCATGTTCGAAACCGGTCGTTCGGGCTTTTCTACCAGACGATCGATGAAGGTGCCATCGGTGATGACAACGCCAAAGCGGCGGGGATCATCGACATGCTTGACGCCGATCGATGAAAAGGCCGAGGTCTTCAGTACGCTCAGATCGACGTCGAAGACGGTGTCGCCAAGGATGATCAGCACGGGCTCTTCCCGCAGCGACTCGCGTGCGGTCCAGATGGCATGGCCAAGGCCGAGCATCTCGCTCTGTTCCACGAAGGTAACGTCGAGCTTGTACGACGACCGTACATAGTCCTCTACCAGGTCACCTTTGTATCCGGTGATGATGGTAGCCGAGGTTACATCCTGCTCGAGCAGGGCGTCGAGGATATGACCGAGGATAGGTTTACCCGCGACGTTGACCAGTACCTTGGGCAGCGTATGCGTGAATGGCCGGAGGCGTGTGCCGATACCGGCAACGGGGATGACGGCATGCATAGGCCGCAAAGATACTTATTGCAGGCGGATGACCTGCCCTGACCGGAGCACCGTTGTACGCCGGAGCGCTTTGTTCTTTGCGCGGATCGAGGCAACGGTAAGGCCATGGCGTTCGGCGATCTCGGCAAGCGTGTCGCCTTTGCGAACGCGATATGTCTTCGGCGTGCTCTTGGGCTGGTCGGGTTGGCGTGGAGCGGGGGCGACGTTCTGGTCGACGCCGCGACGCCGTGGTACTTCGATCGTGAGCGTTGCTCCGGCCTTGATGGTACCGCGTGGCGGGATGTCGTTGAGCTCGCGCAGCTGCTCGACCGTCGTTCCATACTGTTCGGCAATGCCTGCAAGGGTCTGTCCGCGGCGCACCGTGTGCTTGACGGTGCGGTTGACGGGCAGTCGCTCGACGTTCTGCTGTGCCATTGGCGGAATGGCTGCATCGGTCACGCCAACGATCAAGCTGTCGCCGGCGCGAATGTTGTCGCTGCCGTCGGGCAGCTTGTTCCACGCGCGCAGGTCGGCAACGCGGACGCCGTAGCGCTTGGCGATGGCATTCAGGTGCTCGCCGGGGCGCACGGCGTGGCGGATACGTGACGACTGTACCGTTTCGGCAGGTGCGGACGTTCCTGCCCGTGCGGCGATGCGAGGTTCAGATGGTGTCGTGCGCTCACCAGCGGCGACGGCGGCACCGCGATCCGCGGGCGGTGTAGAGCCCGTGACGGGGATGCGCAGGGAGCTGCCGCGGCGCAGTCGTGCTTGGTAACCGCTCAGGCCATTGATGGCCGCCACTTCGCTGGCAGAGACGCCGTAGCGGGCGGCGATCGAGGCCAGCGTCTCGCCACGCTGCACGGGATGCGTCAGCCAGGGAAGCTTCGCGTCGTCGGTCAACATGGCATACCGCTGACCAAACGTGGTGAGCGATCCGCGCGGGATCTTGAGCGTGTAGGTCTCGCCCGGTGGCGTGCAATGCCGAATGAGTTCGGGGTTCAGCGCACGGATGGAGTCAACGGATACGTCTGCGCACGTTGCCAGAGCGGATAGGTTGCACGGTTCCTTCACGACGTAGGTGTCGTAATCGTATACGGCATGAAGGCTCAGTGAATCGTCGGGAAATCCGTAGGCCTTGCGATTCATCGTGATGATGGACGTGGCGATGTAGAGCGGCACGTAGTTCCGCGTTTCGCGCGGAAGGTAATCACGGATCTCCCAGAACGTGGGCTGGGCGATGCCCGACTTCCGGATGGCACGGCGCACCCCGCCGGCTCCGCAGTTATAGGCTGCCAGCGCAAGGTGCCAGTCGCCAAGATCGTTGTACAGGTCCTTCAGGAAGCGCATGGCGGCACGCGTCGCCTTTTCGGGGTCACGCCGCTCGTCTTTCCAGAAGCTCACGTCAAGGTCGTACTCGCGACCGGTCGGCGTCATGAACTGCCACATGCCAACGGCCTTTGCACGTGACACGGCATTGGGGTTGAGCGCCGACTCCATCATGGCAAGGTGGACGATCTCGTCGGGCATGTTCTCTTCCCGGGCGATGCGCCGCAGCATATCCATCCAGCGCCCACCGCGCTCCAGCCACACACGGAAGAACTTCCGCCCCTTGTCCTGTGCCATGAAGGCAATGTTTTTTTCGACGTGTGGGTTTACGACGAGTGGGATCGACGTGGGGGGTATCAGGACGCCCGGGGGGAGAATCGAGGTGGGGATGTTGCCGGTGGTGGCGGGAGCGTCGACCTGCTCAAAGACCTTATCCCGCAGGATAAAGACCGACGAGTTCTCGTCGAGCGCATCGATGCTCTTGACGTAGGTCTCGTAGTCTTCGATGATCGTCTGTGCCAACTCGGCGAAGTCGGCATTCTCTTCGATCCGGGGGAACGAGGCCAGGTCGTTCAGCATGTCCAGGGCGCGCTCGAACAGTTTGGCCGCTTTGACGGTGTCTTTGGACTCGATGGCCGAAAGTGCTGACAGGTAGCGGCGACGGGCGATCTCGATCTTGTCCACGACCACCTCGTCCCACGCACCGGCAACGCCAGGTTGGGCCCCCTCGTCCAGCTCCGAGAACTCGTCTGGAAACATGGGTCGCACAGCTGCCGGCAGCTGTCGTTGCGTCGTGGCAGTATCCTGCGCCCATCCGTGTGCAGGGATGCAGGCCGTCAGGGCGCCGATCAGGGCGACAAGGCAGACTGCAGATGGGCAACAAGGCAGAAATCGACGCATGAACCGTGAGTTCGGGTGGATGATTGGCACGATACGTAGAACGCGGCAATATGGCCAGCATGGTCATGACGGCCAAACATCCAGAATCTTGCTGCAGGGGGCAAGGACGGTGCTGCGGAGCCACCTGGGTGGTAGCGACGCTGCAACTCGTTGAAATGCCGAGCCTTAGCGGTATCCGCCGGCGATCCAGGCGCGAACCTTTGCGATCTCGCAGTCTGTTGCCCGAGGGCCCGACGGAGGCATGGGTGAGTAGCCGGGGGCACGGGACATGGTGCCGACCAGTTTGCCCGAAGCAGCATGCTGGCGAACCAGGTCCTGCGTGCTCAGATCGACGGCTCCATTACGGGTAAGGGAGTTATGGCAGCCGATGCAGCGCAGGTCGATGACAGGTTTGATATCGGCAGCATAGGTCACGTCTACGGTATCACATGCCGTGGTCGTCCCGCAGTCCTCGTTCTTGGCACCCTCCTGGATCCAGCGTCGGATGATTGCCGCTTGGGCATCCGTCAGGCGTGGGCGAGGCGGAGGCGGCATCTGTTCCTCGCCTGTTTCAAAGAGTACCTTGTACAGCGTGCTGTTGTCCGGAAGTCCTGCTCGTACAAGGCGTCCGCCTTTCGACGCCATCACAGCGGCATACGAAGTGACGTCGACTCCTTCTTCGCGGGAAACATTGTCGTGACAGCCGCTCGTCGCACAGTTACTGACCAGGATCGGCAACACATCCTGCTCGAAACAGAACTTCGACGTTCCCGTGGTGTCTACGCCCCCCGTGGTGTCTGTGCCCCCCGTGGTGTCTGTGCCGCCATTATCTACTGTGTCGACCCTGTCGGTAGGCCCGGTTGGGATGTCGTCATCGTGACAACCAATGATGATGCCTGCGGTGATCAGCGTGGGAAGCACCAGTCGAAGGATGAAGGATGTGCAGTTCATGAAAGCTATCACGATTGGGGGTGAGTCGAATGTTACCGCGTCTGACGGATCAGAAGCGCGCCTGCGGGAACGTCGACAGTATGGGTGCCGACAGTGAGTGGTCCATCGTGGACCGTGCCGAGCCATTGTCCAAGGACGTTGAAGGCATCGAGTTGTGTGTCTGTTTCAGCTGTTACGGTGATCATGGCTTGTTCTGCGCCCGGAGCGTATGCGATGCGTAGGCTCGACACAGGTTCGGCGTTGCTGACGCTCAGCGGACCGTCTTCAAGGCGTCCGCGGGGAGTCAAACTGCGTCCGGCAACCGCCGGGTGATCTGCTCCGTAGCGATACACCTTGAAGATCATGGAGTTCTGCGGTATCTGCCCCTGGCGGACGGTGCCGTTCATGCCAACGGGGCTGACGTAGCGCCAGACGATATCGCCATCGTTTGTAACCTCGGCAAGCATTCCCTGCGGACCATAGCATACCAGCGTGTTGCCGTTGGGAAGGCGAGTTGCACCGCTGATGTTTGCCGCAAAGAACGCCGTATTGCCAGCCGGCGGTGTAAACATCCAAGCAGGCGCCACAGGTCCGAACGCTGCCCCCTTTTCAAGCACATATTGGCCTGATTCGTCAAGGGGCGGTGTGAGCTCCTCGACGGTCGAGTAGCGGGCTGTGCCGGGACGGCCGGTACCATTGTTGAAGACCATGAAGTTGCCGGCGCCGGCAAGACCTGCGGTGATCCAGCGTGCATCGTGCTGCCCCCACAGCGTTTGGGCAGCGACATTGCCGCGACCGTAGATCTGCGGGTTGCCGTAGCGATAGACGATCTTACCGGTCTTGCGGCTGATCACCCAGAACTCATTCAGGTTGTGGACGCTGACCATGACCTCGTCGCGATCGGCATTGTACCGCAGAGAATTCAGGTGGAGCCAGTCCGTCCGATCGCCTCCGGCATTGATGTCGATCCGGTCGGGATGTTCGGCGATCACGCCGTAATTGGGTAGCGAGGGGTCGGCGTTCTGCACCAGGTTGTTGCGGGTGTCCCATGTCCAGACGATCTCGCCCGATGTTGGACCTGTGGGCTTGACCTCGATAATGCGCTCAAGCCACATGGTCTGATCGCGGAGTCTCGAGCTCAGTCGGCCGAGTGCCAAGGCGGTATCGCGCGGGATGGGATACCACACCAGCAGCAGCACGTTGCCGTTGGGCATGATCTCGACGTCGTGATGGGCTCGTCCGTTGGGTCCATACAAGTTGTACGTCCACAACAATTGCCCGTCCCAGCCGAAGCGTTCGACGATACCGCCGGAGCCGCCGCCGTTGAGCGGCAGGTTGCCTGCGGGCGTGCCTGTGCGAAGAAGGCTTCCGCCGTCCAGCAGCATGGCGGCTTGTCCGGCCCGATACTGACTCTGCCACGTCCGGACGACCTGGCCATCGTTGTCGATCAGGTACGTCATGGTCGACACGACCGGAGCTATTAGCGTGTAACCCTTGTAGGCACGGGCAACGTCATGCTCAAGCACGCCCACGGTTTGAGCGTGTGTGCAGGTGAAGCATGCGATAAGGAGGCCGAGAAGTGCGGAACAACGCATGGGGCTGTACGAAGGTGGGCTACCGACGAATATGCAAGAAACCGACGGTTTCCCAATCGTTACAGACCAAACGCAGGTAGCCCTACCGAGCCAGGAATCCACCGTCGACGGCGTAATAGCTGCCCGTGATGAACGAGGCCTTGCTGCTTGTAAGGAAGCAGACCAGTTCGGCCACTTCGTGCGCTTGCCCAAGGCGTCCGATAGGATGCTGCGCAACGATGGCGGCCTTGATGGCATCGGTCTGCGTCACGTTGGCGATCATGGGTGTTTCGATGAAGCCGGGGCCCACTGCATTCACACGGATACCTTGTGCGGCGTAATCGAGAGCTGTTGCCTTGGTAAGACCGACAAGACCGTGCTTCGCTGCCACGTATGCTGGCGCACCTGCGTACCCCACCTGACCCAGGATCGACGAAACGTTGACGATGGCACCTCCGCCACCGGCAAGCATGGCACGGATCTGCGCGCGCATGCCATAGAAGGCACCCGATAGATTCACGTCGATCACACGTTGCCACGCGTCGATGGGATAGTCGGCCGTAGGCGCACCCGCGCCGGCGATGCCGGCGTTGTTTACTGCGTAGTCCAGACGTCCAAACTCGCGAACGGCAGCCTCGACGGCACGCTCATTATCGTCAGGACTCGACACGTCACAGCGGACGTACTTGACAGCGCCTCCCATGTCGCGCAGTTCCTGCTCGACCTGATGTCCAAGCACGTCATCGAGATCTGCCAGCACAACGGCAGTGCCTTCGCGCACATACTGTTCAGCGATGGCTTTGCCAATGCCTGATGATGCGCCGGTGACGAGCGCGACGGAACCGATTGATTCCATGAATGCTCCTGTGGTGGATGTGTGACGATGTCGCCTGTTTGGCCCAACTACTTGTAGCCATGCAATAATAGCGTTGGCCACGGTGTTGCAACATGACGGAAATCACGAGGAAGGGGTCCGATCGGCCGTGCGAAGCGCACGCCAGGCGTTACCCACCGCCATCGCTTCGGGCGAGTCGACGGGCCATCGCTGCAGCCCGTGCTGCCGCAGGAAGTCCTCGAAGTCCGGCAGGAGTTCCTCAAGGC
>VFFB01000112.1 GCA_018882585.1 Candidatus Kapaibacterium sp.
GGCAGAGCATCTGATGCCACCGCATTATGCCGTGCATATCAGTGCCGACCCCGACAACGACGACGCCCGCCAGATCGATATCGCCTTTGTCCGCGAACCTCATGGCGCAGAAAACATCTAACGCCCCCCCCCCACATAGGAACACACCATGCACGTCGCAGAACGGATCTCCCGGCTCGGCACAGAAACTGCCTTCGAAGTACTTGTCAAAGCCCGTGCCCTTGAAGCGCAGGGTAAGAACATCGTCCACCTCGAGATCGGTGAGCCTGATTTCGACACGCCTCCGAACGTCATTCAGGCCGCCAAGGATGCCCTGGACAAGGGCTTCACGCACTATGGCCCCGCGGCCGGTCTGCCCGACGCCCGCAAGGCCGTGGCCGACTACGTGAACAAGACGCGCGGATACGGCAAGTACGATGCAGATCACGTCGTGATCACGCCGGGTGCAAAGCCCATCATGTTCTTTGGCATGATGGCCTGCATCGACGAAGGCGACGAAGTGATCTATCCCAATCCGGGTTTCCCGATCTATGAGTCAGTGATCAACTTCCTGAAGGCGACGCCGGTGCCGCTGCAGCTGCGCGAAGACAAGGAGTTCCGCTTCGATGTCGATGATCTTGCAGCGCTGATCACGCCCAAGACGCGCATGGTCATCATCAACACGCCGCAGAATCCGACAGGTGGCATCCTGACGCGCGAAGACCTGCGCGCCATCGCCGATCTTGCCATCAAGCACGATCTGATCGTGTTGAGCGACGAGATCTACTCGCAAGTGACCTACGGTGACTTCAAGCATACGTCGATCACGGAGTTTGACGGCATGGAAGACCGGACGATCATTCTTGACGGCTTCTCGAAGACCTTCGCCATGACCGGCTGGCGTCTTGGTTACGGTCTGTTCCCGAAGGACATGGCCAAGGTTGTTGCCAAGCTGCAGACAAACGTCACATCATGCACAAGCTCGTTCACGCAGATGGCCGGCGTCGAAGCGCTCGACGACCGCACGCTGCCCTATGTGGCCGAGTTCCTGAAGGAGTTCGAGCATCGCCGTGACGTGATCGTCGAAGGTCTGAACAAGATTCCCGGCTTCCGTTGTCATAAGCCCCACGGTGCGTTCTACGTCTTCCCCAACATCGAAGGCACGGGCATGACGTCGCAGGAATGCGCCGACTACCTGCTGTACGAAGGCGGTGTGGCCTGTCTGTCCGGCACGGCCTTTGGCGCCTTCGGCGAGGGCTTCATCCGTTTCTCGTATGCCAACAGCATCGACAACATCCAAGAGGCACTCAAGCGCATTGACGCGGCCATCCGCCGCAAGATGGGACTGTGAGCATCAGCGTCTCGGCATTCGTCGGCGAACTGCACCGCACCTTCGCCAGCCATGCCGATGCGAAGCGGGCACAAGCCATGTCTGCCTACATGCGCGATCAGTTTGCCTTCTACGGCATCGACGCACCCACACGACAGATCCTTCAGCGGGAGATCCGGCAACGGCTGGGTCTCCCGTCTGACGTTCTGGGGCTTGCCCATGCTTTGTGGCAGCGCGACGAACGCGAGATGCAGTATGCGGCCTGCGCCATTCTTACGCAGCCCGTCGTGCAGCGTGCATTGTTGGTCGATGACGTTCCGTCCGTGGTCGATCTGATCACGGCAAAGAGCTGGTGGGACACCGTCGACGTCCTGGCCCCGAACGTCATCGGCTCGATACTTCGCCCCTTGCCTGACCAGCTTGTTCAGATGGCGAGTGCCTGGATCGAATCCGACAACATCTGGCTGCAACGCACAGCCATCATCATGCAGCTGCGATATCGCGCGGCAACTAATGTCGACGTGCTGTTCGACTGCATCCTGCGTCGCGCCGCAAGCACCGAGTTCTTTGTTCGGAAGGGGGCAGGGTGGGCACTGCGGCAATACGCCTATACGGCGCCAGACGCCGTGCGGGCCTTTGTCGAGGAGCATCGGAACGTACTCTCAGGCCTTACCGTGCGGGAAGCCCTGAAGCGTATTCCGTGAGCAGTACAGCCGTTGCGCCTTACCGGTGTCCGTCGGGCTGCGTTGTTGGTTCGATGTGCGATATCACTTCGGCATGCTTCGGCATGGCTGCCGCGATGGACTCTTCAAGTTCAGTAGCAAGAGCATGAGCCTCCAGCACTGACATGTCGTCGGGGACCTGTACGTGATAATCGATGTGTACGCGTGGTCCTGACTCGCGCAGACGCAGCCGGTGATGCGTCAGACCATACTTTGCTGCAAACGCATCCAGGATCGTTCGAACGGTCTGTTCAAGGACGGGATTGGTCTTATCCATAAGTCCGTCCACAGAGGCACTGATCAGCGATCGGCCCTCGCGAATGATGTTCAGACCGAAGATGATGGCCATGACGGGATCCAGCCACAGCCAACCGGTCGATGTGGCCAGGAGCAGACCGATCACGGCACCGGCACTGGTCCAGGCATCCGTCAGAATATGCTTGCCGTTGGCAACGATCACCAGTGAATGCTCCTGACGACCGGTCCGGACCAGGTACCAGCCGAGCAGGGCATTGATGGCTCCGGCTCCGGCCGTGATGGCAGAACCGATACCGATGCGCTCGAGCGTGACGCCGGTCATGAGCTTGTCGATCGCCGTCCACAGAATAACGCCTGCGGCAAGGATGATCAGACCACCTTCGATGGCGGCCGACATGAAGCCGATCTTCTCATGTCCGAAATGATGGTCCTCATCCGGCGGTCGGTGCATGATGCGCAAGGCACGCCATGCGAACACCACAGCGATGATGTGGACGACCGATTCGGCAGCGTCCGAGAAGATGGCGATGGAGCCTGTAAGGACGTAGGCCACCCACTTCGCTGCGAGCATGCACACACCAACAACGAGCGAAATGTTCATCGCCCGGGCTTCGGCTGCCGGAGTCGTCACTGCATCGTTGTTGGCCATCGTCTTGCTGCGAGCTAATCAGGTATTTAGCGTCTTGAGGAATTCGGCATTCGACTTCGTGGCCTTCATCCGGTCGAGTAGTCTTTCCATGGCCTCGATCGGCGGGTCATCGCCAAGCACCTTCCGCAGGATCCAGATCTTGTTGAGTTCCTCGGCTGTCAACAGGAGTTCTTCGCGGCGTGTTCCCGAGCGATTGACATCAATGGCGGGGAAGATACGGCGCTCGGCAAGCTTGCGCTCGAGCACCAGTTCCATGTTGCCGGTTCCCTTGAACTCTTCAAAGATCACCTCGTCCATCCGCGAATTCGTTTCAACCAGTGCCGTCGCAATGATCGTCAGCGAACCACCCTCTTCGATGTTACGCGCAGCGCCGAAGAATCGCTTCGGTTTGTGCAGGGCGTTGGCATCGACGCCGCCTGAGAGCAGCTTCCCGGATTGGGGGATCACGGTGTTGTGAGCCCGGGCAAGACGCGTGATGGAGTCAAGGAGGATGACAACGTCCTGCTTGGCCTCGACAAGGCGCTTTGCCTTCTCGAGAACGATGTCAGCAACGGCAACGTGGCGCTCGGGCGGCTCGTCGAAGGTCGACGCGATCACTTCGGCATTCACGCTGCGTTGCATGTCGGTCACTTCCTCGGGGCGCTCATCGATCAGCAGCACGATCAGCTTCACCTCGGGATGGTTGCGCGCGATCGAGTTTGCGATCTGCTGCAGCAGGATCGTTTTACCGGCCTTCGGCGGCGAAACGATCAGTCCGCGTTGCCCCTTACCGATGGGGGAGACAAGGTCGATGATGCGTGTTGAGTATTCGTTGGCCATGGTCTCGAGCGTAAGACGCTTGGCCGGATACAACGGCGTGAGATTGTCGAACAACGCCCGGTCGCGCATCAGCTCGAAGGGCATATAGTTCACGGTCTCGACGTTGACGAGGGCAAAGAATCGCTCACCTGGTTTAGGAGGACGGACATAGCCCTTGACCGTGTCGCCGTTGCGAAGGTTGAAGCGTTTTACCTGCGAGGGAGAAACGTAGATATCATCGGGCGAGGGCAGATAGTTGTAAACGGCCGAACGCAGGAAGCCGTAACCGTCGGGAAGAACTTCGATGACGCCGATGGAAAGATTGACGCCCTCCTGTTGGGCCTCCTTCATCTGTCGAGCGTTCTCAGCCTCGAGGATCTTGAAGATCAGGTCTTGCTTGCGCAAGTCCTGTACTCCTTCGATCCCAAGCTGATGGGCCAGCTCGATCAGTTCGGCGATCTTCTTGGACTTCAGGTCGGGCAGGCTGATGACCGGTCCGGTCGGCTCGGGGCGCTGCTGCTCCTGACGAGGTTGTTCATGTCTGGGTTGGTCATGACGCTGACGGTCTCTGTCATGACGTCGGTGCGAGTTGTCGTAACGACGCGCTGCCATGGGCAGGTGCTCAATAGTGGGTAATGTGCTGCATCAACCTCTGCGCTCCGCATCGGGTGCGCTTGCAACATGCTCTGTCAAGGTCAGGAAAAAGGGGCAGGGAAGTATCTGCGTGTGCGATCCTCGTGTGGAGATCGCGGCCGAGTGCGGCAGAGGGTATGTGCAAACATCGGCAGGCGAGTAGGTTCCGTCCAAATCTAAAATCTTCCCTCCCGTTTTCACACGATGCATAGCGTAGTGACGTCAGTTGATGCCACGGCACGACAGATGGACCTCTATGCCGGACATGTGACCTGCTGCCGAGCCTGGATCGACTTGCACGGCTTGCATCGTTTCCTCCTCATCACGTTGTAGTTTTGCCGCATGAAGCATTCCATCAATCTCCAGATCGCAGCGTTCGCTGCAGCGCTGCTGTGCATGTCGTTTGATATGCTTGCACAAGCTCCTAACAGCATGCCGCCCCCACGGCCGCGTTCTGCCGGTGCGCGTTCGGTTGAAGATATTGCCAAGGACCCTTCGGCGGTCAAGCGTCTTGACTTGTCACGCAAGAAGCTCACTGAGTTGCCGGCCGAAGTCCTGCAATGCACGAACCTGGAAGACCTCAACCTTTCAGGCAACGAGCTCACCACGCTTCCGTCTGGCCTTGCCTCGCTCAAGGCACTGCGCTCGCTGAACCTGTCGCGGAATAAGTTCACCGACGTGCCTGACGTGGTTCGGCAGATGTCATGGCTGCAAACGCTGAACCTGAGCATGAATCAGATCACAAAGGTTGGGAAGCTTGGCCTGTCGTCATTGGAGCGCCTTGACCTTCGCCAGAATCCTTGTGGAACCGGTATCGATCCGGCCGCCTTTGATGGCATGACGCAGCTGCAGAACGTCGACCTCTCGGTCACCGGTATCACCGAGGTTCCGCCGTCGCTGGCAAAGCTCGGCAGTCTTCGCGTTGTTGATCTTTCTCGGAACGCCATCAAGCAGATCCCGCCGGCCCTTGCCGAAAATGCTAGCCTGGTCGATCTGAACGTGTCCGGCAATCAGCTCACCACCTTGCCCGTAGGATTGGCATCGGCACCGGCGCTGAGCATTCTCGAGTTCTCGAACAACGCCGTGACCATGCTGCCGGCAGGACTGTTGAATCACCCTACGCTGCGTCGACTGATCGCAAAGTCGAACCGCATCTCGGCGATTCCTGATTCCATCAAGGCAAACGTTCTTGAGCAACTCGTTCTGGATTCCAACAACATCGCTTCCGCGCCCAAGTCGATCGGCAATTGCACGCGCATGACGCGACTGAGCCTGCGTGCCAATAAGCTCACGACGCTGCCGGTCGAGATCGGATCGTGCAGAAATCTGAGCGATCTTGACCTGTCCGGAAACAAGCTGACGTCGCTTCCCATCAAGGAGTTGGGCGAACTTCCAGCGCTCAACAGGATCAGCATCCGCAGTACGATCGAGCCCGAAGGACGCGTCATGGATAGGGATGTACCCAATCCAACGGTCAATCCTGACGCAACAAAACCGAAAAAGCCGTAAGTTTGCGCCCCCACGGCGGGTGTAGCTCAGTTGGTAGAGCCCCAGATTGTGACTCTGGTTGTCGCGGGTTCGAGCCCCGTCACTCGCCCATACAAACGCCACGATGCCCATGCATCGTGGCGTTTTGCGTACATAGCGGTAAGACCATGATGACGTCGAATTACCGAGATTCGCAGTAATGGTCAGTATCATCCTGCATACACACCTGCCATACGTCGTCCATCACGGCACGTGGCCCCATGGCAGCGACTGGCTGTTCGAAGCGATGGCCGAATGCTACCTGCCGCTTCTTTCCATGTGCGATCGGTTGATGGCCGACGGAATCCGTCCCGGCATCACGTTCGATCTGTCGCCCGTGGTGTGCGAGCAGCTTGCCCATCCAGACGTGCCGGCCATGTTTGAACGATATTGCAGAGAACATGCCGACCTGGCCGCGGGCGACCGGGCCACGCTGCAAGCTGAACATGCCGATCCGCGCTTGATAGCGCTTGCGTCGTTCTGGGAGTCGTGGTACACGGATCGATTGCGCGATTACACCGAGATGTTCCAGCGCGACATCATTGGAGCATTCCGACGTCTGCAGGATGCCGGAGCCATTGAGCTGATGACATGCGGTGCCACGCACGGATACTTTCCGCTGCTGGCCGAAGATTCGAGCATCGACCTTCAGGTGCGCCTTGCCGTTGCTGCCCACCAACGTCACTTCGGTCGGCGCCCGCGCGGAATCTGGTTGCCGGAATGCGCCTACAGGCCCGCCTATCCATGGCGCACGCTGATGCCCGTCTCGGCCTACGCTGTCGCCCGTCCACGCAAGGGCATCGAAGAGATCATCACCGCCAATGGCCTCGAGTTCTTCGTCACCGATGAAGGGGCATTGGCAAACGCCAGGCCGCTGGGCGTGGTTGGACCCGACGGACATCGCACGGACTACGGCGGAACGTATGGCACGGCCAGACGACTGCTCGACGAGCGAAACCCGCTGCACATCTACCGCGTTGGCGATACCTCGCACGATGCAACGGCGGCAGTGCTTACCCGTCACACGCAGATCGCCATGCAGGTGTGGAGCGGCCGCACGGGCTATCCCGCCGATCCCGACTATCTGGACTTTCACAAGAAGTACTACCGGTCAGCAAAGCGTTATTGGCGCATCACCGATGTGACGGCCGACATGGCCTATAAAGATGCTTACGAACCGTCGTGGGCTTCGCAGCGCGTCTTCGACCATGCGGCCCACTTCGTGCGAGCACTCGAGGTGACCGTTGGACATCGTCGTGATACCATCGATGCCGAGGTTGCCGTTTGCCTGCCCTTCGATACGGAGCTGTTCGGACACTGGTGGTTCGAAGGCCCCGCCTTTCTCGAGCATGTGCTGCGCGGGATCCATGCGTCACCAACGATCCATACGCAAACGGCTTCCGAAACGGTCGATCGCTCGCGTGCTTCCTGCGTGGTCCAACTGCCGGAGTCGTCGTGGGGCCGCAACGGAACCGACGAGGTGTGGATGAATCCGCAGACGCAGTGGACGTGGGAACGGGAGTATCGCATCGAACATCGACTGCTGCGACTTCGCGAGAAACATCACAGGTCATCGTGGGATGCTACCATGCATCGCATCATGCACGATCTGTACCGAGAGCTGCTGCTGCTGCAAGCCTCAGACTGGCAGTTCCTTATCACCACGCAGACGGCAGGCGAGTATGCATCAATGCGCTTCTACCATCACGCGGCCGATGTCGACCGTCTGTGCGACCTTGCCGAACGGTACATGGTACGTCGCGAGCTGATGAATGATGATGCCGCGTATCTTGACGAGGTTGAACGACGTGACGGAATCTTTCCTGAACTCCTGGATGTGATCGACCGATGATCGCCGACATCATACGTCAGCTTCGTGTACACCAGTGGGTGAAGAACCTGCTGCTTATCGTTCCGCTGATGCTGGCGCATCACCTTGCTGATGCATCTGCGCTGCAGACCGTCGTCATTGCCATGGTAGCGTTCAGTTTTGTGGCATCGGCGATCTACATCGTCAACGACATCGTAGACGTCGCCTCCGACCGGGCCCATCCAACGAAACGACATCGCCCCTTGGCAGCCGGACGCCTGCGTGTCCGCGATGCCGTGATTGCTGTGCCTGTGCTGGTGGGTATCAGTCTTGGAATATCGCTTGCTTGGCTGCCCATCTCGTTCACGATGTGGTTGGGAGTGTACCTGCTTGCAACCACGGCATACTCATTCGGACTGAAGCGCATCATGCTTGTCGACGTGCTGGTGCTGTCTGGTCTGTATACACTGCGCATCATGGCCGGAGGTGCTGCGGCGGGCGTCCTAGTTTCCCCGTGGCTGCTGATGCTGTCGCTGTTTCTGTTCACGAGTCTGGCATTCGTAAAACGCTACACGGAACTGCTGGATGCCGAGGAGCGCAGCCTGGAC
>VFFB01000113.1 GCA_018882585.1 Candidatus Kapaibacterium sp.
GCCTTGCTGTCGTTCATACGCTCGCGCAACGCGTCGGCACTAAAGCCGCCAAACACCACGTTATGCGCAGCACCTATCCGCGCACAGGCCAGCATGGCCACCATGGCTTCGGGCACCATGCCCATGTAGATACCAACAACATCGCCCCGCCGGATGCCAAGCTGCGTCAGCGCATTTGCCATACGGCAGACGTCGGCATGCAGCTGCTGATACGTTATCGTGCGTATCTCGCCGCTTTCGGCTTCCCAGATGATGGCTGCCTTGGTACGACGCCATGTGTCGAGGTGTCGGTCCAGACAGTTGGCAGCCGCATTGATGGTGCCGCCAACAAACCACTTGGCGTGCGGATGCTTCCAGACAAGTGCCGTCTTCCACGGACGCGACCATACGAGCCGCTCTGCCTGCTGTTCCCAGTATGCAACGGGATGATTGGCCCCCATCGTCTCGCGCTTACGCAATGCCGCGGCTGAGTTCAGCCCGGCCGTTGCCGCAAAGTGGGGCGGCGGCGGAAAACTGCGCTCCTCGGTAAGGACCGATGCAATGCCATCGCCCGCGACGTTCGTGTTGGATACTGTTGATGTCTTACGTGATGCCATGTCTGCACTCCGTAGCGCCATGCGCCAAAGGTGTTACTTGACCAGAGCCGATATCTGCTTGAAGGTATCCGTGCCTGCCCTGCGAAGCAACTCGAACAGAATAGACTCGGCCGTCGTGATAATGGCGCCGGCCTGACGCATCCGTTCGATCGCGACGCGTTTGTCTTCGGCACGGCGCGAGGACACACAGTCCTCGACCACGGCAACCTGATTGCCGGATGCCAGCAGGTCAAGCACGGTCTGCTGCACGCAGACGTGCGTCTCGATGCCCATGACGATGACCTGGTGTCGTGCCAGCGAAAGCAGTTCGGACTCGAACGTGCCATCGCCACAGCATGAGAACGAGAGTTTCTCCGACGCCGTGTAGGTCCCAAGTGCCTCGGCGATCGGTGGCACAGTCGACCCCAGCCCCTTGACATATTGCTCGGTTACGAGCATCGGCACCTGCAGCACACGCAATCCACGAATGAGCATGGCACAACGGGCCGTCATGGCCTCATGGTCGTGGATGTGCGGCAACAGCCGCTCCTGGATGTCGACCACAATGCCGACGGAGTGATGAGTGTCAAATCGCATGATCGATCTCCGCTGAATGGTTCCACGAATCTACGCCTTCCGAACCCTGCATGGACTGACGTTTCTCAGCGTCGCTGCGTCAACACCACACCGGCGATCGCTACGGCACCGCCAACAAGGAAGACAGGTGTCGGAACGGTGCTACACAGCATCCACGCCAAGATGGTCGTGAGTACGGGTTGCAGGTTGTTGAACACGGCAAGGCGCGATGCATCGAGCTTGGTCAGGGCAACATACCACAGACCGAATCCCAGACCCGACGTGATGACGCCAAGGTAGACCAACTGCATCCAACTTGAAAGCGGTGAAACTCCGTTGACCGTGGCGTGCAGGCCGGTTGTGTCAAACGGCACGCCGGCAATGGCAACAAGACCTATCCAGACGGGAACATACAAGATGGCACCCGTGAACATGGTCATTGCCGTAAGATGAAATCCGCCATATCGCGTGGCCAGATCACGTCCCAGGACGGTGTAAAGCGACCACGCCAACGCTGCGCACAGGACCATGACGTTACCCGTCATCAGGTCGGCGTCGAACCGCGCCCCCCTGTCCACCAGCACAAGTCCCGCCCCCAGCATGGCCAGCACGATCCCCGCCACGCGCGTACGCGCAGGCCGCTCACCCATGAACAACACGCCGATGGCCAGCACGAAGGCAGGCGTAAGCGCATAGGCAAGCGAGGCATTGGGTGCCGTGCCAAGATTCACACCGCCAATGAACAGCAGCTGGTTGAGTGGGATATTCAGTAAACCAAGCAACCATATACGTCGGCGATCTTCAGCTCGAAGGGGGCGAAGCGACGATCTTCGGATCACGACGTAGGCTCCGAAGAACAAGCAGGCAAAGACGGCCCGCAGGCCGACCACCATGGTGGGGTGCAGGATTCCGGTGACGCTCTTGGCAACAAGGTGCGTACTGGAGGCGATCAGCTGTTGGAACAGGAGCAGCAGGTACATGGACATCAGCGCTCCACCTGCGAGGCGTATACGTCGAGCAGGACCGAGGCCTGACGCTCGTAACAGACATCACGAATTGCATCACACTGGGCCGCAAAGGCATCTCTGGTCTCGCTGCGTCGCAGTCTGTCAACAGCATCGACGATCGCTGCGGGCCGCAGCGCCGACTCGACGAGCAGCCCCACGGGATATCGCTGGATCATGTCGTGCAAGGCCGGCAGGTCGGAGACGATCTGCGGGATACGAGCCCGCATGTACTCGAAGAATTTGTTCGGCAGCGCATAGGCATAACTCATCGACACGTCTTCGATGAGCGTCACGCCAATGTCGGCACCACACGTCCATGCATGCAGGTCGTCGTAGGGCATCGACCCCAGCCAATGCACACGATCGCTCAGGCCGCGAGCAGCAGCCGCATGCTGTAACTCCTGCAGGGCAGGACCGTCACCGATGACGCACAGGTGGACGTCGGACATCAGCGGCATCGCATCAAGCAGCGGCATCAGACCACGTCCATGATGCACAACGCCCTGATAAAGCAGTACCAGCGCATTCCCGGGCACGCCGGCACGCTCGCGCAGCAGCGTCGACGCTACGGCGTCGGCATACGGTGGCGCATTGAGGATGACTGCGGGGCGATCTCTGAGGCGATATCGGTTGGCCAGGACGTCGGCGTCGAGCGGCCCCGACACCGTGATGACGTTGGCACGGCGCACGTAACGTGACTCGAGCCAGGACAGGACGCGCTGTCGCCATCCCCTGCCCTGCAGCGGCCCAAGGGCGAAGTAGAACTCACGGGCATCATAGACGATACGGGCGTCGCACCGACGCCGGAGCAACAAAGCCGCCTGCATGGCAAAGAAGTCCATGGCACCAATCACGCGCGGACGTACGTCGAGCGCTGCCGCGGCGCGCGTCAGCGACTGCCAGCGCCGCCAGGCGCGACCGCCAGGATCATTCCAAGGATAGAGCGTGATGCCGGCTTCGGCCCTGAGCGAGCCTGCGGCAAGGATGCCGACGCGATAGCCGGCCGAGGCCAGCGCGCGTGCCGCATTCAGCGTACGCGCGTCGCGACGTACGTCGGCAAGCGCGATCAGCATGATGTCCACCACTGCCCCTTACGACAAGGACAGGTGGTAGGTGGAGCGAAGGATGCCGCGCGCATCAAAACGCTCTTTGAACGCTATCAGTCCCAATGACGGCGTCATGGGGTCGGCTGCCTTGGTGTCCTGCGATACGCCGATGTCCACCCATTCATAGCCCTGCTCGATGGCCCACCTGCACGTCTCGTACATCACCAGATAGATCGGCCGAAGATGCTCGTACTCGTAGCGGAGCATGTTGTAGAAGCACAGGACGACCTTGCTGTTGGCAAGAAAGAGCAGCGAGCCGGCAATGGGCTCGTCGCCGTGATAGACCATGTTCAGACGTAGCTTATCGGGCATGAGTTCGCGCAGCCGCAGCAGGTCATCAAGGGTGTGCGTCGGCTTCGTATCGTGCTTCGCCTTGTTCTCGACAAGAATGCGGTGAAAGGTCTCGTAATCGTCTGACTCGCGGATCGTGATGGCACCTTCGCGCAGGATCTTGCGAATGCTCTTACGTGCCGTGGGGTCGAAGTGATCAAGGAACGACGCGCCACGCTTCAGGTCGATGGCATGTGAGATGTAATGCAGCTCGAAGTCGGCCTTACGATAGAGCATTGCATACTCGACGTGCTGACTGTAATTCAGCGTATAGATCAGCGGCGGCGGAATCAGGTAGGCGTCGGTGAAGCCGGCGCCCCGAGCATAGTCGATGAAGGCATCCACGATGTGCAGGCAACGCTCGAAGGACTCGTCGGCAACGACGATGGAGCCGTATGATGCACCCGTCGGAGACCACAGCGCACCGTCGCGGCCAATGCCTGCAGGCAGCACTGCAACCAGTCTTCCCTCTTCACGGAACATCAAATGATGCCACGTCCACTTTCCCTCGGGATGGTAATCCAGGAAGCGCTGCAGGTGGAACATGGTGCCGGTATTGCTGCGCTCGACAAAATCATCCCACTCGTCACGGTCGGCCGGAGTATAGCGATGAACGGTGATGGGAGCATGCATGCAGTGTCGACCTGTAAAGGTGCTGTAGCGCGGCGCAGTGATAGCGAATGCGACAAAACTACGACGAAGGTGGAAAGCGATCAGTCACTTTTGCCGTGTATCACGTGATGGTCGTCCGTGTATTTTTGACCGGTTTGCAATTGTAACCATGTCCAACCATTTGTTGAAGGAAGCAGCATGAAGAAGGTTTTAACCATCGCCGCCGTCGTCCTCATGAGCGCCGGCATCGCCAGCGCTCAACGCAGCGCAGCCCCGAGTGAGAAACTCGGCTTTGGCGCGACCCTTGCCATTCCCACATCAGAAGTGGCGATGAGCGGAGCCCAGGGACAGTACGCCCTGAACGAGAATCTTCACATCGGTGCCGGCATCGGACTCGAGATCGCCGATGCGGGAACATTCTTCTCGCTCACTCCCTATGCAAAGTACCTGATGTCCCCCATGGGAGGAGTTCGCCCCTACGTGATCGGCCAGCTTGCCGTGCAGCGCATCAGTGCCAAGAACTTTGCCGGTAACACCGAATCGACCACCAACACATCCATCCTTGCCGGTGTTGGCGCCGAGTACTTCATTACCGACTCGTTCGGTGTGTTCGCCACGATCCCTGCATTGATTCTGCCCTTCCGTTCAGGCGGAGCCGTTTCGTTCGGCGTGCTTTCACCCACGATCGGTATCGAGATGTTCCTGGACTGATATTGTCATCAAGAAGACCACAGACGGCGTCGTTTCCGGCATGGGAACGGCGCCGTTTCCGTTACAGACCGTGTTCGCGCAGGTAGGCACGGACGCGGTCGGCGTCGGCGGGCGTGTCAACGCTCAGCAGCACATGGTCGGTCTCGACACATGCAAAACGTGCTCCGGCCTCAAGCAACCGCAGCTGTTCAAGTGACTCTGCCCGTTCAAGAGGCGAAGGGGGCAAGGATACATGCCGGCGCAGCGCCTGAAGGGTGTACGCATAGATGCCGATGTGGCGCCAGTAGGGACGTGTCTGCAGCCACGCTGCGCGATCGACGTCACGCGAGAACGGGATCGGCGACCGCGAGAAGTACACGGCATGTCCGTCGGCTGCACGAGCTACCTTCACAACGGCTGCATCGTCGAGTTCGTCGGCAAACAGCAATCGTGATACCGGCGTGCTGACGTCGGCGTTCGAGCCACGCAATGCATGCACTAGCTGCGTCAGGATTGACGGATGGAGCAGCGGTTCGTCGCCCTGAATATTGATCACGATATCGGGCTGCAGTCGCAGCGCACGCACGACGGCCTCGCAGCGGTCCGTACCTGCTGGAAGATCCGGATCCGTCATGCAGGCCTCGGCGCCGAAGGACGCACAGGCGTCAACGATGCGTTGGTCGTCGGTGGCCACGATCACGCGATCGACTGCAGCTGAGGCAGCGGCGGCACGCCAGACGCGTTCGACCATGGTCTGGCCGTTCAGGTCGATCAACGGCTTGCCCGGCAGCCGCGTGGCTGCGTATCGCGCAGGAATGATACCAACGACCATCTTAGCCAAGGACTTTCGGGACCTTGAAAAAGGCTTCGTTCTTCTTGGGCGCATTGCGCAGCGCTTCTTCGGTCGAAGCAGTCTCGCCCACGACGTCTTCGCGCGTCACGTTCTCGATGGCATTGATGGACGTCTGCGGCTCCACGCCATCCATTGGAAGGGCGTTGATCGTGCCAACGTAGTCAAGGATGCGCTCGAACTGTGCTGCGAATGCTTCCAGGTCTGCCTCGGGGATCGACAGTCGTGCCAGTTCGGCGATACGCTGAATGTCTGCAGTGTTCATGCCGCGAAGTTAACCTCTGCGGCGATCATGGCATGGACCAATCGCATCAGTTCGACCTCATCGGCTCGCCCTGCCCCCTCCGCCATCCGTTGCGGGGGCATGATGTGCAGGGTGACGGTGCCGGGCTTCAGGCGGCGCGTGCGCGCGGGCAAGATGGCCGCGGCTCCGAGGATGGCAATGGGAATGATGGCGCGGCCTGACCGCGCGGCAAGTGTGAACGCACCACGCTTGAAGGCGTGGACCTGTCCGTCAGGGCTGCGCGTTCCTTCGGGAAAGATCACGACCGACGATCCCGTTGCAAAGGTTCGCACTGTTTCGTCGATGGCATCGGCGGCTTCGCGATGCCTGCTTCTATCAACCTTGATGAAGGGCGACATGCGCAGACACCAGCCGAGGAACGGGATGCGCTCCAGCTCGTGCTTGTACATGATGCGAATGTTGTCGGGCATGGCAGCCAGCAAGACGGGAATGTCAAACATGCTGGCATGATTCGAGACGTAGATGTATCGATCGGTCTGGACGAGGTGCTCCTTGCCGAGTACGACGACCTTGACTCCCGAAAGACGCAGCAGGATGCGAGACCACATCCGAGCATACGTGAAGAAGACGTCACGGTCCTGGAAGAGCAGCATGTGCACCATCACCGCTACCGAGAACACGATGGTGACCAGCACGATGGCGGGTATGACGAGCCACGTTCGCATGGCACAAACATCGTACTTTCGTGCATCCTTCACGCATGATTTTGTACACACAATGCCCGGACTCGAAGACCTTGCATCCCTGCTTGGAACAGGTGATACGAAGCCAGAACCTTCAAAGCCGAAGTGGCATCAAGGCTACGATGGCAACCCCATGCGCATCAAGGTCCGCATCGAAAAACGCCGCGGGAAACCAGTGACCATTGCGCAGGGCTTTCAGTCACGTCCGGCCGAGCTGCAACGGCTGCTACAAATGGCCAAAGCCAAGTTCGGAACTGGCGGACAGGTCACGGATAATGCCTTCGAGATCAATGGTGACCACGTCGAGAAGCTCAAGTCCATGCTCGACGCAGAGCGCTACCTGACCCGCTAAGGGATCTTGTACTCTGCCAGACGGATTGCCGATCCCTGCGTGGTCACGATCTCGAAGCCCATACCCTGAAAGATGCTGCCAACGTTCTGCGTAATTTTGTTGGGCAGTTGCCGATGTCACACATTTGTGCACCGCTGCCACTGTAGACTACGTCTTCACAACCGCTACGCTCGTAGGCGAGCATGCGCACATATGCCTCGTCATCCAACCAGATGACGAGGCTTTTTTTTTGCGTGTCAGGAAACACCATATGAACGGTGCCATTCTCATCGATGCAGGACATTTCCGGGAGTTGTGGAAGCAGCGGCATGCGCCCCGATTTCAGAAAACCCAACGCCCCATGAATCACCTCCCTCCTGCGACTGCAGTTGTTCGCATGATAGGCGAGATACAAACTGCCGTGCTTGATCGTCTTCCGGCTGATCCTGTTCGCTGGATTCGGGCGTACTATTACGATGCTGAACCCTTTGGCGAAGTCAAAACTGATCCGCGTGGTCGCGTACATGACTTTGCTTCCAGTCCCCTGTACGCGAGTAGTCGGCGTCTTCTTGATGAACTCCGTCGATCAGATCACATCGCCGTACGGCTGGGTCGGACCAAGTTCAGTGAGTGGAGAGCGCCCGAAGATGTTGATGGGCGCTACTCACCCGTTTTCCAGCAAAAGGGCGTCGATATGAAGATCGGACTGGATATCGCATGGATGGCAACGAAGCGCATTGTTGACATCATCGTCCTAGTGACCAACGATACGGATTTTGTCACACCAATGAAGCTGGCAAGGACGGAAGGGGTCGTTGTGGCTGTATACAATATCTCATCAAAACCGGCTTTGCTGCTGCAGGAACATGCAGACCTCGTTCTGCCCGGACAAGTGCCTATGCGCTAACCCTTATCCTTTACCCACCACTGGCGTTTGATCAGTATCGCGCCTGACATTTCCCCAGAGGGTAAAGATGCGTAACAGTAGACATCATGCGGGTTCACTGACCTGATGGCACCTTGCGTACGAAGCATTCGCATCACTGCAATTGGCCACGTCATCATCACGAGAGCCGGCACCTGCATGCCTCATGTTCGGCAGCGACCTACCTCATCAAGCAAGCATGAAATCCCATCTACGTGCTGCGTAATGTACAGCATTCCACCTGCCCGCTAAGGGATCTTGTACTCTGCCAGACGGATTGCCGATCCCTGCGTGGTCAC
>VFFB01000114.1 GCA_018882585.1 Candidatus Kapaibacterium sp.
GAGCAGCACGATACGTTCCACGGGCCGGAGCGAAGCGACGGCCGCCGCAACCATGCCCCCTTCACCCGATGCGATCAGGACGATGCGGGAAGTGTCGATGGTTGGGTCGGCGCCAACCGTGCGGATGACATGATCAACTTCGCGTGCAAGTTGCGGGATTCCGGCTACGAGCAGGGTACCGGTCGACCCTCCGACACCGCGGTCGTCCCAGCGGACACTTGCCCAGCCGGCTTCGGCCATGGACCGGGCCATGACGGAATACGGTCTGTGTCCGTGATGCGAAGCATCCTTATCGTGATCGCCATGGTCGGAAATGAACACGGCCAGCGGGCTGCGACGTCGTGTCGTGACGGTACTCGGTTGCATCAGCTCGGCTGCGAGGGTCACCTTTTCGGTTGGATACTCGATCATCATCGAGGTTCGCAAAGTTCGGCCATCGACATCTGATTGCTCGATGCCGAGGTCTTCCCGGGACATGCGTTGCAGACGCAGGGTCCGGGTCGATCCTGACACCATCCATGTTCCGCCGAGCGTGGTCGATGCGGGGTCGAGGACGGCAACAAGGCTTACGCCGTCCTCGGTGGACGAGCACCGCAGGGTGTCGCCGCTGCGAGCGATCACATCGAACGGCCGATGATATTGCAGACGGTCCGGCAGGGAATACAGAACGTCCGTTGTCCCGCGTTCCAAGGCCGTGATCTCCAACGTGAGTGCGTCGGACCGTAGACCGTTCGACGAAACCGTACCCGACCACGTACCGGTCCACCGCATATCGTATCCGGGTAGGGTAGAGCGTCCTTGTTGGGCGGCAAGGGGCAAGGCAAGAACGATGGAGATGGCGGCCAGCATGACCGAATGAACAACGAAATGCATGATGGGTGTGTGTGGTGTGCAACTCTTCCTGCAAATTTGCGTACGCAGGCCCCGAACTGCACAATTACAACAACCCCATATCCCGGAGAAATCCATGCATCGCATGCTACTAGCAGTTGTCATGATCGTTGTGTCGGCCATGACGTCTCATGCCATCACGCTCGACGAGATCATTGCCAAGAACATCGAGGCCAAGGGTGGCATGACAGCCATGAAGGCCCTGAAGTCCATGCGTACCACCGGCACCATGACCATGTCCATGATGGGCGGCATGGAAATGAAGATCAAGCAGATGATCAAGCGATCAAATTTGATGCGGGCAGAGACCGAAGTGCAGGGCATGAACATTGTGATCGGCTACGACGGGCAGAAGGCCTGGATGATCAACCCCATGATGGGATCCGAGCCGCAGATCATGGACGAGGCACAATCAGCCGAGTATGCCATGCAGGCCGACATTGACGGCGAACTCGTTGATTGGAAGACGAAGGGCCATACGGCCGAGTACGTTGGTACCGGAGACGTGGACGGCAGCACGGCATATAAGGTGAAGCTGACCACGAAGAAGGGCGAGGTCCGCATGTATTTCATTGATGCCGTCACGTTCCTTGACCTGAAGGTCGAATCAAAGACCGAGCAGATGGGCCAGCCGGTCGACGTCGAAGTCGTCATGTCCAATTACCAGGAAGTGGCAGGCCTGCAGATGCCGCACCAGATCGATACGCGTTCGGGCGGTCAGACAATGATGAGTCTGACGATCGATAAGATCGAGCCGAACGTAACGCTTGAGGACTCGCTCTTCACGGTGCCGAAGAACTGACGTCGGCCATCCCTGAAGCAACGATGCCGTCGGGCATCGTTTATCCACCATTTTGCTGCGCACCATGAAAATCCTCGTGCTGTTCATGGCCACGGTGACGTGTGCCTTGGCGCAAACGCCATCATTTACCAGCGGCATGTTCGGTGGCGTTCGCGCCCGATCCATCGGCCCGGCCACCATGAGCGGACGCGTCAGCGACATCGCCGTCGTTGATACCAACAGTTCGCGCTTTTACGTTGGCGCTGCCGGCGGAGGCCTTTGGAAGACGACGAATGGCGGCACGACCTTCAAGGCTGTGTTCGACGAATACAATCAGTCGATCGGTGCCATTGCGATCGATCAGCGACATCCGGATACCGTCTGGGTTGGCACCGGCGAGTCCTGGGTGCGGAACAGCGTATCAGCCGGCGACGGACTGTATCGCACCACCGACGGCGGAGTGACGTGGACGCACCTCGGTCTTGCCACCACGGAGCGCATCTCGCGCATCGTCATCGATCCGAAGAATCCGGCCGTCGTGTACGTCGCCGCCGGAGGCCCGCTGTGGAGCGATGGTACCGACCGCGGCGTGTACAAGAGCACGGACTTTGGTGTCACGTGGACAAAGATCCTGTACGTCAATGATCGTACCGGATGCGCCGACCTTGCCATGGATCCATCCAATCCCTCGGTGCTGATCGCTGCCATGTGGGAGTGCTATCGACGTCCGTGGACCTTCCACTCGGGAGGCAAGGGCAGTGGCCTGCACCGCAGCACGGACGGTGGCACGACGTGGACACGCATCACCACAGGCATGCCCGAGGGTGACCTTGGAAGGGCAGCCGTCGCATTCTCGCCGGTCGATCCGTCCATCGTCTATGCCAATATCGAGGCCGACTCGACGGGCTTCTTTCGCTCGACCGACAACGGTCGGTCGTGGGAGCGCCGCTTCAGCGGCTTCGCCTCGAACATCCGTCCGTTCTACTTCTCTCGTATCGTCGCCGATCCGACGCACAAGGATCGGATATGGAAGACGGGGCTGAACCTGCATCGGTCCGACGACGGAGGAACGACGTGGAGCACGCATGCAGGATCGGCTCACTCCGACCATCATGCCATCTGGGTCAATCCTGCCGACGATGATCATGTCATCATGGGAACCGACGGCGGAGTCTACGTTTCTCTCGACCGAGGAAAGACCTGTCGGTTCCTGCCCAACCTGCCGCTGTCGCAATTCTACCACGTCAGCCTCGATGACCGTCGGCCCTACAATGTCTACGGCGGTCTTCAGGACAACGGATCATGGACAGGTCCTTCCAGACGCGAGGGTGGCATCACCAATGCAAACTGGGAGTTGTTGGGAGGGGGCGATGGATTCCACGTTGTGGCCGACGGTAACGATCCGTCCATCGTCTACTGGGAGTCGCAAGGCGGTAACCTGAACCGGTACGACCGCACGTCGAACGAAGCTCGCAGCATCAAGCCCACACCCGAGGCCGGCATGCCGGACCTGCGGTGGAACTGGAACACTCCCATCGTGCGACCGTCGCGACGTCCGGACGTGGTGTACACAGGCTCGCAGTATGTGCATCGCAGCACGGACCGCGGGGTTACGTGGAAGGTCATCTCGCCGGATCTGACCACGAACGACAGCACCAAGCTTCGCCAGGACGAAGGTGGGGGACTATCTCTTGACAATTCGTCGGCCGAAAACCACTGCACGGTCGTTGCCATCGCCGAGTCGCCGCTTGATGCCAACCTGATCTGGGCAGGCACCGATGACGGCAACCTGCAGGTGACAACAAATGGCGGAACAACGTGGAAGAACGTGGCGGCGAATGTCCCGTCCGTCCCGCGATACACGTGGGTCTCGTACGTAGAACCGTCGCCACATGACCGCAGGACCATCTTCGTGACGCTTGATGGGCATGGCTTGGGTGACATGCGCACGTACGTGGTACGCAGCACCGATCTTGGCTCGACCTGGACCATGCTCGACACGACGGGTGTGCGCGGCTGGGCACACGTGGTGCGCCAGGACCCCGTTCGCGCAGATCTGCTCTACCTGGGCACAGAGCAGGGACTCTACGTCTCGTTCGATAGGGGAGTCTCGTGGGCGGCCTTCCGTAACGGCATGCCTCCCGTTGCCGTTCGGGATATGGTCATCCACGAGCGCGAGCAGGACCTTGTGCTGGCCACGCACGGTCGGGGCATCTACATCATCGACGACCTCGACGTCCTGCGTGCGGTCACGCCTGCCTCCATCACGTCCGACCTAACCGTGTTACCGTCGAAACCGGCGGTACGCCGCGTCAGCGGCAGCGCCGGCTCGTGGTTCAACGGCGACGACGCATTCATTGGCGAGACCGTCTCGACCGATGCAGCCGTCTGGTACTACCTCCGCGACCGACACATGCGCGGCAAGTTCGAGATCCTGATCATGGACGCAGCGGGGAATACCATTCGCACCGTACCGGGGTCTCCGCGTCGCGGCATCAACAAGGTGGAACTTCCGTTGCGACGCAAAGCGCCGGCAACTGCTGCGAGCGACGCCGGCTTCGCCGGCGGATCGTTCATAGGGCCACTCATTGCCGAGGGGACATATACCGTCGAACTCAGGAAGGGCACCGACACCGTGCGCACCTCCATGGTTGTGGTGACGGATACCATCTACAAGCATTCGCCCGCAGACAGACAGATGCAGCAGCGCCTGGTCGACAGTTTGTATGCGCTGAACGAGGAACTCGCCGTGACAGTCGCTCGCGTTCGTGCGTTGCGCGACACATTGTCGGCCCGGCTTGCGGACAGCACCCTGTCCGAATCCTTACGCGAACGCCTCACGTCCGTCCGCGATACGGCGGCCGCCGTGAACAACAGCCTTGTGAATTCCAAGGTAGGCTTCGTGACCGGCGAAGAGCAGCTGCGCGAGCGACTGGCCACGCTCTACGGCGAGGTCAACGGCTTCCTGGGACGTCCGTCGGAAGCACAGATCGTGCTGACCGGAGTACTAGCCAAGCGCGTTACTGAGGGCACGGCCCGCGTCGAGGGCATGGTAGGTGCTGAAATGAATCTGCTCAATCAGGACCTGCGCTCAGCCATGATGCGTGTTGTCGTCATCGAGCCACGTGCAAGTACGTACAAGCGCTTGACAGGGAGATAAGTTCGAAGGGGCATCAGCATTATTTGGTAGAACTTCTTTCGTCTTGCTGGCAGTCACATCGTAAATTAGGCGAACGAACTTTCGTCACCACTTCGTAACGCTCGTCATGGAACGAATACTGCGATTCATCCTACTGGGTGCATTCGGCGCGCTTCTTGTGTCTGGTTTCCAGTGTGCCTCGGCCGATCTTACAACTGCCCGCAATGCCATGCGCAAGCAGGACTGGGCCGCGGCAAAGACTGCGCTGACAAAGGTGCTTGCCACCGATCCGTCCAACTGTGATGCCCTGGTGCTGCTTGCCGACGTCAGTACCAAACAGAACGACGTCCCCGGAATGGTCGATGCCCTGCGAAACCTTAAGACCTGTACCGGCATCACCCCCAAGCTCGCCAGCGAGGTATCGGGGCGTCTTTACAACGTATGGGTAGGAGAGTACAACGAAGCAATCAAGCTGTATAACGAGGCGAACTCGACGGGCGACAAGTCCAAGTATGACGAATGCATCAAGCATCTGCAGACTGCGTACGAGGTCAAGCCGGAGTTCAGCGACCCGCTTACCCTGATCGGACAGGCACACGAAATGCGCGGCGATACCAATGCTGCGATCCTAGCCTATCGTACGTGGTGGGAAGCCGAGTCGGCCGGCTTTGACGTGGCCAAGACCAAGGGTATCACCCTTGGAATGAACCGTGGCGCTCTGCTCAAGGGTATGGGAACGCCGCTGCAGACAAAGATC
This sequence comes from Candidatus Kapaibacterium sp., assembly GCA_018882585.1. Classification (GTDB taxonomy): domain Bacteria; phylum Bacteroidota; class Ignavibacteria; order Kapaibacteriales; family Kapaibacteriaceae; genus ZLKRG46. The sequence continues at coordinate 5,569 of VFFB01000114.1, forward strand.
GACTCGTTGCCCGAGGCTATTGTCTACAAAGATCGCTTTGACGTAGGCGGACGGATGCTGCTGGTGTTTGCTGCTGCCGAGGGCGGCAATGCCGATGCCGTGGTCGAAGGATGGACCTATGCGCCGGCGTCGACGATCTCGGAGAGCGAACAGTGGCGCTCGCGCATGACGTCGATCAATCCCATCAAGGCGCTTGCATTCACGGCGTATAACCGTGGCAACTATGAAGAGTCGCTTACATGGTGCAACCATGTTGGTGCCGCCAAGCCCCTTGATACTGACCTGAACCCGCTGCGGACGGAACTGTTTGCACGACTTGGCCGGACGGACCAGGCTGTGACGGAACTGAAGAACCTCATTGCCAAGGATCCGAACAACGTCACCAATCGGATACAGTATGCCGGTATCCTGATGAACGAGGACAAGTTCGACGAGGCTATCGCGGAGTACAATGAAGTTCTTCGCCGAGAGCCAGTGAACGAGACCGCTCTGTTCAACATGGCCGCCGTGTACAAGAACCGGGCTGTCAAAGCCCAGAACGTCGAGCGTGCCAAACAGCAGGCCGACAGAAAGTATACGCCGGACGAATCCTACATGAAGGATCTAGGCCTCTCGGCCGAATACTTCGTCAAGCTGCGGACCATCTTCAAGTACCGTGACGACCTTACCGTACTTGAACAGCTTGCCAATATCTACGAAGTTCGCCGCGAGAAGAAGCAGGTTGCCGAGATCATCATGGAACTTGAAGCACTTCGCGAGCGATACGCCAACGACCGGAAGTACTTCGAGATCATGGAGGGCGTATATGCCCGCAACAACATGCAGGACAAAGCAAAAGAAATGGAGCAGATCCTGAGCAAGATGAAGTGACATCCTTCGTCATTGCCCGCGACCGCAATTTTCATCTTACACGTTTTACGAAAGTGCCGCATGGCAGCCAACGACAACGAACAGCATCAACAGCAAATGACCATCGAGCTGGGAGAAAAGGAAGCCGAGGGAATCTATTCGAACCTTGCTATCATCTCGCACTCGCCGGCTGAGTTTGTGATCGACTTCACCCGCATCCTTCCCGGAGTTCCCAAGGCACGCGTCCATGCACGCATCGTCATGACGCCACAGCACGCCAAGCTCCTGCTGCATGCACTGGCCGACAACGTGGGCAAGTACGAACAGCAGTTCGGCGAGATCCCGGTCGACGGACAGCAGATGCCGTTTCCCGGTCAGATCGGTGGCATCAACTGAGTTGCGCGTCAAGAACTGCCTTTTTCGTAGATTTGCAGTCTTGCAAACGAATGACCATCACTACGACGTCAAGGTGACAACATGAAGCGTACGTATCAGCCCAGCAAGCGCAAGCGTGTGCGTGCACACGGTTTCCGCGCCCGCATGGCCTCCAAGAATGGCCGCAAGGTACTTGCACGCCGCCGTGCAAAAGGCCGTCATCGTATTGCCGTGACGGCAACTCGATAATCTGTCGCGGCGATGGACGCGCGTCCATTGAAAGGTAACAATGCAGTAGCGGCGGCCCTTCGGTCGCCGCTTCGATTGTCGTCCGGTCCGCTCGCCGTCACCATCGGTTTCACCGAAGCCCCCTCATCGCAACTGTCCTACGTTGTCAGTGCCAGCCGGCGCGTCATTCGACGTGCCGTCGTCCGTAACCGCATCAAGCGTCTTCTTCGCGAGGCGCTTCGCAGGTCGGTTCGCCTTCATGGTACGCAGTATGCAGCAGCGGGATTGTCGACGGTTTTTGCTGTCTGGAGAACCCCTCCTGCGGCATCTATGCGGCTCCGGCTATCGGACGTCGAACCTCACGTGCAATCACTCCTTCGCCGAGCTTCGGCAGGCGCGCAGCCATCGAACGTCCAACCATCATAGCACGCTTCGCGGCGCTACTCATCCGCATGTACCAGCGGGGCATTTCTCCGATGCTTCCGGCATCGTGCAGATTTACACCAACCTGCTCCGAGTATGCTCGTGTGGCCATCCTTCGGCATGGAGCGTTTCGGGGTGGCTGGTTGGCGATCAAGCGGATCGGACGTTGTCATCCGCTTCATCCGGGCGGTTTCGACCCGGTGCCGGAAACACTGAACCACAGGCATCAACATCCACCAACGAAGATGTGAACAGGACGTATGGATCGTAACTCCGTCATTGGCATCATTCTGATCTCGATCGTCATCGGCGCCTGGGTACTCTACCAGAGCAGCGTCAATGTACGCGACGTGACCCCACAGCAGACGAAGCGCACGGTGGAGAGGGCCGATTCCCTGCGCAGCGCCGTGAAACCGGCCGCCACGGCAGCACCCTTGCAGCTGGAGGAACCTGCGTCGGCCGAGCGAACCGTCGTCATCGAGACAGACCTCCTCCGCGTGAACATCAGCAGTCTTGGTGGAACCATCCGCAATTGGAAACTGCGCAAGTATCATCCGTGGTATGGCAAGGACTCGGCAACGTTGGTCGACCTGGTCCATCCCGGCGTCAAGGAGCTCGGATTTTCATTCCGAACCAATACCGGAGCCAAGGTTGATGCGCGGGCACTCAACTTCACCCTGAATGCCAAAGAAGACGTGATCCGCGTTGCCAAGGGGCAGACCTTCACGCTGCAGGCCACGGCGACGCTGCAGGGTGGGGGACAGATCGTGCGGTCGTATACGTTTGACGGCTCGGCCTACGGCGTGCG
>VFFB01000017.1 GCA_018882585.1 Candidatus Kapaibacterium sp.
GCCCTGTACGGCTGTATGCGAGCCTTGCGCCACTCGCCATGTGCATATTCGGCAATGAACATGTGATCGGCCGGGACGTTCATCAAACGTCCGGCAGCCATGGCATCGGCATCAAGCCTCGGTACGGCGGTATGGTCGACGGGAATGGTCATATGCAAACCTACGACTTATCGACGGCGCCTCCACCGCTCGATACGATCGCTGACGACGACGCGTAAGGTGGCTCGCCGCAGGGCACATTCGGCCGCCGTCAGCTCGTCAAGCCAGGGCAGCAGGAACTGCACCACCGACCCTCGCTCCCACTCCATCAGTGTAAGGTAAGGGGCAAAGAACGACGACACCTGCAGCGCGTCGGCACCGGGGTCGAACAGCACGAAGCGCTCGCTGCGAAACACCCGACGTGCCTGCTCGCGCAGCGTGCGTTCGAAGGTCGTTGCAAAGGTTGCACCACGAAGCAGGGGCGGAGCATGGGAACTGCCGTTGCCTAGCAGGACGCAGGCCGTCACACTGCCATGTGATGCGATCACGGCAGCAGCCAACGACCGCACGGTATGCCGCGCCTCGGCCACAACAAAGGTGTCGCGGTCGAACAGCGACGAGTCGACGATGGTGGAACGCATGGCCGGACGACGGTGCATGACCGTCATGACCGCAGCCATGTGCGCATTGGTCCAGAACGCCGCTCGCGCTGCCGGCAGGAAGGCGTCGGGCGATGCCGTAGCAAGCGCCTGCAGATACGTCGCCATGACCTCGCCTGCCGCAGCATCCACGTTGAGCAATCCGCGCTGCATCGACGTCCTCCAGAGTGAATCAAAGCGCCGATGGTCGATGACGTCCATCGTATCGTCGACGCCGAATACCCGCGCCTGCGGCTGGGCCTGGATAACAACGGTGCCAACAAGCAGAAGGATGACGCATGTGATGTCGGTGCGGGACATGTATCTTCGTTGCCGCACACCCAGGAAATGTGACACATGCAGATCATTCATACCGTTAGCGAAATGCAGGCCTTTGCGCGCAGCGTGCGTGCATCGGGACAGACCTTGGGCTGCGTGCCAACCATGGGTGCACTGCATGCCGGACATGCCTCGCTCGTTCGCGAAGCGGCAGCACACCACGAGCACGTCGTCACAAGTGTCTTCGTCAACCCCACGCAGTTCGGACCAAACGAGGATTTCTCGCGGTATCCGCGTACGCTCGACAGCGACATCGACGTTGTGCGCGCCCACGGCGGTACCGTCGTCTTCGCTCCGCCGGTCGACGAGATGTACCCTTCAGGTACGACCACGATGATCCACGTCGGCGGTGTCACTGCCCCCTACGAAGGGGCACTGCGTCCGGGCCATTTTGATGGCGTGGCAACGATCGTCTGCAAACTGCTGCAGGCCATCCTGCCGGACGAGGCGTACTTTGGACAGAAGGACTACCAGCAGACGCTGGTGATCAAGCAGTTGGTGCATGACCTGCTGTTGCCCGTGAGGGTCACCGTCTGCCCTACCGTGCGCGAGGCTGACGGACTGGCCATGAGCTCACGGAACATCTACCTGTCGGCCGAAGATCGGCAGCGGGCATCGACGATCTACCGGGCCTTACGGACCGGGCAGGCGCTGGCACATACGGGCGAGACACGCCGAGTTGCCTATGAGCAGTTGATGCGTGATGATATCTCGACGCTGCACGACGTAACGATCGACTATCTCGAGGCGGCACGTGCCGCCGACCTGTCAACACCGGACGCCTTTGAACACGGCGAAGAGATCGTGCTGCTGGCCGCCGTCCGCATGGGTACGACGCGGCTGATCGACAATCTGCTGGCATGTGTCGGAGGCGAAACAGCATGATCGACGTTGTCCGTCTGACGCCTGAGCGCTTCGATGAATTCATCGAACTCGTCAACGCCCTTGCCGACTACGAACATTTGAATCGTCCGCCTGCCGACGCCGTTGAACGTCTGCGCGCTGACGCCTTTGCACCATCGCCTCGATTTGTTGCTCTGCTGGGCTTGCTTGACGGTAAGGCTGTTGGCTATGCCATCACGCTGGAGACGTATTCGTCGTTCCTTGCAAAGCCGACGCAGTACCTCGAAGACCTGTTCGTGCTGGAAGACGCAAGAACCCATGGCGTTGGCGGACGTCTCTTCGATGCCGTGCACGACATGGCTCGCACCAACGGCTGCGGCCGCATGGAATGGCAGGTGCTGGACTGGAACATGCTGGCGCGCGACTTCTATGCGCGACGTCAAGCCACGTACATGAAGGAGTGGCTGGTCTACCGCATCACACTGTAAGTCAGACGGCGCTTACGCGCCGTTGATGACGTCGGCGCTTACGCGCCGACGAGGGCACGGTCGAGGAAGGCAGCGAACTGCGTGGGATCGACCGCGAAGACAGGCTGATATCCTGTCTGTCCAACGTATGAACCATCACTTCGCAGCATCACGTACAACGGATTCGCCACCGTGCCGTACGTCTTCAGCAGGTTCTGATTCGAGATGTACGGCTCTTCGCGACGGTCGGTGTACAACTGCACCAGGACGAACTTCTCGAATCGCTCCTTGATCATCGGCTTCGGGAAGACCGTCTTTTCCATCAGACGGCAGTTCTGACACGTAAACCCGGTGAAGTCGATGAAGATGGGCTTGCCGGTCTGCTTGGCGATCTTCGTTGCCTCGTCAAGGTTCGTGTACCACTTCTCTGCAGGCACCGTAGCAACCGATCCAATGCTCGCAGCAGACGCGGCCGGAGCACCGCCCATCATCTCGCGGTAGTTGTGCGGAGGCAGCAGCGCCTCGATGAAATCGCTCATGTCGCGGCCCATCGCACCGGCGGTGAACCAGAACGTCAGCGTTGCGAACACTACGGCGAAGCCGGCGCGAATACCTCCGACGCGTTCAACCGGCGAGTCGAGCTTCATCTGAAACATGCCCAGTACGTAGATCGTGCTCAGGAACATCAGGCCTGCCCAGATCGACAGGAATACCTCGCGCGGCAAGACCCCCCAACCGCCGGCCAGGTCGGCACTCGAGATAAACTTCACGGCCGCACCGATCTCGATGAAGCCCATGACGACCTTCATGTTGTTCATCCAGCCGCCGGCACGCGGCAGTCGGACCAGCAGGGCCGGGAACATCGACAGAATGACAAATGGTACGGCAAAGGCCGTAGCAAATCCAAGTGTGCCCACAAGTGGGAACAGGAATTCGCCTCCGGTTGCTGCCGACGACAACACGCCGCCAAGGAACGGCACTGTGCACGTGAATGACGTCAGCGCGAAGGTCAGTCCCATCAGCCAGACGGCAGCCGTACCATCGCCTTGCGACTTCTTGTTCAGTGCATTCAGGATCGATACAGGGATCTGGATCTCGAAGGCACCGAACAGATTGAACGCAAGAATGGTAAACACAGTTGCAATAATCACGTTGAGCAGCGGACTGGCCGCAAGGTTCGCGGCGATATCGGCATTCTTGAACACGACGGCGGCAACAAGGCCGATCAGCGTGAACGTCGAAATGACGCCGATGCCGAAGACCGTCGAATCGCGGATGCCCGAGCCTTTGCGCTTTTCGTGGCGCTTGGTAAAGAACGACACCGTGATGGGGATCATCGGGAACACGCAAGGCGTAAGGAGTGCCAGGAAGCCCCAGCCCATGGCGTACAGGAAGAAGCTCCACAGCCCCTTTGCCTTCTCCTGCTCGATCTCACGCTGCGTGTCGTTCAACACGGGTGCAGCCGCAGTAGCGGCACCGGCAGTCTTGTCGGCACGTGGCGAAGCCGCGTCGGGGGCTGTTGTCGTCTCGGGCTCGATCTGCGCGGCCTCGGCCGTTACCTCGACCGACACAGGCAGCTTGATATCCTCAGGAGGCATGCAGGCAGCCGTATCGCACAACTGCAGGTAGAAGTTGATACTGCCCTTCGCGACGCCTTTCCGCAGTGACGGATCGATACGCACCGGCACGTCGAGCTCGACGTTTCCAGACCATTCCTCGACGTCCGTCTCCCAGATCTTGTCGAAGCCTACGTGCGATCCCTTCAATGCCTTCACCTTGCCCCCTGACCGAAGGATACCTTTGGGACCCGGTGTGATCTCGGTAGGCATCGGACCCTCGACTGGTCGCGTACCGTATGTGTGCCAGTACTTGTCGATGCGTGCCTTGACGCGAACGATGACGGTATCGCCGGCACGGCCAACGATCGGAGCGAGCTTCTCGAACTTGATATGGTCCTTACCGGTCTCGAACTGTGCGCGCAAGGGAAGCGCAGCCATGGCAGTCATCACCAGAGCAAGCCAGAGAAGAGGCGTTCGCAGCATCATCGGAAGATCACCGTAACTATTGATGGGCTCCAAACTTACGAAACGAATGGCGTTCCTATCTTTGTACATGCCTACACCTGCAACCCTTGATGCCATCCTGTCATTGTCGAAGCGCAAAGGCTTCGTGTTTCAATCGTCCGAGATCTATGGCGGCCTGAACGGCTGCTGGGATTTTGGTCCGCTCGGCGTTGAACTCCTTCGCAACATCAAGGATGCGTGGTGGAAGGCCATGACGTATCGTGACGATATCGTTGGCATCGACGCTGCCATCCTGATGCACCCCCGCACATGGGATGCCTCGGGACACACGCAGCAGTTCTCAGACCCGATGATCGACAACAAGACGTCGAAGGCTAGGTACCGTGCCGACAATCTGATCGAAGAACACATCCAAAAATTGCGCTCGAAGAAGAAAGGGGCAGAGGCCGACGCGCTGGAATCGCGCCTCAACGCCGTGCAGACGAACGAAGACTACTACAACATCATTATCGACGCAGGCATCACCTGCCCCGTCTCTGGATCGAAGGAGTGGACGGAGCTCCGCAACTTCAACCTGATGTTCAAGACCTTCGTTGGCCCTGTCGAAGACGTATCCAACACCGTCTACCTGCGACCCGAAACGGCACAGGGCATCTTCGTGAACTTCAAGAACGTGATGGAATCGGCGCGGATGCGTCCGCCCTTCGGTATTGCCCAGATCGGCAAGTCCTTCCGCAACGAGATCAACACGAAGAACTTCCTGTTCCGTACCCGCGAGTTCGAGCAGATGGAGATGCAGTTCTTCATTCCACCAGGAACAGAGGGAGACTGGTTCGAATACTGGCGCCAAGAGCGTTGGAACTGGTTCACATCGCTGGGCATCAAGGCCGACAGACTGCGTCGGAAGCCGCACGAGAAACTGGCGCACTATGCTGCCGCAGCCGAAGACATTGAATACCTGTTTCCGTTCGGCTGGGGCGAGGTTGAAGGCGTTCACTCACGAACCGACTTCGACCTGCAGCGCCACCAGGAGTTTTCTGGCAAGAAGCTCGAATATGTCGACACGGCCACTCGCGAACGCTACGTCCCCTTCGTGATCGAAACGGCCGTCGGCGCTACGAGAACCTTCATGGCCGTGCTTTGCGATGCCTATGACGAAGAAACCGTGGCCACCGAAGACGGAGCCGGTGAGACCAGAACCGTGATGCGCTTTGCGCCACACCTTGCACCGATGACGGCTGCCGTCTTCCCACTTGTGAACAAGGACGGCATGCCGGAGATCGCCGAACAGATCTGCAAGAACCTTCGCAAGTCCTTCCGTGTTGACTACGACGTCAGCGGCGCCATCGGCCGCCGATATCGACGTCAGGATGAGGTTGGCACGCCCTTCTGCATCACGGTTGACGGACAGACGTCACAAGACCAGACCGTGACGCTGCGCGACCGCGACACCATGCAGCAGGAGCGTGTTTCGATCGACGCACTGGAATCCATTCTGCTTCGTCGAACCCGCGGTTAATCCACTACGCCCCGTCAAGGCTTGTACCTCATGAAACGGACCACCGTCTACGCCGGCGGCATCCTTGCCTTCGTCATGTCCATCGGTGCCCTCTCGGTCACCGATGACTCCGTGTACATGGGTATCCAACGAAGTATGGAGACCTTCACGGACGTGTTCAGAAAGATTAGTCTGAACTATGTCGACGACGTCGACCCCGAGACCGTGGTCAAAGCCGGCATCACCAGCATGCTCGAAGCGCTGGACCCCTATAGCGAGTACATTCCTGCCGGCGAAGATGACGACGTTGAAATGCTGGCCACGGGCAAGTACACAGGCTTTGGCATAACGGTCGAGCGTCTTGACGGTACGCTGGTAATCTCGAATGTACGGACAGGACTTCCGGCGCATCGCGCCGGTCTGCGCATCGGCGACCGCCTGTTGCGCATCGACAGCGCTCGCGTCGACACCATCTCCCCGGGTAACCTTCGCCCATACACTCGCGGCGATGTCGGCTCTGTTGCCACCGTCTACGTCATGCGCGACGGCCGCGCAGACACCTTGCGGTTCAGCGTTCAGCGCAGTCAGGTCAACGTCGAAAACGTCGCCCACGCCGAGCGCCTGAGCGACGGAACCGGCTATGTCAAGCTTGTACGGTTCTCGAGGCAGACGGGCAACGACGTGCGCGCCGCCATTGCCGACCTGCGGAAGCAGGGACCGCTTGCGGGACTGGTGCTTGACCTGCGGGACAACCCCGGAGGATTACTCGACGCATCGGTTGACCTGTGTAGCGTCTTTCTCCCCAAGGGAGCACTCATCGTAAGCACGCGTGGCCGCGAGCAACGCGACGCTCGGGCCTATCGGGTGATGTCAGATCCTGCAGAACCAACCCTGCCCCTTGCCATCCTGATCAACAATGGCAGCGCAAGTGCCAGCGAGATCGTTGCCGGTGCCGTGCAGGACCATGACCGTGGCGTCGTACTTGGACGCCGCTCCTTTGGAAAGGGACTTGTACAGACCGTCCTGGAACTACCGTTCGAAGCCAGCATGAAACTCACGACGGCACGATACTACACTCCGTCGGGCCGTTGCATTCAACGCATCGACCACTCTTCGGCACTGCGACGCAAACCCGCAATGGCCGACAGCGTGCGCACATTCTCGACGTTTGCCGGCCGCGTTGTTCGGGAACTCGACGGCATAGAGCCGGACTCGACGGTCAGCGACACGGCCTTCCCGGCTCCGGTGCAGCACCTGGTCGATCAATCAGTGCTGTTCCGCTTTGCGAATCGCCACACCGGCCCACTTGATGCCCTGCCGACGACATTCTCGGTCGACAGTCGGCTGATGGACGAGTTCTTCCGGTTCATGCAAACGCAGCCCGCGGAACGTCGCTCGCCCGTTCTTGGAGACCTTGCCGCCTCGAAGGCCTCCGCCACAAAGGCCGGCCTCTCGGCAGCTACGGTCAAAGGACTCGAGACGGCCGAACGTGCGGCGGAGCGTGACGTGGAACGGTCAATCCGTCAGCATGAGCCGCTGCTGCGCGACCTGCTTGACCGTGAGATCCGGGCACGGTTCAGCGATGAACGCCTGCGTATCAGTCGCTCGTTACCGTTCGATCCCGTCGTCAATGCCGCGGGTCAGGTCCTTCGGTCGACACGATATACGACCTTCCTGACGCCAAAAACGCGGAACGAACACTGAGCATTCGTAACTTTGCGCCGCATCGGCAGAAGTCTACACGCTTCCAGCCGCTGTTTCGTCGTTGTCGTGCTACACATCGTCCAACGGTTCTCTCACTACCCTCTTAGCAATTGGCCCCATGAGGATTACCAAACAATACACGAATCGCGAGAGCCAGTCACTTGATAAGTACCTGCAGGAGATCGGTCGCGTCGAGCTGCTTACCGGCGACGACGAGATCGTACTGGCACAGGCCATCAAGCGCGGCGGCATCGAAGGCAACATCGCCCTTGAACGTCTGGTAAAGGCCAACCTTCGATTCGTTGTATCCGTAGCGAAGCAATATCAGAATCAGGGATTGTCCCTTGGCGACCTGATTAACGAGGGCAACCTTGGCTTGATCAAGGCCGCAAAGCGATTTGACGAAACACGCGGCTTCAAGTTCATCTCGTATGCCGTGTGGTGGATCCGCCAGTCCATCCTGCAGGCGCTTGCAGAGCAGTCGCGCATCGTGCGTCTGCCGCTCAACCGCGTTGGCGCCCTGAACAAGATCGGCAAGAAGTTCAGCGAGCTCGAGCAACAGTACGAGCGCGAACCAACGGCTGCCGAGCTTGCCGAACAGCTGGACATGTCGATCGCCGAGATCAGCGAAACCATCAAGATCTCGGGCCGTCACCTTTCGGTCGATGCCCCGTTCGTTCAAGGCGAAGACAACCGTCTGCTCGACATTCTGCCGAACGACCAGCAGCCGCCGCCGGACTCCGAACTGATGCGTGAATCGCTCCGCGTCGAAGTCCAGCAGGTGCTCCGCACCCTTTCCGAACGCGAAGCGGAAGTCATCCGACTTTATTTCGGTCTTGACGATTCGCAGTGTCTGACGCTCGAAGAGATCGGCGAGAAGTTCAACCTCACACGCGAACGTGTTCGCCAAATCAAGGAAAAGGCGATCCGTCGTCTTCGCCATGCCTCGCGCTCGAAGGCGTTGCGTTCCTACCTGGGGTGAGCCACACAGAAACCACGGAATACCTCGGTGTCATCGGCCGGCCGCATGGCGTCGATGGCACCGTTGTGCTTATTGACACCGTCGGGCTGCCCGTTCGGCTCGACGCGTCTTCGGTCGTTCACGTGGGCTACTCCCGCGACTTCACAAAGCCACATCGCGTAGCGGCGTTTCAAGCGTCGCCTACACGCACAACGCTGCGCCTTGCCGATATCACGTCACCCGAGGCCGCAACGGCACTGGTCGATCAGGCGGTCTTCGTCACGGGCGACACCCTTGCCCCTTCGGCAAAAGACCGATATCGCATCGGTGACATTGAGGGGGCAGTGGTGATCGATGAAGCCGGCAACACGCTGGGCGAGATCTCGGAGGTGTGGCTCCTGCCGGCGAACGACGTCTGGGTACTGCGTCGTCCAGATGGGACGACGATTCCGCTGCCGGTGATCGACGATGTGATCCGCGACGTGCAGATCGACGAACGTCGCGTGACCGTTCGACTGCTGGAAGGACTCGAGGATCTTGACAACGCTTCTGCCGAGGATCGCGATGCCTGAACCTAGGATACGGTTCGACTTGGTATCGGCCGTCCCCCAACTGATGACGTCATTCATGGAACACAGCATCGTCGGCCGCGCCCGCCAGAAGGGACTCGTCGATGTGCACGTGCACAACTTGCACGACTATGCGACCGACCGCTTTCGACACATCGACGATACGCCATATGGCGGTGGCGCCGGGATGATCTTGCAGTGCGAGCCGGTATTTGCCTGTATCGAGGCACTGAAGGCGGAACGCGAGTACGACGAGGTGATCTACCTGTGTCCCGATGGCGAGCTGCTTACCCAGGAATGTGCAAACCAGATCAGTCTGCAACGCAACGTGATCCTGCTGGCCGGCCATTACAAGGGCATCGACCAGCGCATCCGCGATGTGCTGGTCACCCGCGAGATCTCGATCGGCGACTACGTGTTGAGCGGCGGAGAACTGCCGGCAGCCGTCGTTGTTGACTGCGTTGCCCGGCTGATTCCCGGAGTGATCAGCGATGCAGAGTCGCTGCTTGAGGATTCCTTCATGACGGGCCTGCTGGATGCGCCACACTACACCAAGCCGGCAGACTTCCGCGGCATGGTAGTTCCAGAGGTGCTGCGATCAGGCGACCATGCAAAGATCAAGACCTGGCGACACGAGCAGGCACTACTGAAGACGCAGCAGCGACGTCCCGACCTGCTTGATGACGGAGCGTCGGCGTGATCCATTCCGAGACGGACATGGAGCTCCGCAACCGACACGGCGAGGTGATCCACACCACCGTGACGTTGCCACAACAAGTGCAGCCTGCCGATGCAGTTGTCCTCGTCCATGGCTTCAAGGGGTTTCGCAACTGGTCCTTCCTGCCACTTCTTGCCCAGGAGGCTGCGTCGCGGTCACTCATCGCTGTCCGCGTCGACACGTCCCTGAACGGCATGAACGGCAGCAATGATCGCGTGCTCGATACCGATGCGTTTGCTCGCAACCACGTCACACGCGAGGTTGATGACGTCCATGATGTTGTGACGCAACTTGCCGATCATCTTGGGACGCGCTGGTCGGGCACCGTACACTTCGTCGGCCACAGCCGTGGCGGCGGCGTCATCCACGTCGTGATGCGCGAACTTGCCGAACGTCCCGAAGCGCCAGTACGACTCGGACGCGGTGTCTCGCTGAATGGCATCGGCATGTGGGTGCGGTGGACGCAACGTCAGCGACCGCTTTGGATCGAAGCCGGCTACACCGAGTTTACGAATCAGCGCACAGGGCAGAACCTTCGGATGAATGTCGACTACATGTACGACATTGAGCAGCACGCCGAGCGAATTGATGTCAAGACAGCCGCCGAAGCTCTGGCCGACCGGATGCTCTACATCCACGCAGAGCAGGATGTGACGGTTCCGTTGCGCGAACATCTCGCCCTACGAGATTCCGCGTCGTGCTGCGGCCCTCTCGTCCAATTGTCGCACACGACACATACCTTTGGCATGACCCACCCGATTGCACGCATCACAGAGGCTTTCGCCTTGGCATCCGACCATACGTTTTCCTGGGTTTGCACCACGCCATGAATCAGACGTTACGTTTCGCCGTTGCCTGCTGCGCCGCTGCCAGCATGGCGCTAGCCGGTTGTGAGGTGTTCGTGATAGGTGGCACGGCCAGAGCACCCGTCGTCGAGATCAGCCAGCGCAGCGCGGCCGGTGTGGTCCATCTGTTCAAGGCCGAGCTGGACAGCAACAACATGGCTGCCGCCACAGAGCTGATCATTCATTCGAGCGGCCGGAAGCTCCTGGCCATCGAGAAGTACGAAATGCGCGACGAGCTCGCACGCTGGCGACGTCTGTTGGTACAGAAGCCCATCACCAGTTTTCGTATCGATACGGTAGAGACGGATGTGCACGACGTTGATGCCGTATTCGACAGAATACGTCACGTGTCCTTCTCGACAAGAAGGGTCAACGACTCATGGTTTATCACGCGCATCGCCGATGCGCAATAGCAATGGCTGAACGTGACAGCGCTCAGCGCGTCACGACAAAGCCTCGCGTCAGCACCTGTCCGCCCACAGTAACGCGAGCATGGTAGCAGCCGGGGGCAAGACCTTCCGTTCGGAATTGCAGCGTATGCATGCCGCGGTCGAGCATCGATGTCATCGGCTCGAGCACGGTCTGTCCCGTTGCGTCAACGATCCGGGCCGACACCGGTGCGGTCATGAGAACGGTCACCGGGATACGCACATGGTCTACAGCGGGATTGGGCGAAGCATTTCCCACCTGCATCGCTGCAGAGCGTTCCTCTTGCACCGACGTTGACGGGTCGAGGTGGCGGTAGATGAACGGTCCGATCGGCGCGATGAACGCATGGCGGCGGTTCGTGATCGTGACGGCATTGGCGCTTCCGTCACCGCTCAGGCCCTCGTTTCGTTCTACCCAGTTGGCTCCGAAATCCGTGCTGTAAAATGTCCCGGACTTCTCCGTAGTGGCATAGACCTCGCCATCAGGAGCGATAGCGATACCGCTGATCTTGTTATTCGTGATGTCGTTGTTGTTCCAACCCTTGTCAAGATAGAACCACGACTCGCCATCATTCGTCGACTTCATGACGATGGCATTCTTGGAATGCGTCGACGACACAAGTGCATTACGTCCCACGTACAGGTGGCCGTTCTTGTCATAGGTCATCGACTTGAAGTTGTCGTCAGACTCGCCCGACTGCGGATCAGAATCGATACGCGTCCATGACGCACCACGATTCGCCGAACGGTACAAGCCCTTGTTGTAGCTGACCAGGACGAAAAGTTTGTCTGAGTTCGGGCTCATGAATGTCTCAAACAGCGACGACATGGCACCAGGCAGGTTGGACTTCGGAACCGAGACGAAAGAGTCGCCGGAGTTTTCGGAAAGGAACATGGCAAGGTTGCTGGCACCGGCATCAAGGCCCACAAAGAGCATCGTCTTTGTTCCGCCGGCAATGATCTTGGATGACACTGACAGTCGAGCGTTCGATGGGATGGACGCACCGATATCAAGCTTCTGCCACGTATCACCATTGTCACGCGAGCGGAAAATGCCAACACCATTCACGGCGATCACCAGCTCGTCATTGGCGCCGCAGACAATGCTGTTGACAGTTACGAAATTCGGTCCGCCATCATCGATGTTGTTGTCCAGACGCACCCAGTCACTGCCAAGGTTCGTCGAGCGATACACGGCGCTGTTCTCGGTGCCGGCAAAGACGTGGCCTTTCGAGTTCGAAACAAGACAGCGTGTCGAGGCTGTCGGTCCTGATGTAATCTCCCAATACTCATTGCCCCTCATGAGGGATGAGGCGAGCAGGATGGTAACAGCGAGTGCAGCGTAGCGGATCATACCTGGTCGGGAACGTGCCTGGAACAGTGTTTCGCTATATTCATAGCGGTTTCAAGATACCACTTTTGCAAGCCTGAACCACGCACCATGCGATTACACTTTGTCGGTATCGGCGGCTCGGCCATGGGCTCGGTCGCCATTGCAAGCGCGGCCGCCGGCCATCACGTCACGGGCAGCGATACAGCCATCTACCCTCCAATGTCTGACGTTCTTGCTGCGGCCGGCATCGCGTGGTACGATGGCTACAGCGCCGTTAAGCTCATTGCGCAATCGCCCGACCTGGTCGTGATCGGCAACGCCATCAGTCGCGGCAACCCGGAGCTGGAATACATCCTTGACCATCGGCTGCCAATGACGTCCATGGCTGGTCTTGTCGGGACGACGTTTATAGACCGGAACACGTCGATCGTGGTGACGGGTACGCACGGCAAGACAACTACATCGTCGATCACGACGTGGCTTCTCGAACATGCGCAACGTCGCCCGGGATTTCTCATCGGCGGCGTACCCGGCAACTTCGATGTCGGCTGCCGCCCGGTCGACACTAACCTGCACAACATGGCAGACGGTGTGTTTGTGAGCGAAGGCGACGAGTACGACACGGCGTTCTTTGATAAACGCAGCAAGTTTGTCCACTATCGTCCAACCATCGCCATCGTCAACAATCTCGAGTTCGACCACGCCGATATCTTCGCCGATCTCGCGTCGATCATCAAGTCGTTCGAGCAGGTTGTTCGAATCGTTCCTTCATCGGGTGTTGTCCTTGTGAACGCCGATGACGCCAATGCCATGGCCGCCGTCCAACGTTCCTATGCCCCCGTCGAACACGTTACCATGGGTGAGAAGGGGCATTGGCGTATCGTTGACCTGCACCTTGGAGAAGCTGGCAGCACGTGGACGCTGCTACGCAACGACGTGCCCTATGGCTCGTTCGCTACGTCGATGCCCGGCGAACACAGCGTGCGGAACTGTACCATGGCCATCGCCGCTACGGCACGGCTTGGACTTACGCCTGCGGAGCAACAAGCCGGACTGGATACGTTCCGACTGCCAAAGCGCCGCCTTGAGGAGATCGCCACGTGGCGCGGCTGCACGGTCGTCGACGACTTCGCCCATCATCCCACGGCCATCGCGGCAACCATGCGTGCCCTGCAACAGCGCTATCCCGGACGTCGCATCGTGGCATGCTTCGAGCCGCGCTCCAACACAACGACGCGGGCCTTCTTTCAGGATGAACTAGCAGCATGCTTCGATGGCGCCGCCGCCGTCATCATTGGACCGGTCCACCGGCCGGAGCGCTATGCGGTGAACGACCGTCTCGATACGGAGCGTCTTGTGCAAGCCCTTGCCGAACGTGGTATCGCAGCCACGTCGATCCCATCGCATCGCAGCGAGGATCCCGCCTGGGGTGCAGACGTTGTGGATGTCCTAGAGCAGCAAGCGAGTGCGGGCGATGTAATCGCCGTACTTAGCAACGGAAACGTTGGCGGACTGCGTGCGATGCTGCAGCAAGCGTAACCGACAGCTTACCGCTTGATCACAAGCTTGCGCAACGCTTCGTCGTCGCGATCTTTCACCCGATAGAAGTAGATGCCGGCCGGGATCACCTGCCCATCGTCTGAACGCAGGTCCCACGCTACGCCGCCGTTGGCGTCGGTCTCGTTCAGCGTGCGGATCACCGAGAATCGTTGATCCATGACCTCGATCTCTGCGTCAGCCGGCAGATTGGCAAACGTCACGCGTTCGTCCGTTGCTAGTCGCACCGGATGTGGATAGGCGTAAACGTCGGCCAGATCATCGGCCGTAAAGGCGAAGCCCAGGGTATTCCCTGCCCCCTTCGTGATTTCCTTACCCGATGCAGCTTTGACGTTACGGGCGGTGATGAAATACGCGATGCCTCTCGCGCCGATCGTACGGTTACCGTCGAACGTAATGCGGACGTTGTCTGCACCGGCAGCGTTCACTGCCGTGATGCTACCGAATGGCGACAGCACATAGTTGGCAGGATCGGCGGCCGTAACGGGGTCCACTGCCTCAGAAAAGGTAAGCAGGATGCGTTCCGTCGACTCTACAAGAATGTTGCGCAGATAGAGCTCCGGAACCGCATCGTCGATGACGGTGATGGGGAACCACCACTGCGGGGTGGCACTGTCTGCGCGAAGTGGTACTTCCGGAAGTCCGACGTTGACGATGTCGATGTCGTCGGCATTGATCGGCGGAAAGACAACGTTCAGGATGGACTGCCCCAACACCTGCACCAGCGTCGCCGTAACCCGAAGCGAATCGTAGTCCATCATGATCAGTGCACGCTCTGCTTCGTCGGGCACGGCTAGCCGATCGTACGTGATGCTGAAGCTTACCCCGCTTCGGAGCTGCTCGCGTGTGATCGTCTTCGGCTCGATCGATTGTGGTATCGAGACATTGGGCAACACGAAGCTGACCCGATTCGAGGGGTAACTTCCTGCGGTATCACGAAGAGCGTAGACGGTTACGCTGTACCTCCAGCCCGGACGCAATGAATCCAAGCGTAGCGATGTTCCTGCGACCGTATCGCCTATCGACACAGATGGCGTCTTCGGATCCGGGCGTCCATGCAGCCAAACAGCGTACGCCGTAGCACCTGGTACGGGGTCCCACGACACTTCTGCCTGCGACCTGCCGGTGATCGCTACCCTGGGATCATTGGGACGCTGGGGACGGCTATCAAACTCGCCAACGTACATCTGTGTCATGAGACCGTTAAACAACGAGCTTCGATTGGGGTTGGTGATGCCATAGACGATATCCGGGATGCCATTTCGGTTGTAGTCACCGATCAGCATGCGCGGCGAAGCAGCACTGCCGGTATAGCCGATCGGACGCAGCGTCTGCCGCGTACTGTCCCACGTGAACACATAGAGGTTCGGATAGGTACAGATGGCGATTTCACTTCCGCCGATGCCATCAAGCTGGCCGCCGTCAAGGCCATTGCGATATCCCATGCCATAGCGGCGTCCGGCAAAGAAGTCTACCCAGGCAAGACGATAATCGTTGTTTCCTAAACCGCGATACATTCGGTATGTCCACGCCTGCCGGCCGTACTCGTTGTCGGCATTGGCGGATACAGAATCAGGCACACCGATAAAGACCTCGGCGCGACCGTCGTTATCAACGTCATGTGCCGTCACATAGCCCGACCCGCCCTGTCCGTCGTGCAGGAAGGTTGCCTCGACGCGCATAGCGTCACCGGTCCACTCGCCAATGATCAGATCGCCATCGGTATCGCCATACGCCACTTCCATGCGTCCATCGCCGTCGAAATCTCCGGCGGCAGCACGGATCTCGTCGTAGCGGTTATCAGCGTTCCCCGCGGCAGGTGGCGTGGTGTTCGGCACGTGGCCGACTTGTACGAAGGCGTTGTTCCGGTATGAGATCACCACAAGGCCGCTGTCGGTAAGACAGAGTAGTTCTTCACGTCCGTCACCCGTAAGATCGGCCATGGCGGCCGCCTGCAGGTTGCCCGACACGGTATCGCTGAACAGCATGCGCTCGAAGGGAGAACCTCCGGGTGCAGCAGCCTGGAACAGCGCTGTTCGACCCACGACGTGACACAGGATGTCGGTGATGCCGTCACCGTTGGCATCACCGACGCCGCGAGGAATCCACGTCGTGGCGGTACGATGTCGCTTTAGTCGGAATAGCATCTGTGACGTTTTGCTTGTATCAACGTGCGTCCACAAGGATCCGAATTCACCGGTCACGCCATCGAGCTCTGTACACAGCACCGTTCTGGTGCTATCGCCATAAAGGTCGCGAACGTCATTCAAGACGTATCCAGTGAACGGAACGACGTCTGACGTAAATCCGTTGAACGGCCCCTGCGGGGCCGTCTCTTCGGCGAGCGTGAAGGACGTCGTGGTCCGTGCGGTATCGCCGGTGGCACTAACACCCTCCAGCACCAGCTTCAGTGCAACACGCGTTGGCAGTCCTTCGATGGTAATACTGTGCGTCTTGGTACGGCGCTGCTGATCAACGACCGTGCGAACGGTGTCGGTGCCTTTCAGAAAGTGCGCCGTCAGCACCGTCGGACGGCTCGTCGTCGTCGTGACCACGACGGCCCTACGCGAATCCTTCCATGCGTTGATCACCTCGGTTGCGGTAAAGGAGATCGCCGTATCAACAACCGTGATGCGAACGCGATCCTCTAGGGTACGGCCGGTGACGGTTGTTACGCGCAAGGCAATGACATGCGGTCCGGGCACGAGGCTGTCGGCGGGAATGACGGCCAGCGTCGTGTCGCGTCGTTGATCGCCAGAACCTACGACGACCCAGGAAGTTGGTTCGACGCCGCGGCCTAGCAGCACGTCATATCGCTTGAACGTGGTACAAAGGGCAGAACCAACCACGCGCACACTGTCGACGCGCCGCAGGTCAAGCTCCTGTTCGTTCCCCGGCGACGTGATCTTGATGGTTGCCGGCGCCACGGCCTGCAGGGCAGCGTCGGCCTGCAGACGTCCGTCGCCATAGAGCGGATCCCACCCCTTCTCTCCCAGGTCGGTACTGTATTCGCGTAGCGTCGAGATGATCTCGCTGGCCGTCCACGCTGGATGGATCTGCCGTAGCAGTGCTGCGGCGGCGGCAACGTATGGGGCTGCAAACGATGTACCACTCACGGTGCGATATCCCCCTCCGGCCCGCGTCGTTGGAATAGCCTGCCCCGGTGCCGAGATACCAATGGATGAACCCGTGCTGGAGAATGATGCTCGAACGTCGCGGTCGTTCGTGGCAGCGACGGCGATGACGTCGTCGTACGATGCAGGATACTGTCGTGACGTCGTTCCGGAATTTCCTGCCGACGCAACCAGGACGCAGCCCATGTCGGCAGCGGCCTTGACG
Organism: Candidatus Kapaibacterium sp.; assembly: GCA_018882585.1. Classification (GTDB taxonomy): domain Bacteria; phylum Bacteroidota; class Ignavibacteria; order Kapaibacteriales; family Kapaibacteriaceae; genus ZLKRG46. The sequence continues at coordinate 17,243 of VFFB01000017.1, forward strand.
GCGGCACGCAGCAGCGGCGAGTCGACGCCATCGCCGAAGCTCATGTTCACGACGTCGGCACCATTGAGTGCAGCATAGAGCAGCGCAGCTGCGATGTCGTCTTCTTCGGCATTGCCGGTCATGTCAAAGGCACGAAGTGTCATCAATCGTGCTTCATTGGCAAGCCCCAGTGGCGTCATGCTGGCCGTATCGATCGAGGCTATCACGCCGGCAACCGATGTGCCGTGTCCCTGCTCGTCGTCTGGCGCCTCATCACGTTCGGCATCATCACCGACATTTCGGAATGTTTGATCGACGAAGTCGTAGCCGATGACATCATCGATGAAGCCGTTACCATCGCTGTCGATGCCGTCGAAGTCGCCGAACACGCCATCGCCATTCGTCTTTTCGGACGCCCACGGCTCGTAGCTGCCATTGCCATTCGCGTCTTCTCCGGGATTGACCCAGTGAAGCGGACGAAGCGACGGATGCCACCACGTGATGCCGGTGTCGATGATGCCGACAACGACGCCCTTCCCTGTTGCGATACGCCAGGCATTTGACGCACCTACGATCTTGAGTGCATAGGAAACATCAACATCTTGTACAGGCATTGCCGCTGCAGCGTGAAGCGTAATACGTCGATTCGGATAGAGTTCGGCCACCCATGGTTGTTCGGCAAGCATAGCCGGTGTGAGCGATGAATCATCAGGTAGTTCAACCACGGCAAACTGCGCTATGTCTGCCATGGCAGCTCGCTGTGCGGCGTCCTGCTGTTTCCCCTGGAATGCAAGCACCGGCCTGATGTACGCACGCATGGCTGCCTGCGGCTGCACGCCTTCGCGCAAGCGCACGATGTAGGTCTCGCGGGCAGTGGCAGACGCCACCGACCACATGAGTGCTAGAAGCAGGAAGCAACGATAAAGCATGCAGCAGGTATCATCACTCGTTGAACAATTGACGACGGGCAAAGGCAATCGCAAGACGCAGCACAGGCAGATCGACGTCACCACCAAGGTGCTGGATCACATCGCGCATACCGCTTCGGCGATTGTACCGCAGGTAATCGACTACCTGTTGATACAGTTCATCCGGCACCAACATACCACGGTCGGTCGTTATTCCTGAACGGATGGCTCGCTCAAAGGCGTGTGCTGCAGCAGCGGGCGTCATACCGGCCGCCCTTGCCACATCCCGTAACGTCGAACTTGGCGTGAGCCGTTCCAGCAGGCGCAGCTGCTCGGCATCGACGGGATGCTTGGGCACGGCACGGACAGAAGACGTATTCGTGGCGATTACGTGTATGATGTCGACGCCGAATCGCTCGATGAATGACGCGCTGCCGTGGCGACCCGGTTGCAGTGCCGACACATTGGACGGCGCATCGGCCGCGATCTGTTCGAGTTCGCGCAGCGAGACCAGCGATTGTGCCAACCCTGCGTCGCCATCGGCCCAGCGCTCGCGCGCTTCGCGTAAGGCGGCTACGAGCGCCGGCGAAGCAACAGGTCGTTGCCAGTTGATCGCAAGCGGCCGCGGAAGACGTCCGGCCAAGCGTGCACCTGTCTCCGTCACGCCTATCAAGGGGAATGTCCCCGGCGTCTGCGCTACGTAGCCCTGCCCGATGGCAGCATCGACCGCATCAAGGATTTCGCGGCGCGGCGTCGTCGAGCATGCACCGTAGTCGTCGCAACGGTGCAGAGCGTATTGCGTGATCCTGGCAGTGGACGTGGCCGTCAGCACATCGGCGATGACATGACGTCCGAAGCGTCCGCCCAACTGATAGGCGACGCGGACGATGGCCTGGATGACAGACTGTTGGCGGGGACTGAGTGGTTCGGCCTTGGCGGTCTGTGTGCATGACGAGCACCGACCGCATACTGCGTCCTGGGCCGTATCGCCAAAGTGGTGCAGGATGAAGTTGCGCTTGCAGGCTGGCGTGGCCGCATAGCGGACCACGACGTCGAGCTTGCGCTGTGCATGTTCACGACGTCGGCGGAGATCATCAAGGTCGATCGGTGGCAAGGCTGCCCTGTCGGCAAGGACGGCGATGGATCCCGCCGCCGAAGGCGGCGTGTAGACGACCAGGCGTGCATTCTGGAGTGCTGCCATGGTATCGGCAAACTCTGTGATGGTACCGCCGCTGCGGCGCAGCATCTCGGCAATGTCGAATTCGACGGAGTCGTCCGGTCCACGTCCGCCGATTCTTCGCACAAGTGCATCCAGGATGGCGGCACGTTCCGGCCGTGCGCGGGTAGCAACTTCGTTCAGGCGTGCGGTGGAAGTTCGCAGCTTGACCCTGGCCGTGCCGTTGGGGCTGGTGCGCATGATGGCACCGGCACGCTCCAGCAGCGTCAGCACGCCGTTGATCGTGATGGCAGGTACGGTCAGGGCAGCGCCGATACTGTCGGCGTCGGCCATGAGCGAGCGCCCTGCCCCCATCCCAATCCCAGCGCCAATGCGATCGTAGATATGGCCGTATACAGCTCGGATCGTTTCGACGGCGGGATATGAGCTCTCGAGAAAGAAGTCCATCAGGCGTCGGTCTTCCTGCTGCACAAGAAGTGTGCACGTAGCCGGAGCGCCGTCACGACCGGCTCTGCCGGCCTCTTGGTAGTATGCTTCGAGGGTGAGCGTGTAATCGGTGTGGATGACATGGCGGACATCGGCCTTGTCGACGCCCATACCGAAGGCATTTGTGGCCACGAGCACCTTGATGCGACCGGCCACGAAGCGGTCCTGCACGTCGGCGCGGATGGCATCGGTCAGACCGGCGTGATAGGCTTCGGCACGCACGCCGCGCTGCTGCAGCGCCTCGGCAAACGTATTCACGCGTCGGCGTGAACCGCAGTACACGATCATCGTGTCGTCGGGATGCTGCTTGGCAAGTCGTGTGATGAACTCGGTCTTATGCGGCGTATCGACGACGTGAAACGACAGGTTGGGACGATCGAAACCGCGGACGATCTCGACGGGCTTGTGCAGCTTGAGGGCTGTACTGATGTCTCGACGAACATCAGGCGTTGCCGTCGCCGTGACGGCCATGACGGGCACGCGCGGTCGATCGTCGAAGAGCGTTGCAATTGCCTGGTACGACGGACGGAAATCATGTCCCCATTCACTGATGCAGTGGGCTTCGTCGACGGCCAGCATCGACAGCGGAACGCTGCGCAGCAGACGTCGGAACGTGGCCGACTCAAGGCGTTCGGGGGCAACGTACAGCAGCTTGACCGTACCGCGCGCAACCTCGGCAATGACATTGTTGATGACGCCGGCATCCATGCCCGAATGGATAGCAGCAGCCTTGACGCCTCTGCGAAGCAGGGCGTCGACCTGATCTCGCATCAGGGCAATGAGGGGTGATACAACCAGGGTAACATGCGGCAACAGCAGAGCCGGGATCTGATAGCACAGCGACTTTCCGCCGCCCGTCGGCATCACGGCAACGACGTCCTGTTCGTTCAGAATAGCTGCGATCGCCTCTGACTGTCCAGGCCGAAACGCGTCGTACCCAAAGGTTGCACCAAGGGCGCGACGGGCGCGTTCGATGGGAGTGTCCTGGGCCATGGGTAGACGATCAGGGATGCGCGTCGGGAAGACTCTCAGGCCGCGGCGATACGGCCGACGACAAACGGATGCGCTGCCGAAAGCTGTTGCATGGCGGCGTCGGCGTGCTCTGGGTGCACGATAAGGACAAGACCCACGCCAAGGTTGAACACATGACGCATCTCGCCCTCATTGATGTCTCCCGCCTTGCGGATCACGTCAAAGATGGGCGGTTCGGGCCATGTGCCCCAGTCGATATCAAGCGACATGTCGGGACGAAGAATCCGCGACGTGTTGCCGACAAGGCCGCCACCGGTGATGTGGGATATTCCGTTGACCAGACCTTGTTCAAGCAACGGCCACACCGTTGGATAGTAGCTACGATGCACGGCAAGAAGTGCTTCGCCGATCGTCATGCCGAGAGCGTCGATATGGTCGTTGACATTGTAGCGTGGAAACAGCGCGGCTCGAGCCAGCGAAAAGCCATTGGTGTGCAGACCTGTCGAGGGCAGACCGATCATGATGTCGCCAATGTTGACACGCTCGCCGTTCAGGATGCGGGCCTTGTCTACCACGCCAACGACGGTGCCGGCAACATCATACTCACCATCCGCATACATCGAGGGCATTTCGGCCGTCTCTCCGCCAAGGAGTGCAGCACCGTTCTCGGTGCATGCCTTTGCGATGCCCTTGATCACGTCGGCAGCAACCTCGGTCGAGAGACGCCCCGTAGCAAAGTAGTCCAAGAAGAACAGCGGGCGCGCACCACAGGCAAGTATGTCGTTCACGCAGTGATTTACCAGACACTGTCCGACTGTGTCGTGCCGATCGGCCATGATGGCCACCTTCAGCTTCGTGCCAACGCCATCGGTACTGGCCACGAGTACGGGATGGTCGAGTGACGGGAAACGTCCATCGAAGAGACCACCGAACAATCCGATCTCTGAGAGAACGCCAGTGGTTCGCGTCGCCTTGACGTATGGCTTGATACGCTCTACGAGCGACTCGCCTGCATGGATATCAACGCCGGATTGCTTGTAGTCGAGCGACATGTCGATGTGGTCCGTATGCGATCATCGCGCTGTATGATGTCAGCGCACTGGTTCCCATTCATCGGACGACGATCGTCCGCGCACCATGACAGAAAGTGCGTTGATGGTCCACCAGAACAGCACTCGAAAATACCCAAACTTGCGGAATCGTCTGGGCGACTCAAGCACGAGTAACTCCGGCGCGAAGCGCACGCGTGCGCGCAGCCCGATGCGGGCAAACAGATCGAAGTCTTCGCCGGCCGCCAGGTTCTCGCGGTAGCCGTTCACGCTGCGGAACACCGCGGTACGAACGATCTGGCATTCGCCGCGTCCGGCCCCGATACGCAGCGCATTCAACAAGCGCACATACGCATTGTAAAAGCCATGAAACAGACGATCTGCCGGCCTCCTGTCCGCTGGCGCAAAGTTGACCGGCGTAGCGAGCGCCGACGCCCTTGCATATGGCCCCGTGCGCTGCGCGAACGCATGAATGACCGCCATGAATCGCTCGACATCATGGGGAACGGTATCGGCGTTGATGAAGACGATGACGTCGCCCCTTGCAGCTTCGGCACCTCGGTTGCGTCCTTGGGCAATGTTCTGGCGTTTTCCCGATCGTTCCTCGACGATGTGGTCGGCATGCCGGGCTGCTATGGAAATCGTAGCATCCTGGCTGCCGCCATCACTCACGATAAGTTCGGCGGCGTAGCGTTGTCGCACGTCGACAGAGAACGACGCCAGTGTCGCATCGAGCAGTTTCTCCTCGTTCAGCGTCGGCACCACAACGCTGACCAGAATGTCGCGCCGTGCCCCTTGATGATCATGTGGCGTCAGAAGCGGACACCTCCCACTCCGATGCGGAACGGGTAGAACAAATGGAACTGAGTGCCGGTATGCGAGAACTCAAGCGCAGGTCCGGGCAGCTTCATGTGATTCAGAAGCTGACGGATATAGTTCACCATACCGATGGACGACTCCGGTATGATGCGGGCCCAGTTGTAATCAAGGCCGATCATGAAGCGCCGAGTTGGCTCAAGGGACGTTGTGGCACCCGGCGGGATATGATCATAATCGCGGATACCATATCCGGCACTGAGCATCATCCAGTCGGGCCAATAGGACGCTGCGGATGAGGGCAGCATGCGATCTACATCGACGGCAAGCCAGAACGTCGTGCTGGTGTAATCATCGATGAAGGTCGTCGGCCGAGCATTGAGTTCGTTGTCACCTGTGAATCGCGACGGAACATAACTCCACCGCCATGTGAAGTTCTGCAGGTACGGCACGTAGTACTGAGCCACATAGAATCCGGCACCGACAACGTTGGCGATGCCATCACTTGGCGAGAAGCCCCAGTTTGTAGCAAATCCGTCCTCGACTTCGACATAGGTCTGGTAGGCCAGCCCCAGTGTTCCGCCCAGGATCGTTGCCGTCTCTTGCTTGAAACCGCAATCCATCAGCAGATCACCGATGAACGTCGACATGAAGTGTCCCGAGAACATATGTCCAAGTTTATCAACTTGGAGGGCATACGGCCAGTCCTCTGCGAAGTTGAACGGACCTCGGTCATCTTTCCACCATGCATTCGACTGATTGATATGAAGTGCGACGGCAAGTGCTGCGTAGGCCGATCCCAGAGCGATGGTCGGTGCGATCTGTATCTGCGTCTCGCGCCGCGGCGTACCGCCTGTTGGTGTGTACCGCGGATCCCCTGCCAGCGTGAATGCACTTCGGGGCAGAAACACGGTCGTATCAATGGCCGCTGCGTCACCGGCACGCATGTAACTGCCGGTGCTGATACACATCAGCACGACTGCGATGAGTCGCTCAGCACGCATCAACAACGGCGCGCATCGTGAGGACGGACTTGTCGAGCAGTGCAGGGAAGTAGGCAACGACGTCACTGGGCTTTGGCCTGCCACCGCTGAATCCTGTGACGGACGGTGGGCCTGTCAGGATGAGCGGTGCGATCTCCTTACCGAAGCGCTCAATGGCCTTGCGATCGTGACCGCGCACGCCAACGCGCATCATCACCTCGTTCGGTTCGATGGCGCCTGCAAGTGCTCCATGGCAAGCATTCATCCCCACGAATTCGGTGCGGATTTCATCAAAGTGCAGACCGAGCCGTTCAAGACGTCCGCGCAAAATCCGGTCGGCAGCCTGCGCCTTCTGTAATGCCTCAGGAGCGGAGTACGTAAGTGTCGAGAAGGCAACGAAACCATCAAGGTAGCTGGCAGAGACCTTGAAGAAGGGCGTTGCAGGACGGCCTTTTACGCCATAGACCCTGACGCGATCGTTGCCAAGGTCTTCAAGACAGATACTCGTGAAGTCGGCTACACAGTCAGGCGTGATATAGTCCGTGGGATCACCGATCTCGTAGAGCAGCTGCTCGCTGACGGTCTCGCGTGTTACCATCCCGCCGGTACCCTCGTGCTTGGTTACAACGAACGTACCGTCCGGAAATGCCTCAATGATCGGAAAGCCAACATCTGTAAGGTCGGGCACGTTACGCCAATCGCCCAGGAAGTTGCCACCAGACGCTTGGGCACCGCATTCGTTGATGTGCCCTGCGACCGTTCCGGCGGCCAGTTTATCCCAGTCGTCCATCGCCCATCCAAACTCATGGATCATGGGGGCAAGGGTCAGGCCGGTATCGGTGGTCCTACCGGTGATCACGATCTGTGCACCTTGACGAAGTGCCTCGACAACGGGCCAGGCGCCTGTATACACGTTAGCAGAAAGAAGTCGTTCGCGTACCGTGCTCATCGGCTCGCCAGTCTCCATGTGTTTCATCACATGTCCGTCGGCGATAAGTTCGTCGATGCGCGGCAGAATGTTGTCGCCAAGGACGACGCCGATCTTCAGTCCGGTGATGCCGTGCTTGCGAGCAACCTCGAAGATGCGGTCACGAGCCGCCTCGGGATTGACGCCCCCACCATTGGTGATGACGGTGATGCCGCGCTCAACGAGATACGGCAGGATCTCGTCGCAGACCTCGACAAGGTCCTTGGCATAGCCAAGGTTCGGGTCACGCATCTTCTGCTTCTGCAGGATCGACATGGTGACCTCTGCCAGGTAATCCAGCATCAGATAGTCGATGGGGCCGCGCGAGACCTGATCAAGGGGTGCCCTGGGAAGGTCGCCCCAGAATCCCTGACCGGATGCGATTCGAATGGATGATTTCATGGTTGTGTAGACGTCGTTGTTGGATCAATTGGAGCGCCTCTACCCGTCCGACGGATGGGACTAACGCATGCGGCCTGAAGGATCTGTGCAAGTGCCGGTGCCGACCCACGAAAAATACGAAAGGTGATGCGCTCCTCGGGGAGAACATCAAGCGTGACCTTCACCCACAGTGGTTCGTAGGCGAACTTGATGTCGATCACCTCGCCGTACCACGCCACGCGCACACGCTCCAGAAGTGTCGACCGCACGACGATGCCTTTCGTCTTTGCAACCGTACGCTGAAACCTGATCCGCAGAGCAATCTGGATGTTCTGGACCAGGAGCACCAACGGCAGTGCGTACATATAGATGCTCGGTTCATCGACGTTGTAACACAGCATGGCAACGATTCCATTGAAAGCCAGCAGGGCGATCAGGATCCAGGTGGCCGGCGCCGAGGTAAAATGACGCCTGTCCTCGCCCGCTTTGACACGGCGGACGGCCATGTTTTCCAGCAGCTGCCGATAGGCCAGAGCTCCAAAGAGCAGGCAACCGAATGCGAAGGCCACATAGGCCGCATGGAAGAAAATGCGGGTGCTTTCGGACATTGATGAAAAGGTTACTAGTTGGCCGTTGTCATTTGGCAAAACAAGTGCTAATGTTGTTACATGCAAACCCTGGCAGAGCGTCTTCGAGCCGAGCGTGAGCGGCAACGCCGTTCGCTGCGAGAGGTATCGGCCGAGACGAAGATACGCGAACCGTTTCTTGCTGCGATCGAACGCGGCGATTTCGACGTATTGCCTCAGGTGTACGTGCGCTCGTTCCTGAAGACGTATGCAGCCGCACTTGGAATTCCCCGAAACCAGGTTGATGCGCTGATCGCCCAAGCACTTGAGCGTGACGAGCACGACGATGCTCCTACGCTCGCTTCACGGCGAAGGCCGTCGCCCACGTCGCAAGCACCGTCGCGTCAGCCAGATCGCGAGACGCATCAGCCCCGTACGGCGGCTGGCGGAGATTCGACGAACGAGCCAACGTCCGACCGGCGCTCGCTTGATCAACGCCTCGGCTCGACCTTCATGGATGTTGTCCGGAGTCTTCCCCTCTGGGTCTGGATCGCAACAGGCGTGATCATCGCGGCAATTGTCATTGGCTTACTTATGCGCAATGACGAGGAGCCCGCCAGCACGAACGCTGGGCCGGCCAACGTCGTCACCGTGGAAGAAACTACACCCGTGGTTGACAGCATGATCCTGCGTGCCGAAGTGATGGATTCGGCTTGGATCACCATCACGGCCGACGGCAAGACGTCGTATCAGGCCATCCTGCTTCCAGGAACGTCGGCACAGTGGAGTGCGATGGAACGGTTTGACATTTCGATGGGGAATGCCGGCGGCGTCGTCTTCTACAGGGATGACGTTCGCCTTGAGCCATTCGCTGGCCCCAAGCAAAGCGTACGAAAAGTGGTTGTGACCCGCACGACGGTCGTCACGCCATCAACGGCATGGACCGAGCAGCCCGCGACCCCGGCCCCAGCCACGAAGCCACCCCGCGACAGCGCTCGAGGGACAGGCGAGCGACGAAGAACGTCGGCGAAGACGCCGGAGACACCAGCGATCACGCCAGTTCGTCCGCGCTAAGTCCGTCGCCAGTCGGTGGAGGCGTGTTGGCCCGTTATACCTGAAGTCGCACGATGTCGTGCAGTCTGATGACGCCGACGCAGGCCTCGTTATCCACGACAGGCAATACGCCGATCTGGCGTTCCGGTCGTTCCATCACTTGCAGCGCCTCGTGAAGCGAAGCTGTTGGTGTGACCGTGACAGGCGACATCGTCATGTGCTCAGCGATCGTCGAAGCCGCAAGGTCCGCCCCGCGTGTCACCAGACGCCGAACGTCCCCATCCGTCAGAATGCCTACAAGGCGATCGTCGCGCATGACGCAGACAATGCCGAGCGATTTCGACGTCATCTCGACAAGGGCGTCCAGCATGGTCGTATCCTCGCTTACGCGCGGCACGGCCGCTCCTGTGTGCATCACATCGGCAACCGACCGAAGCAACGTGCCGCCGATCATCCCATCAGGATGAGACCGGCGCAGCCGCCGTAGCGGATCGGAGTCGGCCGACAATACGCCAATAGCCAGCAGATCTGCCATGACTAACGCCGATGTTGTACTGACGGTGGGCAGGATATCATGCTCATCCATCTCGCGAATGACCGGGGCGAGCAAGGCAACGTCAGACATTGATGCCAGCGCATTCTCCGTTGCAGACGTGATGCTGATGATGTGACACCCTAGACCCCGCATCACGTCAGCAAATCGCAGCACTTCGGGTGTCTCACCGCTCTTGCTGATGACGACGACCACATCGCCCTCGCCCACAACTCCGGCGTCACCATGCAATGCATCGACAGGATGCATCCACCGGGCAGACACGCACACACTTGCCAGTGTGGCAGCCAACTTTTGCGCGACGAACCCAGATTTACCAAGTCCTGCAGTGATGACGTTGTTTGCACCATGGAGTAACGCAACAGCATGGATGTACCGATGATCGAGCATGTCGACCATGCGCAGAAGACTCTCAATCTGATTCCGCAACGCTTCCTGAGCTGCGGCCATGGGATCATGTGTCATTGCCATATCACATCAAAAGTACGAACCAGGTTCGTGCGTCACGTTCATCGAATCAGCGTCACAATGGCCGTCTGCAAGCCGTTGCTTCCATCGGCGATCATGAGGTATCGTCCGCTAGGTACAGCAGATCCGTGCGAATCGCATCCATCCCACGCCGCAGTCTGACCATCTCTATCACCTGCAGCAGACAGGTCCCGCACCTCGACACCCTGCATGGTCATCACGCGGAGTCGACGAAGGGCACCCGCATAGCGCACGTGCACAACGCCAGAAGCGGGATTGGGCGCAATGGCGAGGTCGTTGACGGTATCAATGGCTTTGTCGCGACGAACCTGCCGGCCAAGGTGATCAGAATTCTGTCCGTTGTCGCGTGGTCGTTGTCCTGCCGCGGCGTCCTGCGTATCCACGGTCGAAATGACAGGCCGTGCATGTGGATCCATAAATGGCCGAAGCAATGGTATCCACCCTCCTTGCGTCCACGTCATGACGTATCCAATGTTCCCCGTTGCGTTGTGATGAGCGTATGGCCAGCTTCCGCTGCGGCCCATGGCAGCATGCCACACACCATCGACGGAGCGGAAGGCTGCTCGCGCTACCGGCTTGTTCGATCCATACTCAGATATGACTGCGTACTCGTGATCAATGACCGCATGTGTAGCCATGATGCCGTACGATGGGTTTTCTGCATACGACGTGACGAGGCCTCCGCTGCGGGATGCCGAAGCACCAAGATGAAATCCTTCCGCCATCTGCTCCGCAACAAGCCAATACGAACCGCTGTCGAGCGCAACAGGTGCATCCAACAGTACGGTCGAATACGTGTCAAACAACGGGTCGGCCAAGGCCGACAGGTCATCATCTCCGCGCGTTCGGCGAAGCGTTGTTCCGGTAACGACATTCGTCCCGACCGCACCATCGGCATCGGCAACAACGGAGTACTGCACAACGCTGCCAAGCTGCTGACTGCCCCACCACGCTTGATACCCTCGCAGCGAATCCGGCACGGTAAGCGTGAAACGCATCGCCGCAGCACCGGACGTTCCACCCGCCGTGGCACCATAGCGCACGTCATCGGAAATGGCACCAGGCATGTACCAACGCCACAGCACGTTGGGTTCATATTGCGAAGGCATCGTCCCCTGCCCCGCATACCAGAAGGTTCGATCGCCACCGGTCGGCAACTGCATCGGACCACACAGCCCCCTTCCGGTCAACTGTGCATAGGATGGGACATCATTGATCGCTGCTTCCGGATGCGATTCATATGCAAGAGATGGTCCGACCACGATCTGACGCGTGCTGCGAGCCGTATCATTCGACGGGATCTGATCCGGCATCTCGTGTTCGACCACGGCCACAAGTTCCCATTCCGTTGTTCCCTTACCAGACAGGTTGGCAGGGGGCAGTGCATGACGCCGGCATTCGCCGGCGACGACGGAGTCGAGCAACAGCGTGTGCCGGTATACGACGGTACCGGGATCGGACTTGTCATGAATGCGTACCGCTACACGGACGTTGCGAGCGTTGACAGGTGCGTTGTTGGCAAGTCGCACCGATACGGGAACTCTGGCGAGCTGCCGTTGCGGTGTCATGGTGTATGGCCAATGTAGACGCACGTCCAGCAGGTGCAGATCTGGATTCTCTTCGTCATCCGTCAGCAGCGCGATGTTGTCGATGTAGAACGGATCATTGTCATCAACAACATCGCCAGTTGCCGCATTGCGCATGCATGATGCACGGATGCGGAAGCGGAAGGATCGATTGCCATCATCCTTCCACCGAAGGATCGAATCGGGGATGGGGATATAGACGTGATGCCATTCGTCGTCCTTTCCGTCGTCATCAAGGTCATAACGAGCTCCTCCGAAAACGACGGATGCCGTTCGATTCAACTGCCGGTTATGATCCACGCTGTCGAATCCGCGCACTACACCACCGCCGCCAAGAACGGTATAGGCGGGAGCGTACAATGCACCAAGGTTGGCGGGATCATACCGCCAATCCATGATGTTGGTAATGCCATTGATACCATCCGAGGATGGTGTTGCGAACTCGACGAGAAGCGAGTCGGGTTTCCGTTCGAACGGGTCGGTTTGCGTCACGTTACGAGCAACAACGCGATGTTCGGGGCCAACAAGAACGTTGTCGGAGAAGCCTCTGGCACGTGATGCAATATGGCCAGCACGCTGATAGCAAAAGGACAATGCCGCGCGGCGAACGCCACGAAGGTCAATGGGAACAGAACGCAGCTCGTCACCTCCGTACTCGCCTGGCCGTGGTATCTCGTTGCCGTCGTGACGCAACCGGTCGAGCCGCAGGACTGGCGCGCGCAGCATGTGGTCAGTCCTATTTTCAGCCGGTTGCACACCAGACGGCTCCAATGCATGCAGCGTCCACTCGCCGCCATCAACGACATCCACGCCAGGGCCGACCCAATGATTGACATTTGGTATCGGCGTGCGCCCAAGGAGCATGTACGTTGACAGGTCGTCGTAGAACGCCCCCCGCTTGGAATTTCTCGTCCATCGAATGAATCTGTACACCTGTCGCGTAAGTGTATCATCCAGCGGCCAAGACTCGCCGATAGCAACTCCAAGCGTATCTCGAGGGTCGATCGATGCATACATGGTAAAACTGCCGACCGCATCTTCTGGGTTGGCAATAAACACGTATGCCGGGAAGGTCACGCGCACATAGTCGTATGGCTCGAAGCCGTTCCATGTTGAATCGACCGGAAGGACAGCACCGGAAGCATCACATCGCTCCACTGAACCGTAGGATGACAGGACGGCGGATTTCGAAACAACCGTACTGGCGTTATACCGGATCCTGCCGCTCTCGTTGACAAACCGAACCCGCACGCGAAACGGTTGATTCGGGTCGGCTACGTTAACACCTCGGCGTCCCTGAATGTCATTGGCCAGAATCTGCACGCGCACGACCGGTGCAATACCGTCCAATCGGTTATCCGCAGAAAGTACTTCGAACCCGTCACAACTATCTGGCGGCACCTGACGTGTGTATGCAAGACTGCTGTCGCGATGTCGTTCAATGACGGCAAACGATGCATCGACGACACGAGCGTGGTTGCGCCACTGCTTGAAGAGCACGCTAAGATTCGACTGTGGTGTCAACTCAGGTTCAGAGCTCGATCGGCTGACGCGTACGCCACCTGCGGAATCGGTTTCGCTGTTGTACAGATACTCGGTTGCTTGCACATAGGTAGGGCTGACGTAGGACGTCGCTCCCGTATCCTGGCGTCGTGCTTGCCTACGGGCCGCTCCGTATACGCCGATCGTAGCATTACTTCGCACCCATTCCGAAGCCGCGAAGTTTCGCTGCGCCCCTTTCACAGAGCCCTTGATGTCGCCGAAGTGAATGGAAATTGAGCTGTCTCGTCTGTTCAGGTGTACTTGGACGTTGACGCTGTAGTGGGCCTCGTGGCCTGGACGGTTGTTGCGCTGGAACGTTCGACTTTCCATGACGGGACCGGACCGAGCAACCTTCGGACCAACCGGCGTAAGGTTGAACCATGCAATGATGAACTTATCGCCAGACGGAGAGCGCTTGAAATAGATGCGTCCAAAATCATCTTGACGTTTACGTACGGAGTCATACACGGAAACCTGCCAATCATCCCAGCAGGCAGCTATTAGCGTTGGATGTTCCGATGCGTCTCGAGTACCACGCCCCCAGGCATCGGCAAGTGCACTGTCCGTGAGCGTGGCATTCTTTGGCGAGCGAATTCCTCCCCGAGCGTACGATGGATCGCCACCGCATGCATGGAAGTGATATCCCCAGTCATCCGAAACGACGTCTGACGTGTCACCTTGCATTGCGCTGCGTTCACGTGGGTCGTCGCTTTCGGCGTCGTACACAGATAATGCGCCATCCATTCCTGACTGGACATCGCGGCGCAATGTCCAACCGAAGGGGTCGGTGACATAGTGGTATCGCCGATTGCTGAGGGCGATCAGACCGTTAGTGGACACGTACAGCGAATCGTATCTGATGCCATTCATGTAGAATGGAAAACCGATCGCGATTGGACCAGCAAAGGCATTGTCGGTCGAGTCTGACATATCGCCTGGATTATGCAGGTAGGCCCTGCCACCGTAGACGTTGCGTTCTGGATCCGCCCAGTACTCCAGCGGGCGTTGACGGGGTCCGGACAGAATACGCTTCCATGTACCGGGTTCTATCAGCGTGTCGATGTACGCAGAAACGCCTTGGCCGTATGCATTCCACTGTGGATCGTCAGAATCAATGACATAGTAGCCAGTTGATATTGCAGGCATCGTGTCAGGATTGACGGTGCCGCTTCGGAAGGGCATGGGAACTGACGGTGTGTGTGCATGATGAGCACTTCGTCGTTGACCAACTGCCTCGTCCTTGTTTTGACCAAACGCACAGCTGCCAGCGAAACAAATCGCGTACAAGAGCAGACTGTAACGCCACAAAAGCATCATTGTACAACATAAGAAAGATCACTGCGCTTCCATGTAATTCTGGGCACTTTCCCATTCCAGCCCGTGATCGTGTAATCCTATGCATCATCCTCCGGCCGCCTTGCGTCCTCCATCACTTAAAGCTGTCGCAAAAAGAAACGGCCCCTATCTCATTCGAGATAGGGGCCGTATTGATCTACGATGTTACTCTTAGCGAACGACGGTCATCGTACGCGAAAGGACAGCGTCACCAGCCGTGAGCTTGTACATGTACGAGCCGGAGGCAACTTCGAAGTCGTTGGCATCGCGGCCATCCCATTCGATGGCATACGTACCGTTCGAACCTGCAACTGATTCGTTGTACAGCGAACGCACCAGGTTACCCATCATGTCGAACACTTCAAGCTTCACGTTCGTGCTGAACGGAACGCGGAAGCGGAAGGTCGTCTTGCCGTTCGATGGATTCGGGAAGTTGTCTTCCAGAGCAACCGATGACTCGTCGCCAAAGGAGACGTTCACGATGTTCGAGAAGCTTTCAGTTCCGTCAAAGTCGACCTGACGCAGACGATACTCATACAGAGCTCCGGAAAGCACATCGTTGTCAAAGTGCTTGTAGTTCGTTGACGTTGTCGTGTTGCCAGCGCCTTGAACAAAAGCGATCGATGTCCACGGAGCGTCAGCAGCATTGGAGTTGTCAACGCACGTCAGCGAGGTCTTTCCTGTCGAGAGGTTCGTGGTTTCCTTCATTGAGCGGCGCTCAACGTGGAAGCCTGCGTTCTTCGATTCGGAAGCCGTCTCCCAGAAGAGGTCGACGCCCGTGCCGCGAGCCTTAGCATCGAAGTACGTCAGTTCAACAGGCACCACGCAGTCAACGAAGACCGGCGGCGAGCTGAACGTACGGTTGCCAAGGTACGGACGGAGCAGCGGGATCCACGAGCCACGCGTAAACGTCGGATAGCCGAGCGAATTACCCATGGCATTCAGGTGGCCATAACCAGGATTACCGATGGTCGGTGTGAACGGCACCCAATCACCGCTGAAACGTGTCATTTCATAGGCGAAGCGGTTATCGTTCAGCAGCGAGCCACCACGAACGCGGGCACGGAAGTTCTTGTCGATCATCAGCGAGCGGTTACCAGCGCCGAACGTCGGAATATCCGAGTACACCGTGGTGACCATACCCATGCGCGAGGCCGAAGCGCCGAGTTCGTAACCTTCGGTACCGAGCTGAGCAACAGATGCCCAGTACTCACCCGGAGCAAGAACGACCGGTGTTGCCAGCAGATACGTTACATAGCGACCGAACTTTGCTTCCGTGTCGTTATCAAGTTCGTCTTCGCCACGGCGACGGAGAACCGTCGAGTTGGCAACGCGCTCATCACCAGGAGCACCGCCCTGATCGCGATACAGCGAGAACGAGATGTTCAGAACGTCTTGGTTCAATTCGGCCCAGAAGGCTTGGTAACCAAGGACTGTATCCTGCGTGTAGAGCGTAAAGCGCATCGC